>NZ_CP005190.1 GCF_001563285.1 Sphingobium sp. MI1205
ATGCAGCGGCCGTTTTTTAGTCTTTCTAAGAAAAAGCGGATAAAGCCAATTGAATATGTGAGCCCAGATAAACAGGTCACGGTTCACGTGTCTGCAAACCCGGAATACGGGATGGCGACTATTTGGGACGCAGACATTATGATCTATCTTGCGTCTCATCTGAACGAGCTCCGCGAACGCGGGGCGAACGATCTCTCACCAACCATCCGGCTTCAACCAGGCGACCTTCTCAAACGGATTTGCTGGGGAGTCAGCGGAAGAGCATATGAGCGCCTTATCGGCGCCCTCGATCGACTTCAGGCGACCACGATCAAGACCAACATTCGTGCCAACTCGAAAACCCGCGAGACAACTTTCTCGTGGATTGATAGCTATACTCACTTGGTCGATGAGCGGACACAGCGATCGCTGGGGATGGAAATCACCTTGTCGAAATGGTTCTTTGACGGGGTGATGGATAGGCGAAACGTGCTCGCAATCTCTCCTCTCTATTTCGAGATCACAAGCGGTCTCGGCAAATGGCTTTACCGGGCGAGCCGTAAACATGCCGGTGGGAACGGGGCGGAGGGTTTTACGATCGGCTTCGAGACCCTGCATCAGAAGAGCGGCAGCGAAAGCTCCTTGCCCTCGTTCAAGAACAAAATTCTTGAACTCGCGCGAGCAAATAGTCTGCCAGAGATAAGCCTGGAGGTGATCGGCGCCGAAACACCGCGTCCCAAGCTCAAGATGGTGATGCGGCGGTATTTGGACCGTCCTCAGGAGGTGGCGTCCCGCAAACGGACCGCCCCCCCCTCCCCTGCCCGCTCACCTAAGAGTCCCGCCCGCCCTGCGCCCATCGAACCACGCTTTAAGCAGGCATCGGAAGACCTAGGCGAGGAATTAGTTGATCCCAAGCTGGCGCGCACTCTTGTTCAGCGCGCGATTTCCGGCCTAAAGGTTGCCCCATCCCACCCAAGTGGCGACCCCCACGATCCGAGCTACGTCGCAGCTGCGGCAATTGCGCCGAGGCGCCGCGGTGGTCGGGCACATGAGGTTCTTGATCCGGAGATCTATGCGGCAATCAAAACGGAATGCCCCGGCTGGGATCTGGACGTCCTCATCAAGCAGTTCGATGCGTTTCTAAATAGTAACCCCGAAGAGATGCCGAGAAATTATTCGAAACGCTTTTATGGGTTCATGAAGAAGCACCACGAGCGCAATAAATACAGTTTACCCGGCTTTTGAGCTTGGACGCAGTCAATCCGGCTGCGCCTCCTCTTCCTATTCTGTGATTGCGGTGAGTTGCCCAACGATTGCCTGTGAAACGGCTGTGCCGATGTATTCGGATCCGGCCAAACGTGCATTCGTGGGCGCGGACCACTCTACCGAGACTTCACAATCGACGAGCCGCGCCAACTCCCAGAAACTGAATGCGCCCTAGATCCGAACGAAGGGACGACGCCGGTCTGCACTTCATCACCCCTCGTCCGCTGGCGATCACTTGCCGCCGAGGCCGCTTGGTACGCCCACCTGTCGTGTTTTCGGGAATCCTTGTGCTGCGGCGCATGCTATCGTTATTAGCCCCAGGAGTACCCACGAGGCGCTCAAGAGAACTAATCGGAAAGGGTAGGCTAATGATTCTAAAAACACGTCAGATCCAAAGCCCCTAGACGGGTCACGGCGCTAAACGGGCGAATGGGTAAATGAAGTTCGCATTCGGCCCGCAGCGAGCGGAGACAACAGTGAGCAGGGCTTATGCGGCCGGATAGCTCCTGGGCTACCACTAGATTTTTAATAACACGTCGGCTCAGATGGATGACATTCCCGATAACACGCCTCCCACCCATAAGTCGCGTCACACCTGAATCGCCGGTTTGTGGTTGATCGCTGAAATGCGAATCGAAACGCTAACCGTCGCCACACATCGAGTACGGCAAGCCTACCCGTTAGCACTTTTTACGGCCTTTGAGAGGCCGGTCGTACTATCAGGCCTAAGCTGTCGTGTTATTAGAATCCCGGCGTCGTGGTATCAGGCAATTATCGTCGTGTTATTAGATTCGTTGGGCGGTCCGCGAATCGCCAGCTTTATTGCTTTCTCAGCTGATCCGCACAGCCGTAACCTTTTAACTTTAAGGTATAACTCATTAACGTTTTCGCCTGCGGCGGATTCTGAGATTTCCTTTTTTGGAAAAAGAAAGATGGATGGCGGATGCCTTTACGCCATTTTCGGTTTGGTAACTAACATCAAAGCGGTGCGAGAGCATTCGGTCGCATAGCGGAAAGCAATTGCCATATCTTGCCCATGCCTAAGGATCCTATCCGCCGAACTGGTCAAATGTCGTAAGCGCCAGTGCGGCCCTTAATTGCGTTTCAACACACCTCGCACAATCTGGCGTCTTTCTAAGCACCACGCGAGGCATTCCGCGTGGTTCGATGGAGAGAATGCTCGCAAGCTCATAGTCCGGGGACTTGACGGTTTAACGAAGCCCGGGCGGATCGTTGATGGGCATTTCGCCGAGCTCTAGTGATTGGGCTCAAAAGCACGATCATCAGATCCCAGACCGTCAGGGGAGGGGCGTGGCCGGACTGGGCCCTCCGTTTGCGCGACGATAATAAAAGCTGGCAGCGTGTCATGCAAAATGGCGCGAAGGCCTATATCCCGCACGCTACCGCCGCGCAGGTTCCGCTTGCCTGTCATTAGACATCGCCAGTCCCGCCGCATTCTGAGCGTGCGTTCCCGACCGTCGCGCCACCGCGGCTGAGGCGAAACAGAACAAACCATGAAATAGCCCAAAAATCCCCTCAGAAGCCCGTACAGCGCTTTTAGCGGCTCCAGATACCTATGCCTTACCAAAGGCGGCATTTGCCGCTCAGAGAGGCTCTGAGCGGGGCTCCGTTTCTCCCTCGCGCGCCCAAAAATCCGGCGCAAACGGATCCACACGGCGGCGGGGCGGAGGGGAGGGGGCGGTGACGGGGATCGCGTAAGAGCGATAGCTTGCCTGGCCCGTGCGTTCGAGCAACAGCCCTTCATCGACCGCGATCGTCAGCAGCTTGATCGCGCCGGCCGAAGTCAGCCCCAGCGCGTGCGCGACCTGCGCACTGGTCACGAACGGACGCGCCATCGCCAACCAGATCACCTCCTTCAAGCGCCCCAAGCGGCGGCGGCGCTCGAACACTTGGCCCGCGCGCTGGGCATAACCGCGCAGCCGGGTCTCGCTTTCGCAATGCGCGGTGGCGCCCGCGGCGATCGCCTCAAGCCAGAGCCGATCGAGCGCGGCGCCCTGCGCGATTGTCCAGGCCGCCCCGCCATGCTGCAGCCCGAGCGCGGTCAGCCCGCCCTGCGAGCCCCGCCAGCGGCCCGCGCCCCAGCGATCGCCGATCAACAGGCTGGCGACACGGTCGCCCTTGCCCAGCGGCGCGTGCTGACGCCACAGCGCCGCCAGACGCGCGGCGTGGAGCAGGGGCGGGGCAGGGGGGAGGGCGCGGCACGCTTGCTGCCAGCGCGCGACCGCGGCGAGACGCGCGTCCGGATCGCGCTCGAGCGGCGCGGCCCACGCGTCGTACGCCCGGGGCTGATCGGCCCCGAGCCAGGCGAGCAGCGCGGCGGGATCCTGCGCCAAGGCGGCGAGCGTGATGGGCGCGCCGATTGCCTGTTTCCAATGGGTGAGGTCATAGGCGCTGGGTACCAGCCGGCCGCGCGCATCGATCGTCACATTGTCTACGGACCAGTCGACCGCATCGGCGGCGGCGAGCGCCTGGCGCTCAGCGAGCGCGGTGCGCGTGCGCCAGGGCCCGCGGACCGGGCTGAGCTTGCCGCGTTCCTCGATCCGAACGAGCGCGGCCTGGGCGGTGGCATAAGCGGTGAGCAGGTCGGGCGCGGCAGGGGAGGGGGCCATAGGGTCTGCTTTATGCCGCTGATGCGGACGCAAAGGAAGCTTTAATTGCTGGCGTTCGCGGACCAAAATTAAACTTAAACGGCGGTATAGAAAGTCGGCTATGAGTGCTGCTCCCAAGCACCCGTGATAATTGCAGTTATCACATATCCGGAATTGACCTCTCTTTATTAGGTGGCGTACAAGCCCGCCTGAGGAGCGTGGCACGTCATGGGCACCGATACCGCCCGAGAAGAGCGAGAATCCGTTGTAGCGGCCGCTGAGACTGCGCTGACGCCCATTGCGCCGTTAGGCGACCTTCCATGGGCGATCGTGCAGATGAGGGCTGTCGAGCCGATCGTCGTGAACGAGGCGCTGATCGCCGCCTATCAGGCCGCATCGTCGCCCCACAGCGTCCGCGCGCTGAGATCCGATATTGAGGCGTTCGATGCGTGGTGTCGCCGCACACAGCGAATTGCACTCCCGGCGACGCCTGAGATGGTCGCCGACTATCTCGATGCGCGCGCGGGGGAGGGTGCCAAACCCGCCTCGCTCGGTCGCTACAAAGCGTCGATCGCCAAGGTCCATCAACTGCTCGAACTTAAGGATCCGACCCAGGCGCCATTGGTGAAGCTGCGTCTGGCGGCGATCCGTCGGAGAACTGGCACGGCGCAAAAGCAGGCGAGGCCGCTGCGATTCAAGGGGCCAGTCAAGGATGTCGAGCGGGACCAGGCTCGCGGGCTCAACATTCGCGCGCTGCTGGAGGCCTGCGGCGACGATCTGCCGGGGCTGCGCGATCGCGCGTTGCTGTCGGCGGCTTATGACACGGGCCTGCGCGCCTCCGAACTAGTGGCGGTTGCGGTGGAGCATATCGTGGACGCTCTCGATCCGGAGGCACGGCTGCTCGAAATCCCGCGCAGCAAGGCGGATCAGGAGGGGGAGGGGGCGACCGCATTTATATCGCCTCGCTCGGTACGGGCTATTGCGGCGTGGCGCGCGGCCTCGGGGATCGCCGCGGGCCCGCTGTTTCGGCGCGTGCAGGTGCGGCGCTATAAAGCGAGGCTGGCGGATCCGGGCCGGCCGATCGCCAGCATCTCGGGGCGTGAGGCCTGGGACCTGCGCAAGACGCTGCCCAAACGCGCGATGGCGGCGCGGGTGGAGTACGATGTCGGCGAGGCCGCACTACACCCGGGATCGATCGGCCCGATCTGGCGACGGATCATCCAGCGGGCGTTCGATCGCGGGGCGCTCGGCGACTTGACCGCTGATGATCTGGTGCGGCTGCTCAAGGGGATCAGCGCCCACTCGACGCGGGTGGGACTCAACCAGGACCTGTTCGCCAGCGGCGAGGGCCTCACTGGCATCATGGACGCGTTGCGCTGGAAAAGTCCGCGCATGCCGCTCGCCTATAATCGCAACCTTGCCGCTGAGCAGGGTGCGGCCGGGCGGCTGATGGCGAAGCTAGGCTAACTGTAAGTGTCAGATCAGCGCTACTTCCATTCTGAGGTGAGTTTAGGTTTTCAGATGCGCTGAGCAATAGTTTTGATGCCTGCAGTCAGCCTATTCTGTCGGAATGTTATGCCCGTGAAACCGTTCTGATCATGCGCCAAGTCGACGGTCAGGATTTAGCCACGGTCACTTCATCGAACACACAAAATGCATGATATAACGGTACACCAAAGCCGAGCTCACGAAAGGAAGCCTTTTCTGACTTGATCATTATGCTATAGCCCGTTCGATGGGACGCTTCCTAGCCCTCATACTCATGTGCCTCGTCTCACTATCGTTGATGGTGGGCGCGATTGCGCATGCTGCCGAACCCATCGGTTGCCTCGATTCGAATGTCGCGGCAGGTCTCGGTCATGCCGATGGCGATCGGGATGAGGTCCCATCTGACGACGGCAAGGCGACGCCGCACCATCACGGCGGTTGCCATGGCCACCAGATTGGCGAGCCTGTGAAGGACGGCTTCGTACCCGTAGTACATCTGCGGACCGCGTCGCCTGTGCTTGGGAACGCGACGAATCTGGTTTCCACTCTGACAGCTCCCGCGCACCGCCCTCCGAAAGCCTGACAATTCTAACCTGCTCCCTCTGGGGGCTTCTTCGGAATTGTCAGGAGTCTTTCGATCATGCACCGATCACTCGCGGCTTTGCTAGCCGCGACCGCTTGCGCGAGCATCGCGCAAGCTCAAACCGGGCCGCTGGCTGAGGCCAGGCCGGCGCAGCAACAAAGCAGGTCGCCCGCACTGACGGGGTCGGCTTTTACTGTTGACCGTGCTCTCGAACTCGCGGGCGCCGTATCGCCAGCGCTTGAGGCAGCCTCGGCGGACATCCGCGCGGCGGAAGCCGGACGCCAAGTTGCGGGCCTACGTCCCAATCCGAGCGTCACGGTCGAGGCTGAAAATGTCGCCGGCTCCGGCCAGTATCGCGGAACACAGAGCCTTGAAGCGACGACATCGCTTACGTTGCCGATCGAACTGGGCGGCAAGCGATCGGCGCGGATCGCCGTCGCCGACGCCCGGACGAACCGGGCGACGATACAGGCGGCGATCGCGCAAGCCGATCTCCGGCTCAGTGTCGTGCGCGCCTATGCGGAGGCCGCCTCGGCGGAGCGCCGACTTGTCACAGCCGAGGATCAGGCCCGGATTGCTGATGAAGCACTAAGAGCCGCCCGTGTGCGTGTGCAAGCGGGTCGTGCTTCGCCACTTGAAGCCGAGAGAGCGAACGTGGCGAGGGTCAACGCCGACGCTGCGCTGTTGCGTGAGGAACGGGCCGTCGCAGTCGCACGGTTCACCCTGTCACGCATTATCGGCCAGCCAATTTCGGGACCACTCGATGCAGACTGGTTCTCCCGAATCCCGGCGACCTATGGCCCGTTACGGCCGATAGAGAGCGCGGGCACGCTCGTGATGGCGGCAGCCAATGCCGATTTCACCATCGCCGATGCGGGTGTGCGGCTCGCCCGCTCGCAGCGCGTGCCGGATCTGACTCTTGGGGCCGGCGCTCGCCGGTTAGAGCAGACCAACGACACAGCGGCTATCTTCAGCATGTCGATCCCGATCCCGTTGTTCAACAACGGGCGCGCGGCCTTGAACCAAGCAACTGCTGAACGGCAGCGTGCCGATGCGCAGCGGCGTCTCACAGCGCTCGATGTCGATCAGGCCATCGCGCGCGCTCAAGCCGATGCCGCCAACGCAGCCACCAGCGCGGCAGCGGCCAGCGGTCCCGCACTCGCGGCGGCCGAAGAAGCCGCCCGCATAGCCCGCATCGGCTATCGGGAGGGGAAGTTCGGCCAGCTCGATTTGCTCGATGCCGAACGGACGCTCGCCGCGACGCGGGCGGCGGCTATCGACGCGCTGCTCTCCTACCACATCGCCCAGGCGCAGCTTGAGCGGCTTACCGCCCGCGCGCCGACCACACAGGGGGAATGATAATGAAAACCCGTACCATAGCGGCGTTGCCGCTTACGTTGGCCGCATTGCTGATGGCCGGATGCTCTGGCGGCGAGAAGACGGCTGATGATGCGCAGAATGCTGCCTCGGCCGCAGAAGAAGGTCATGCCGATGAAGAAGGCGAAATCGACCTTAGCGCCGATCAGATTCGCAAGGCTGGCATTGAGACAGTGCGCGTCATCCGCAGCGGCGGCGGCGCGTTGACCCTCCCGGCAACGATCGAAGGCGACCCACAAGGGATGCAGGTCGTTTCCGCCGCCATCGGCGGTCGTGTCGTCTCGCTCACCCGCAACCTGGGCCAGTCAGTCGGACGCGGGCAGACGCTCGCTATCATCGAAAGCCGCGAGGCGGCATCACTCAACGCCGAGATCGAGGCGGCGCGCGCGAGGCTGGCGCTGGCCGAAAGCAACCTTCGTCGTGAGCAGCGCCTGTTCAACGAGTGCGTGTCGCCCGAACAGGATCTGATCGCGGCACGCACGGCAGCCACCGAAGCGCGTATCGCGCTACGTCTCGCGCAGCAGCAGGTGTCGGCGGCGGGCGGCGGCGGAGGCGCGCTCAATCGCATCGCGATCAGCGCGCCCCTCTCGGGGCAGGTCGTCGCGCGCAGCGTGACGCTGGGTCAGACAGTCGCGGCCGATGCGGAACTGTTCCGTGTCGCCAATCTTGGGCGTGTCGCGGTCACGCTGGCCCTGTCGCCGACAGACGCCGGCAAGGTGCGACCTGGTTCGCAGATCGAAATCGTCTCGGGCGATCGCCGATCGGTGGCACGGGTCGATTTCGTCTCGCCCATCTTGGACGAAACCACGCGGCTCGCCAGCGTGATCGCGGTCATCGACAACCGCGCGGGCCAATGGCGTGTGGGCGAGCCGGTCACGGCGTCGATCCAGCTTCCCGGCGGCGGCCCGGCGGCGCTGCTTGTGCCGCAAAGCGCGGTGCAGACGGTCGAAGGCCGGTCCACCGTGTTCGTGCGCACCGATCATGGCTTTAGGGCCACCCCCATCACGCTCGGAAACCCAAGCGGCGACAATGTGGTCGTGACGTCGGGGCTCAAGGGCGACGAACAGCTCGCCGGCCCCAACAGCTTCACCCTCAAGGCTGAGCTCGGGAAGGGCGAAGCGGAGCATGGGCATTGATCATGATCGATCGCATCGTCACATTTTCCGTCGAGCGTCGCTGGTTCGTCCTGCTCATGACGCTCATCGCCGCGGCCATCGGAGGCTGGGCGCTTTCTCGCCTGCCGATCGACGCTGTTCCCGACATCACCAACAATCAGGTGCAGGTAAACATCAGCGCGCCGGCCCTTTCACCCGAGCTGGTCGAGAAGCAAATCGCCTTTCCGATCGAAACCGCGCTCGCCGGTGTTCCCGGTCTTGAATATACCCGCTCGCTTAGCCGCAACGGCTTTGCCCAGGTCACGGCCGTATTCACGGATTCGACCGACATCTACTTCGCCCGCCAGCAAGTGTCCGAGCGGCTGCGCGTCGCCGAGGAAAGCCTACCCGAAGGTGCGGTTCCAACCATGGGGCCGATCGCGACAGGCCTGGGCGAAGTCTATATGTGGACGGTCCATTTCATGCATCGGAAGGAGGACAAGCACAAGCCGGGCGAGCCCGGCATGCAACCCGATGGCAGCTACATCACGCCGGAGGGCGACCGTCTCGTCAGCGAGGCCGATCAGGCGACCTATCTGCGCACCACGCAGGATTGGATCGTCGCGCCGCTGCTCAAGAACACACCGGGCCTTGCCGGCGTCGACTCGATCGGCGGCTATGTGAAGCAGTTTCAGGTCATTCCCGATGTCCAGCGGCTTGCCGCCTTGGGGCTGAACCTGACCGACCTCGCCCGCGCACTTGAAGAGAATAATGTCGGCGTCGGTGCCGGCGTGGTCGATCGTGGTGGGGAGGGCCTGGCCGTCCGCTCCGATGCGCGCATCCGCAATGTCAGCGAGCTGGCCGGGACCGTCATCGCGACCCGCGAAGGCACGCCGATCCGGCTCGACCAGGTGGCGCAAGTGCGTCTCGGCCAAGCGATCCGCTACGGCTCCGCGTCTGAGAACGGCAAGGAGGTCGTGGTCGGGACCGCCATCATGCGGATCGGCGAGAACAGCCGCACGGTCGCCTCTGCGGTCGCGGAACGGATCGGCGAAATCAACGCCTCGCTGCCGACTGATGTGGTCATACAACCGGTGCTCGATCGCACTGCGCTGGTCAATTCAACGATCAAGACGGTGGCGAAGAATCTATCCGAAGGCGCGCTGCTCGTCATCGTCGTGCTGTTCGTCCTGCTCGGCAATTTCCGGGCGGCGCTGATCGCGGCGCTAGTCATTCCGATCACTATGGCCATGACCAGCTTCGGCATGTTGCAAGGCGGTGTCTCTGCCAATCTGATGAGCCTTGGCGCGTTGGACTTCGGTCTTATTGTCGATGGCGCGGTCATCATCGTTGAAAACGCGCTGCGGCGGATCGCCGAACGACAACATCACTATGGCCGCACGCTTGCGCTCGAGGAACGGCTGTCCGTCGTTGCTCAGGCCGCGCGCGAGATGATCCGCCCTTCCGTGTTCGGGCAGGCAATCATCATCCTCGTCTATGTGCCGCTGCTCACGCTCACAGGTGTTGAGGGCAAGACCTTCACGCCGATGGCGATGACAGTCATCATCGCACTCGTCTTCGCCTTCATCCTCTCACTGACCTTCGTGCCGGCCATGCTCGCCATCTGGCTGTCGAAGCCCGTCGAGGAAAAGGAAGGCCGGATCATGACGTGGCTCAAGCGCAAATATGAGCCGGGACTTGACCGCGCGATGAAGCGGCCGACGCTCACCATGGGCGTCGGTGTCGGCGCGTTTCTTGCCGCCATCCTCACCTTCTCGTTCCTAGGCCAGGAGTTTCTGCCCCAGCTCGACGAGGGCGATTTGACCGCCCAAGTGCTCCGCGTGCCGGGGACGTCAATCGATCAGAGTCAGGCGATGCAGTCGCGGATCGAGCGCGAGATCGGCAAGCTGCCCGAAGTGCGGTTCGTTTTCTCAAAAACGGGCACGGCGGAACTCGCCGCCGACCCCATGCCCCCTAACATTTCGGACACCTTCATCATCATGAAGCCACGCGACGAATGGCCGGACTCGGGGCTCAGCAAGACTGACTTGGTGGCGAAGGTCGAGAAGACGCTTGAAAGTCTACCGGGCGGTGCGTTCGAGATCACCCAGCCCATTCAGATGCGCTTCAACGAGCTAATCGCCGGCGTGCGCGGCGACCTCGCGGTGAAGGTGTTCGGCGACGACACCGACGCCATGAATTCGACAGCCAATGCCATTGCGGCCGTGTTGCGCAAGACGGAAGGCGCCGTTGACGTTCGGGTGGAGCAGACCGAGGGCCTGCCCATGCTCGACATTCAGCCGCGCCGCGACATCATGTCGAGGCTCGGTATCACCGCGCAGACTGTGCAGGACACGATCTCGGCTGCGATCGGTGGCCGAGATGCTGGTATGATCTTCGAGGGCGATCGGCGGTTCGCCGTCACCATCCGCCTGTCGGATGTGGCACGCGCCAATCTGCAAACGCTCGGTCAGGTCCCGGTACCGCTGCCGAACGGCGGGTTCGTGCCGCTTCAAAGCGTGGCCGACATCGGCGTCACCGATGGTCCCAACCAGATCAGCCGCGAGAACGGCAAGCGGCGTGTCGTGGTGCAGGCGAACGTGCGTGGCCGTGACGTAGCTGGCGTGGTTGCCGATGCGCAGGCCGCAATTGCGAGCGAGGTGCGTCTGCCTGCCGGGCAGTATCTCGATTGGGGCGGCCAGTTCGAGAACCTGCAATCAGCGACCGAGCGGCTGATGCTGGTGGTGCCGGGCTGTTTCGTGCTGATCATGCTCTTGCTTTACGGGGCACTCGGCAGCGTGCGCGACGCCGCGATCGTGTTCACCGGCGTGCCGCTGGCGCTGGTGGGGGGCGTGCTCGCCCTGTTCCTGCGAGGCATGCCCTTCTCGATCTCGGCGGCGGTCGGGTTCATCGCGTTGTCCGGCATCGCCGTCCTGAACGGGCTCGTCATGGTAACGTCGATCCAGGAACTGATGGCCCGAGGTATGGACCGATCGGAAGCAGCCTATGAAGGCGCGATGATGCGGTTACGCCCCGTGGTCATGACGGCACTGGTCGCGTCGCTCGGCTTCGTACCCATGGCGATCGCATCGGGTGCGGGCGCGGAAGTGCAAAAGCCACTGGCGACGGTTGTCATCGGGGGCCTCATCTCGGCGACCCTGCTGACCCTGTTCCTACTGCCGACGCTTTACGCCCGGTATGGGCGCAGGGAGATGGACATTCCAGCGCCCGACAAGCGGCCCGATGCACCGACGCCTGATCTCGCCGAGGCTCCGCTGTGAGCCTCGGCGGCCGTCGCATCCCCACAATGGGGATGCACGGTGTTCAGCGGCGGGCGGCTTTGCCGTCCGCCGCACTGGACACCAGCGGAAGGTCTATCCGGGCATGAAGGAAACAACCTCTTTCGCGCTGACCATCACCCCGATCCGGGCTTGGACCCATATCGTGGACCTACCCACGTTCGCGCTGTGGCATCCAAGTTATCGCTTTCGAGGAATCGCCGCGCCGGATGCCGACGTCAGCCTTACTTTCTCCCTGCTCAAGGGAGAGCTGCCGCTGACAGCCGAAGCTAAGATCATTGCCTACGAACGGGCTCACCGGCTCGCCTGGCAGACCGGCTTTGGTGGGATATTTGCCCTTCGCGAGGAATATGCATTCGCCGGAGCCGGCGCGCAGACACAGGTGCGCCATACGATCGCTGTGGAAGGGGTGCTTAGCCCGCTTGGCTATTTGGCGCGGCGCGGCCTGCGCAAAACCATGCAGGCTCAAGATGCGGCATTAATCCGCTATCTCACCAAGGAGGTGCGCGGCAACGGCCTCAGCGTGAATCGCCATCGCCGCCTGTTTCGCAAGACGCAGCTCGCGCGAAAGACGACCCAATGACTGACTTTGCTTCCTCGATCACGGACGCGGAGCGCCGCACGCTCTGGATTGTGCTGGTCCTCAACGCGGCGATCGCGCTTGCCTTTCTAATCGCCGGCGTCAGCGGCGATTCCAGCGCGCTGCTCGCCAATGGCCTCGACAACCTGTCGGACGCCGCCGTCTATGCGCTGAGCCTGATCGCGCTCAGCCGGGGCACGAAATGGAAGACCCGCGCCGCAGGTGTGTCGGGCGTCATGCTCCTGATCTTCGCCGGCGGCATCCTGCTCGATGTGGGGCGGCGATACCTTCAGGGAAGCGAGCCGATCGGCGGCACCATGATGGCGATGTCGGCGGTCGCGGCAGTCGTGAACTATATCTGCCTCCGGCTGCTGCAACGGCTGCGCAAGCCCGACGTCAATCTGCGCGCGGCGACCACATTCAGCTTCAACGATTTCATCTCGAACGGCGGGATTCTGGTCGCCGGACTACTCGTTTGGTGGCTGGGTTCCAACTGGCCCGATCTGCTGGTTGGCTTCCTCACCGCGATTATCGCCGTGAAGGGCGGCATCGAGATCCTGCGCGACACGCGAAAGGAAGCGCGTCAGGCCAAGGAAGAAACCCGATGAGCGCCAAAGTTATCGGTGGCCGCACAAAAATGGCGGGCCTCTTCGCTTCACCACAAAATCGCGCTCCGCGAAGGAGAACATCATGATCGAAAAACTTCGGCTCGATATTCCTGTCCTCCTCCCCGACGTTACGAACGCAGCCGACGCCTGTGTCAAAAGGCTCGTCGGCTCGTTGGAAGGACGTCCCGGTGTCGAACAGGCCCATGTGGTAGCGCCCGAAGCGGACGCTCCCGCAATGCTCTGCATCCACTTTGATCCCGAAGTGGTGTCGCTCTCGCGCATCCGTGAGCTAGCGCACGCTTCGGGCGCAGAAATTGGTGATCGCTTCGGACATGCGATCTGGCAGGTCGACGGCATGACCCATCAACGCCGCGCTCGCACGCTGGGCGATCGGCTGCGCGGCCTCCCCGGCGTCCTTGAGGCAGAGGCCAATGTGTCGGGTCTGGTGCGGGTGGAGTTCGATCGGTCGGCAACATCGCAAGAGTCGATTTTGAAGGCGCTGCGCGACGCTGGCGCTCGACCGACCTACGAGAAGGCTGCCAAGCTCGTGTCGACCGCGCCAGAGCGCGATTATGCAAAGGATCATGACCATCCTCCGGGGAAAAAGCATGACCATGATCACGGTCATGGCGGTCTGCTCGGGCCGAATACTGAACTGATCTTCGCGCTCGCCTGCGGCGCGGCGCTGGGCATCGGCTTTGCACTCGAAAAGCTGGTCGCCGGCGCACCAGACTGGCTGCCGTTCGTGCTCTACGTTGCCGCCTACGCGTTTGGCGGTTTCTACACGCTGCGCGAGGCGATCGAAAGCCTTCGCCTGAAACGATTCGAGATCGACACGCTGATGCTGGTGGCCGCCGCCGGTGCGGCGGCGCTGGGGGCATGGGCGGAAGGGGCGCTGCTGCTGTTCCTGTTCAGCCTTGGCCATGCGCTCGAACATTATGCCATGGGCCGCGCCAAGCGCGCGATCGAAGCGCTGGCGGAGCTGGCGCCGCGCACCGCGATGGTGCGGCGTCCCGACGGCGCCACGAGCGAGGTTCCAGTCGAGAACCTGAAGCTTGGCGATATTGTCATCGTGAAGCCCGATGAGCGGGTCGCCGCCGACGGCTTCATCGTTAAGGGCATAACCGCGATCAACCAGGCCCCCGTCACCGGCGAGAGCATGCCGGTCGATAAACGCCCCGTACAAGACGATGCGGCCGCCCGCCAAAATCCCGATAGCGTGGACGCGGCAAGCCGCGTTTTCGTCGGCACTATCAATGGCAGCGGGCTTGTTGAAATCGAAGTCACCCGCCTGTCCAACGAAAGCACACTTGCCAAGGTGGTGAAGCTGGTCAGCGAAGCCGAAACTCAGAAATCGCCGACACAACGCTTCACTGACCGTTTCGAGCGCTTCTTCGTGCCGGCGGTGCTGGTGCTCGCCTTTGTGTTGCTGTTCGCTTGGGTAGTGGTGGACGAACCTTTCCGCGACAGCTTCTACCGCGCCATGGCGGTGCTGGTAGCGGCGAGCCCCTGCGCGCTCGCCATCGCGACACCCAGCGCCGTTCTATCGGGGGTCGCACGCGCTGCGCGTGGCGGTGTCCTCATCAAGGGGGGCGCACCGCTCGAACTGCTCGGCTCGCTGGACGCGATCGCGTTTGATAAGACCGGCACGCTCACCAAGGGCGAGCCCCGGATACAAGAGATCATCACCGCCCCAGGGGTGACCAAGGAAGACCTCATGGCGGTCGCCGTAGCTGTCGAGAGCCTGAGCGATCATCCTCTCGCGCAGGCGATCGCGCGCGACGGCCGCGAGCATATTGGCGATAAGCCGATACCGCAGGCCGACAACCTCAAGAGCCTGACAGGTCGCGGCGTTTCGGCTCTCGTCGGCCAGGAGGAAGTCCTGATCGGCAAGGCGGAGATGTTCGGCGCCGACGGCATCGCGCCGCTGTCGGCCGAAATGACGGCCGCGATCGAGAGGCTCCGCGAAGGCGGGCAAACGAGCATGGTCGTGCGCCGCGACGACAAGGACATCGGCGCGATCGGCCTGCTCGACACGCCGCGCGAAGCGGCACGGACAGCGCTCGATGAGCTGCGCGCGATCGGCATCAAGCGAATGATTATGATTTCCGGTGATCACCAGCGCGCAGCCGATGCGATCGCCAGAAAAGTCGGAATTGATGAGGCATGGGGTGATCTTATGCCTGAAGACAAGGTAGACGCGATCAAGAAACTCCGTGCCGAAACCAAGGTCGCCATGGTGGGCGACGGTGTCAACGACGCACCTGCCATGGCGACGGCGACGGTCGGTATCGCCATGGGTGCTGCCGGGTCGGACGTCGCATTGGAAACGGCTGACGTTGCCCTTATGGCGGATGATCTTTCTCATTTGCCTTTCGCTGTCGGGCTCAGCCGGCGCACACGCTGGGTCATCCGTCAAAACGTCTTTGTGAGCCTTGGCGTGGTCGCCTTCCTCGTCCCCGCGACTATCTTCGGACTTGGCATTGGTCCCGCGGTCGCGATGCACGAGGGTTCGACATTGCTCGTCGTGTTCAATGCCCTCCGGCTGCTTGCCTACCGCGACCGCGCAGACGCGATCTCGTAGGCTAGATGGAGGTTGTTGACCGGATACAGCAATTTCCTGATAGTGATGGGAGCGGCGCGACACTGTCGGCCGATCCGCGGACCGGCTTCAACAGCCAAGCAACATATGGCTGAGGGAAGATCTATCCTCAGCCGGCTACCGCCCAGGGTTCTTTCTTAGACCAAGCGCGACGCCAAGTTTATTGGCGGCGTGGTCGGGGTCGTCGCAGTGCCGCGACTGAAGGAAACTGAATGCGGCGCGTAAGATCAGATCGACTGCTCGGCGGTTGGCATCGAATTTCCGATTGATGGCTTCGAGCTTCGCAGTTCCAGGCTCGCCTGACGGATGATTTGCGCACCCCCCCATAATCCCAAGGTCGCCATGATCCCTGCGACGATGATATCGGGAAATGCCGATCCCGTACCAAAAACGCCTAGCGCCGCGAACAGTACGGCGACATTGCCGATGGCATCATTGCGCGAACAAATCCAGACCGAGCGCATGTTCGCATCTCCGCTGCGGAAGCGATACAGCATGAGGGCGACGCCGCCGTTGGCCAGAAGAGCAACGAAACCGACGATACCCATCACCTCGGCATGAGGCACGGTGCCCTGTGAGACGGCCCAAAGCGCGCTCAGCAACACGTACAATCCAAAGCCGAAGATCGTCGCGCCTTTGACCAGCGCGGCACGGGCTCGCCAGCCAAGCGCGAGCCCGGCCACGCCAAGGCTGATCGCATAGTTCGCGGCATCGCCGAGGAAGTCGAGCGCATCTGCCTGCAACGCCTTGGAGCCCCCCAATATGCCGGCGGCCAGTTCTGCTGCGAACATCAGAGCATTGACGGCGAGCGCGATCCACAGCGCGCGCCGCCAGGCGGGGCTGTTTGTGGGGCCGCCTTTGTCAGCTGCGCAGCTGGAACATGCCATCGGTCGGGCTCTCGCATTCTTAGGACGGCCCTCTATATGCACCCTATAGCAACTACAGGGTCAAGAGGATTTCTGATGCAGATTGGTGAACTGGCCCGAACTACCGCGACGAAGGTCGAGACTATCCGCTTCTATGAAAAAATCGGGCTTCTTCCGGAGCCGGGCCGTACCTCTGGAAATTACCGCGACTATGGAGCGGCGCACCTCGCACGGCTTTCCTTCATTCGAAGGGCCCGCGACCTCGGATTCACGCTGGACCAGGTGCGCGAGCTGCTCACTTTGTCCGACGATCGTAGTCGGTCGTGTAGCGCAGTCGACACGGTTGCCCGGGCCCACCTTGCGCAGATCGACCAAAAGATCGCCGATCTTCGTGCGCTACGCCGGGAGCTCGACGAATTGATCGGCCAATGCAGCCAGGGTGCGATTTCCGATTGCCGGATTATCGAAGCGCTCGGTCCTTCGGCCCAGAACGGGCATTGACCCTGTAGTAACTAGAGGGTGCAGACTTCCGCAACGACTCGCTGCGGAGATGATCGATGAGCGACTGTGGATGCGAAGCCGATACCGCCCGCGCCGAAACGGATCCCGGCTACAAGCGGGCCTTGTGGATTGTCGTAATCCTCAATCTCGGGTTTGGGGTCTGCGAGCTTGCGGGCGGCTTTGTCGCAGGCTCCCAGGCTCTCAAGGCGGACTCGCTGGATTTCATCGGCGATGGATCGATCACCTTGGTGGGCCTCATCGCGCTTTCATGGTCTGCGGTGGCGCGAACTCGAACCGCGCTCGTCCAGGGCCTGTTCCTTGCCGCTCTTGGGCTTGGCGTCATTGCCTCGGCGCTCTGGCGCATCTTCAACGCGGTGCCGCCTGAGGCGGACCTGATGGGGGGCCTTGGTATCATTGCCCTCATAGTCAATGTGTCGGCCGCGCTGATCCTCGCCCGCTTCCGCGATCAGGGTGATGCTACGTCGCGCGCTATCTGGCTGTTCTCACGCAATGACGCTCTGGCCAACGTCGCAGTAATCGGCGCAGCAGCACTGGTTGCCTGGACAGGGCAGGCATGGCCCGACCTGCTGGTCGCTGGGGTCATCGCCTTGCTGTTCCTGCACTCGGCCTATGACATCATCCGTGATGCCCGCAAGGAGCTGACCGAGCACGGTCAGCGAGCTGTGCAGTGAACGCACGTGCGTACACACCGCCGCTGGGAAAGGGCAAAACGGCCGACTACGACGTCGCGATACGGTTGTGGACGCGCGAGATGCGCTGGCGCCGCGCCATGCTGAACGTGCTTGCGGCCCGGCCGCGCGAGACGATCCTCGATGTCGGCTGTGGCACCGGAAGCTTTGCCGCCATGCTCAAAGCTTCCGAGCCGGCCGCGCGCGTTATCGGTATCGATCCCGATGAAGAAGCGCTGACCATCGCACGCGCAAAGGCCGATGCTTCGGCTCTGGATATCGCGTGGGAGCAGGGCTTCGCTAGCGATATTGACGCAAGGGGAGCCGACGCGATCGTTTCGAGCCTGATGTTTCATCAAGTTCCGATGGCGGAGAAGCGTGCCGCCCTGAGCGCGATGTTCGCGGCGCTTCGGCCCGGCGGGCGGATCGTTATCGCCGATTATGGCCGGCAGAATGGGTTGATGCGGATACTGTTCCGACTGACCATTCAGCGGCTCGATGGTGTCGCCGATACGCAGCCCAATGCGGATGGGCTCCTGCCCGAACTGGTCAAGGCTGCGGGCTTCCGCAAAGTGCGCGAAATCGAGCGTGTCCACACCGTTACCGGCACAGTCGGGCTCATCGTCGCCTCCCGGCCCGACTGAATCGAGGCGAGGGCGATGGATCTGGCAGGAGAGCAGCGGCAAATCCGAAAGCGGTCCGGGCTGGCGTTTCTCCTTTGCGCGGCGGTTTCGGCCGGAAGCGTCCTGTTGCTGCCAAAGGTCATGTCCTTCCCAGTGGCGCTCGCCGACCGTCTGGCCTTCGCGATCCAGACCAGCGCCGTCCATTTCCTACTTGTCCTGGTGGCGGTGCGGCTCGTTTCGAGCGGACGCTATCGTTCGCAGGCTGACATTGGCGGGGCGGCCAGGGGCCCGCCCAGTCCGGCGATCGCCGTCAAGGCCGCGTTCCTGCAGAATACCCTCGAGCAGTCCTTCCTGGGCGTCGGTGGCCATTTACTCCTCGGCTCGGTCGCGGAGGGGCGATGGTTGGGACTGTTGATTGCCTCGCCGGTGCTTTTCACGATTGGCCGGGTGAGTTTCTATCGCCGTTATTCTAGCGGCGCTGGTGCCCGCGCCTTCGGGATGGCGACAACCGCGCTGGCAACGCTCACCTGCTATCTGACTGCTGCGGCTTTGATCGCCTTTCGACTATTTGGCGGGTGATGTTGCCGACGCGCTGGCGGCCGAACGACGACCGCTGAACCAGAAGCCGGCGGCAAGAACCACGATGGCGGCGATCTGCGCCAGCACGCTCTCTTTCGTCGGAAAGAGACCCAGGATCTCGATGCGCGGCACGTCCACCAGCGGCCTTACGCCGAGGATGCCGGCCTCCTGCAAACCCGCGATGCCCTTGCCGGCGAGCACGACGGCCAGGATCGCGATCAATATCGAGCTCCAGGCAAAGAACTGGGTAATTGGCAAGCGGGCGCTGTAGCGCAGCATAATCCACGCGATGACGGCAAGAAGACCGGCGGCGGTGGCGGCGCCAGCGAGCATGGCCGCGCCATTTCCTTCGGCCCAAAGTGCCGCGTAGAAGAGGATTGTCTCGAAGACCTCCCGGTATACGACAACGAAGGAAAGCAGGAACAAGAACCAACCCGAGCGGCGGGAAAGCGCGGCAGTAACCTTGGCCTTCACGTAGCGCTGCCAAGCTTCGGCGTTGCTCTTGCCATGCATCCAGATGCCGACGCTGAGCAGGATCACCGCAGCGAAGAGCGAGCCGAAGCCCTCGGTGAGCTCCCGCGAAGCGCCGCTCACGGTTATGAAGTAGGTTGCAGCGAACCAGGTGGCGACACCGGCTGCGAGGGCTACCACCCACCCACCGTGCACATAGCCAAGCACGTCCGGGCGATCGGTTTTCTTCAGGAAGGCGATCATCGCGACAACGATCAGGAGTGCCTCGAGCCCCTCGCGCAACAACACGCCGAACGCACCCAAGAAGCTGGACGCCCCACTTGCCCGTTCCGGCGCGAGCGCCGTCTCCGCATCGGCGAAAAGATTGGCGAGGGAACGGTTCGCGGCTTCCACCTCGGCGGCGGGGCGGCCTTGCCCGATGGCGGCCCGCAGTTCGGCCATTCCCGTCTCGATGCGCGCTAACAGCGCGGCGTCACGTGCGGATAGCACCGGCTCAACCGGCTCGAAGCCGTCGAGGTAGGCCGAAAGCGCCAACTCGGCCGCAGCTTTGCGATCGCCCGCGCGATAGGCGGTGAGACTTTCGGCGAGGCGCTCGCGCGTGAGCGCAAGCGAGCCGCCGGCGCGAGCAGTGACGGTGTCGGGATGGCGGCGCAGGAAGGCGGTAAGCGCCACAGCGTCCTTCGGGCTAAGGTCGCGGGCCAGAGCGGCCGGCGTTGCCCCGACCAAAGCCGCAAGGTTGGGATATTTTGATCGAATATCGGAGCGCTCCCGCCAAAGGCGTTCGCCCTGAGTTGCGGCAGTCTCCGGATAGGCGAAATGGCCGACATAGAATGCCAAGGCCCAGCGGTCTCCTTCCGGTAGCGCCTCGAAGCTCTGCATGGCGGTGCCGTCCAGGCCCTGGGTGATGACCTGGTAGAGACCGAACAGGCTGCGCTGGTCGGCACGCTCCTTGTCGGTGAATGCGATAGGTGGCGGATCGAGTTTGGCCGCATCCGGTCCGCGCCCGTCGCCGTTCATACCATGGCAGCTCGCGCAATTCTCGGCGTAGAGCTTGGCGCCCCGGCTGAGATCGGGGGGAGAGCTCGGGGCCAGCGGCACCGGATAGGCCGCCAGTAGCGCCGAGGCGAGAAGATGCGATTGCTCGGCGACGACAGCGGGGGCCGCCTTGGCGGCGATCGCGCTTCGCAGCGCCGCAGATCGCTCGAGAAGGGCTGCCTTGGCCGGCTTTGCTGGTAGCGCCTTTAGTCGGGATTCTACCTGGGATGCGAACTCGGTCATTTCGCCATATTCGGCCGAGCTAATCACTTTGCCGTTCGAGACGGCGCCGGCGTAGTCGACTCCGATATAATCGAGCAGCCGCCAGCTGGTTTGAACGTCCGCATCGCTCGCCAATGCTCGTCCGGGGAGCGCGAACACGATCAGGATAAGCGCCAATGCGACGAGATGGGCTGTTGAGCGCCGCCCGAGGGCAAAGTCGGCAGAAATGGCAGCAGGCAAGTATAGGCGCATTTGCGAGTCTCTGATAAGAATTGTTCGCAACTTGCACCCTGTAGCAACTAGAGGGTCAAGCGGCATTGCGCCCGGTCGCCCAAGCCGGTGCAACGCGATCGACTTGGGCAAGGATCATGAGGCGGGGGCGGAATGACATTGCGCTCCGCCACCCGGAAGACGGAACGGTCCTTATTTCTTGCTGATCGCCGTGATCTCGCCGGCATTGCCGTCGAGCTTCAGCTGGAAATTCACTTCATCGCCCACCTTCACGCTGTCGATCAGGGCCGGGGCCGCCTTGAACGCCATCGTCATCGCCGGCCAGTTCGCCTCGGCGATCGGACCATGGTTGAGCGTGATCGTTCCGGCGCTCTTGTCGATGGCCGTCACCTTGCCGGTGCCCTTCGCCATCTTGGCTGTAGCCGACATCTCCATTTTACCCATGTCGCTTGCCGTCGCATTGGTTTCCGCAACCGCAGGCGACGCCGTGTTCGTGGCCGCTGTCTCGTTGGACTCGGTCTCTGAGCCGCAGGCGGCGAGCGCGATAGTGAGGCCGAGAACGGTCAGTGCGTGCATTTTCATCATAGTCTCCTTTCGTGGTGCTTCATGGTTTGGTGTGAAGGGACCGTCGCCTCAGAAGCAGATAGGCGGCGGGGATGACGAACATGGAGAGGAGCGGCGCGGTCAGCATCCCGCCGACCATGGGCGCGGCGATACGGCTCATCACCTCCGAGCCGGCGCCCGATCCGACGAGGATCGGGAGGAGGCCAGCGATGATGACGGCGACCGTCATCGCCTTGGGGCGGACCCTCAGCAGCGCGCCCTCGCGCACCGCCACTGCAATATCCTCCTGCGATGGCGCTTCGCCGCGCGCTTGAAGGGCGTCCTTGAGGTAGATCAGCATCACCACGCCGAACTCGGCGGCGACGCCGGCGAGCGCGATGAAGCCAACGCCCGTCGCGACGGACTGGTGGTAGCCGAGCAGGTAGAGGATCCAGAAGCCGCCGGTGAGCGCAAAGGGCAGGGTGCCCATGATAAGCGCGGCTTCGTCGAGGCGTCTGAAGATCAGGTAGAGCAGGAGGAAGATGATCGCGAGCGTGGCCGGCACGACGATCTTCAGCCGGTCGAGCGCGCGCGCTAGGTACTCGAACTGCCCGGAATAGGCGAGGCTGACCCCGGGCGAGAGCTTGACCTGGCGTGTCACCGCTGTTTGCAGATCGTCAACCACTGAGGTGAGATCGCGTCCGCGAACATCGATATAGACCCAGGTCGATGGCCGCCCGTTCTCGGTCTTTAGCATCGGCGGTCCATCGCTGATCGCGATCTGTGCGACGCTGCCTAGCGTGATCTGCTGGCCCGATGGCGTGAGCACGGGAAGGGCGCGTAGCGCGTCCGGACTGTCGCGAAGTTCGCGCGGGTAGCGGACGTTGATCGGATAGCGCGCCAGTCCCTCGACCGTCTGGCCGACATTCTCCCCCCCGATCGCACCGGAGACGATTGCCTGGACATCGGCGATGTTTAGACCGTAGCGCGCGGCGGTCGTCCGATCGATTTGGACATCGACATAGCGCCCGCCGGTTAGCCGTTCGGCGAGCGCGGAGCTGACGCCGGGCACGCCTTTCGCGACCCGTTCCACCTCGCGCGCGACATGGTCGATGGCGGCGAGGTCCGAACCGGACACCTTGACCCCGATCGGGCTCTTGATGCCGGTCGCCAGCATGTCGATCCGGTTGCGGATGGGCGGCACCCAGATGTTGGCGAGGCCGGGCACCTTTACGGCGCGGTCGAGCTCCTCCACCAGCTTGTCGGGGGTCATGCCCGGCCGCCATTGATCGCGTGAGCGGAAGCGGATCGTCGTCTCGAACATTTCGAGCGGGGCGGGATCGGTCGCGCTCTCCGCGCGCCCCGCCTTGCCGAACACGCTCTGCACCTCAGGCACCGACTTGATCATGCGATCGGTCTGCTGGAGGAGCTCCGAGGCTTTCGCGGCCGACAGGCCGGGCAGGGCGGAGGGCATATAGAGGAGATCACCTTCGTTCATGGCGGGCAGGAACTCGCCGCCGAGCCGCGACACGGGCCAGGCGGTCGTCAGGAATACGAGGCCGGCAAGGACTAGCGTCGCCTTGGGCCGCTTCAGCACCCAGTCGATGGCGGGGCGGTAGGCTCTTGTCAGTGCGCGATTGACCGGATTGGCCTGCTCGGAGGGAATCTTGCCCCGGATGAGCCAGCCCATCAGCACCGGCACGAGCGTCACGGACAGGATCGCCGCCGCCGCCATGGTGTAGGTCTTGGTGAAAGCCAGCGGCGCGAAAAGACGCCCCTCCTGCGCCTCAAGCGTGAAGACCGGGACGAAAGAGAGCGTAATGATGAGGAGCGAGAAGAAGAGCGCGGGACCCACCTCGCGCGCTGCGTCGGTGATGACGGTCCAGCGCGCCGCCCCAGCCAGCTCTTCGCCCGGATGATCATGCTCCCACTGCTCGATCCGTTTGTGGGCATTCTCTATCATCACGATCGCGGCATCGACCATGGCGCCGATCGCGATCGCAATGCCGCCCAGTGACATGATGTTGGCGTTGACGCCCTGGAAGTGCATCACGATGAAGGCCGCCAGGACGCCGAGCGGCAGCGTGACGATGGCGACTAGGGCCGAGCGCACATGCCAGAGGAACAGGGCGCAGACGATCGCCACGACGACAAACTCTTCGGCGAGCTTGTGCGTGAGGTTCTCGATCGATGCGTCGATGAGCTGCGAACGATCATAGGTGGGTACGATCGCGACCCCGCGGGGCAAACTCTTCTTGAGAATCTCGAGCTTGTCGCGCACCGCCTGGATGGTCGCGCGGGCATCCGATCCCGAGCGCAGAATGACGACGCCGCCAGCCACTTCGCCGTCGCCGTCGAGTTCGGCGATGCCGCGGCGCATTTCGGGGCCAAGCTGGATGGTCGCGACGTCGCCGAGCGTGACCGGCACGCCGCCTGCCGCGGTGCGCAGCGGTATGGCGCGGAAGTCGTCGAGCGACTGCAGATAGCCCGAAGCGCGCACCATATATTCGGCCTCGCCGAGTTCGAGGACCGAGCCGCCGGTTTCCTGGTTGGCCTGCCCGATCGCGGCGACGGCCTGCGCGTGCGTGATGCCGTATCCGGCGAGCTTCACCGGATCGAGCACGACCTGATACTGCTTGACCATGCCGCCGATGCTGGCAACTTCGGCCACTCCCGGCAGGCTCTTGAGCTCATAGCGCAGGAACCAGTCCTGCAATGATCGGAGCTGGGCGAGGTCGTGTCCGCCGGTGCGATCGACCAGCGCATATTGATAGACCCAGCCCACGCCGGTCGCGTCGGGACCGATCGCGCTTCTCGCCGTCTCCGGCAATCGCCCTTGCACCTGGTTGAGATATTCAAGGACGCGCGAGCGCGCCCAATAAAGGTCGGTGCCGTCCTCGAAGATGACATAGACGAAGCTGTCCCCGAAAAAGGAATAGCCGCGCACGGTTTTCGCGCCGGGCACCGAGAGCATCGTCGTTGCGAGCGGATAGGTGATCTGGTTTTCGACAATCTGCGGGGCCTGGCCCGGATAGCTCGTGCGGATGATCACCTGCGTGTCGCTGAGGTCGGGCAGGGCGTCGATCGGCGTGCTGCGCAAGGCAAGCAGTCCGCCGACGACGAGCGCGAGCGCTCCGAGCACCACGAAGAGTCGGTTGTTGGCCGACCAATCAATGAGACGACCGATCATTGCGCCGTCTCGCGGCTCAGCGAGCGAACAACTGGACCTTCCGCCGCCTGGTCGAAGCCGAAGAGAACGCGGTCACCCTTCTTGAGTCCGCGGGCGAGGGCAGGGGTGCCGAGCTTGAACGTCATCGTCATGGCCGGCCATTTGAGGGCGGGGATGGGCGCGTGGCTGAGGGTGATCCGGTCGCCTGCGATGCTCTCGATCCGGCCGTTGGTGCGATAGGCGCCGTTCGCAGGCGCGGCTGCGCGCGGAGCCGGAACCGGCCCGCCGATCGGACGCGCCTCGATACCCGAGAGACTGGCCTCGGAGTCGAGCAGGAACTGGCCGGAGGCGACGACCTTCTCGCCCACGGCGAGGCCGGCGAGGATTTCGGTCTGGCCTCCTGCTTCTGCACCGGTCTGCACCTCGGCAGGGCGGTAGCGCCCTTGCGGCAGCGCCAGCATGACGAGCGCGCGCTTGCCGGTGCGGATGATGGCTTCCGAGGGCACGAGCAGCGCCGAGCGGGCAGCGCGGCCGAGATCGACCGAGGCGAACATGCCGGGGCGCAGGCGCCCGGCTCGATTGGGAAGTTCGATCCGCACGGTGAGCGTCCGGCTTTCGGCGGCGACGCTTGGGAGAATCGCGGCAATCCGGCCCATGAAGCGTTCGCCGGGATAGGCGGCGAGGGTCGCGGTCGCGCTCTGCCCCGGCCGGAGCCTCCCGGCCATCGCCTCCGGCACTGCGGCATTCAGCCACACCGTACCCAGCCCGTTCACCTCTGCGAGTGTCTGGCCGCTCGCGACCGTCATCCCGGCCCGGACGCCGAGCGTCTTGATGGTGCCGCCGGTTGGCGCCGAGATCGTCACCACATTATGCGGTCGCCCGCTCCGTTCGACTGCTGCGACCGTACCCGCAGGCATGCCGAGCAGCAGGAGGCGCTGACGGGCCGCGTGAGCGAGGCCTGCATCGCCGATCCTTCGCACGGCCAGATATTCCGCCTGCGCGCCCGCCCATTCCGGCACCAGGATATCGGCGAGCGGTGCGCCTGCCCCGATCACATCGCCGGGCGCGCGCGCGTAGACCCGTTGGACGAAGCCACCGGTTCGCGCCTGGACGATGGCGACGTCGCGCTCGTTGAACTCGATCGTACCGGTCGCCGTGAGGCTCGATCCCAGTGTCCCGGTCCGCGCTTCCGCGATGCGCAGGCCAAGCGATTGGGTGCGCGCCGGATCGATCGCCACGCCGGTCTCGCCACTCGCTGCCTCGTCGGCATATTTGGGTACAAGCTCCATATCCATGAACGGCGACTTGCCCGGCTTGTCGAAATGCTGGCTCGGGACCATCGGGTCGTACCAGTAGAGGATCTTGCGCCCGCCCTGCGCCGTTGCGGCCGGTGGATCTTCATGGCGCCAAGTCGCCAGGCCATAGCCGAGGGCTCCCGCCGCCAGTGCGAGCGCCGCGGCCGCCGTGCCAAGCTGCGCGCGCGAGGTCATGTCGAATTTCATTCGCTGTTCCCCCCAAAGGTGAGGACGAGCCGCACGGCATCGCGCGCGAATTCGGCCTCCCTGTCGAGCAATTGCAGCTCGCTGTCGGCGAGCATGGTCTGGGCCTCGATCACGTCGAGCAGCCCGGCGCGTCCGGCGGCATAGCTCGCGGTCTCGAGGTTCGCGCGGCTACGCGCGAGCGGCAGCAGCGTGTCGCGGGCGCGCATCCACTGCTCATGGTGCATGGCATGGTCGGCAAGGCCGGCTTCGAGATCGGCGAGAAGGGACCGGCGCATGTCTTCCTGCTCGGCAAGCGCCGCAGCGGCGGTCGCCGCGCTGGCGGCGATCATCGGGTCCTGCCGCCGTTTGGCAAAAAGCGGCAGGCTGACAGTGACGCCGGCCGAAACCATGTCACCATAGCGATCCGCCCGGCGCTGATAGGCGACGTCGAAGCCCCAGTCGGGGCGCTTGTCGGCCCGGGCGATCCCGACGTCCGCCTCGGCCTGGGCGACCCGGGCACCGGCGGCGCCGAGATCGGGGTGGGTGGTTATGGCGGCGCGCAGGGCTGCGGCGTCGATAGTAAGCGCAGGGATATTACCGACCACCTCAGGCGCGGGCTCGCCGGTCCAGCGCGAGAGGATCGCGCGTTGGCGCGCCACTGCGGCGGCGAGCTCGCTCCGGCGGTCTTCCAGCACCGCGAGTGCTTGCCGCACCTGCAGCGTCTGTGCGGGGCGCGCGGTGCCGGAGGCGACGCCGCTCTTTGCCGCGGAGGGAAGGGGGGCGAGCTTGGAAAGTATGCCGTCGAGAGCGGCAAGACGCCGTTCCGCATAGGCGAGATCGATCCATGCCAGCGCGGTTGCGACCTCGACGCGGCGGCGTTCGGACAAAAGTGTCGCCTCGGCAGCTTCGACATCGGTTCGCGCCCGGCTCGTCCGAGCATGGCGCTTGGCGGCGTTGGGAACATCCTGAGAGATACCCACTCGCGCCATCGTCATGCTGTCTTCGACGAAGCTCCCAGCTGGCGGGCCCGATACGGGGAAATTGTCGATACCGAGCCCGAGCTTGGGATCGGGGAGCTGCCCTGCCGCCGGCAGTGCGGAGCGGCGCGCATCGACCTCCAACCCCTTGGCACGGAGCGACGGAGCTTGCGCCTCCGCTCGCGCAAGCGCCTCCTCGAAGCGGAGCGGCCCGGCGAGGGCTGGAGTCGGTAGCGCCAATAGCGGCACGGCGAGGAAAAGGGTGCGCATGAACATCTCCCGTTCGGGGGTTCCCGGCGCGGATCACAAGGCTGCCAACACGGCGCCGACGCGGGGGCTTGATGTCCCGCGCCGGCGCCGCGCGCCTGGCTCTGCTTTTCTGATCTGACGGCCGGGACCCGAGCTTAGCCGGCTGTAGGCTTGTCGCGGCCGTGATGCATCATGCCCATGCATTCATCCGCGCTCATCTTCATCATGTCGCAGTCGCAGTTCGCCATCTGGGCATGATCCGCGACCCAGACGCGCTGCCGGACCGGGCCGGTCGCACGCGGGCCGTATTGCGGCACCGATCGCCATTCATAATGGCCTTGGGTCGAGCTATGCGAGGCATCCGCCCAAGCAGGGGCGGCGACGCTCAGGGCGGCCGCCATAGCAGCCAGAATCATCTTCTTGTTCATCACGAATATCCTTGTCTGAATTGAAAGAGGTCACGGCGCCGCGCGGGAAAGCGCGCGTAAGCAATGGTTCAATCAGCCAAGGTTCGTGGGAGGATCCGGATCAGGACCGAAGGACTTCCCGGCCAGGACGGCGTTGGTCGGCCAGAAGCCGAGGGCGCCATGAATACGCGGCGTGGCAATATCGCCCGCAAGATCAGCGGCGGCCAATGGAACAACGCACCCCATGGCGGCAATGCAGTCGAGTGTAAGGCCCTTGCACGGCTTTTTCTCGGGCGCGGGCTGCTGCTTGGCCATCATGGCCATGCAGTCCGAATCCATCGCCATCGCCTTGGGCGCGCTCATCGCCATCGGAACGCTTCGCGCAGCCGCCATCTGGCCTCCGAAGAGACCCAACAGTGCTCCGACAAGGAGCAGCGAGGCGAAAAAGCGTTTCACGAAGATTGTTTCTAGCAAAAGCCCCTTAGGGAACCAAATGAAGATTAGCGTTAATGGCGAGCGAATACGCGTTGGCCCGAAGGTCCGAACGCAACCACGACATAAGGCTGCGCCCGCTGACCAGTCACTTCCATGCCGGGCGAGCCGATCGGCATCCCTGAAACCGCAAGGCCACTTACGCCGCGGGGACGCTGCGCCAGGAGCCGCTTCATGTCGGCGATCGGCACATGGCCCTCGAAGACCAGACCATCGATCACCGCGGTGTGGCAGGAGGACAGCTGTTGCGGGACGCCCCGCGCGCGCTGGAAGGCTGCGCGTGAGCGATCATCCACGATGGTTACAGGGCGCCGGAACTGCGCGCGGACCTGCTCAGTCCATTTCTGGCAGCATCCGCATCCGGGGTCACGGTGCACCAGAATGGGCGCCGCAGCGGTCGCTGCGTTCGCGATGAACATTGCAGTGAGCGCCGCGATCGATTGCTTTCTCAAGTCACCGTCCTCCAAACCTCAGCCCGGTCCCTGCGCGTGATTGCCATGCTCGTACACATCTCCTGGGTATACGCACCAGGAAGACGGAGCCCTCACATCTGCTCCAAAATTTCGCCGGTCGCACATTGACGGCCTTTTTCTAATGTCAGGGCGACCGTTTGGTTTGCGCGGCCGACGTCGAGGACGTGTTTCTGGTATATGAGGTCGCGAACCCCTGACCTCATTGTGGAATTCGCCGAGCTCCGATTCAGGTGTAGAGAGATCCGCGCCGACGAGCCTAATGGCTGCGCACACTACGTATATCGAGCTTGGACCAAGGACCATAGTCCTGACGACGAAGACCAGATCTTCCCCTCGAGAATCGAGCGGCAATATTCAACATTCTTCCAAGGAGTCGAGTATGACGAAGTTTCTCTCGATTGTGGCCATGAGCTTGCTCTCAATCGGTTCGACCGCGAACGCGCAGGTTCGCACGAATACGAATCCGGTCGCCCAGGCACACGTTGCGGCCGAGACGGCCAAGCATGCCAAGCACGACAAGTCCGAACATTGCGATGCGATGGAGAAGTCCATGGGGACCAACCAACTGCACAGCCACGCGGAGGAAAAGGGCACGATTGCTCAGACTCCGATGAATCGTCAGCATGCCGACTGCCGGAAGATGATGAGGAAGAACAAGAAGTAGGTCGATCGGCTGATGACCTCATCTGGTATCGGGCACCGAATGTGTGTCATGGATGTGCGAACGTCCGGCGCCCGAACCACTCTGTCGATCCACGCATCGATAGCCACCGATTTTCCCGCCGTCGCGAGGCCAGCGCAGAAACAGCAGCACAACGTCGGCGAAGGCGATCAACAATCCGCCAAAGGCGAAGGTGGCGAGCCAGGGCGTATTGAGGTTCTCATGCTCGCTCCAATCCATGATGCGGAGCCCCCCGGGAATCGTAGAGTTGCCATGTCCCGGTCCTCAATCCCGCGACCTGCCGAAGGTGGAAACATAAATTCCCGTGTTGTCTTCGCATTCGCCCCTTATTCGCCAGGCACGCAGCCGGCCCTCGTATCCGACACTTGTGGGCGTCGCGCTGTAAAGCGGCATCGGTGACGCGTTCTTCACGCGTGGATCGATCATCGACAGTGATGCGACTTCCGGGCAGTTGGCGGTGGAACAACGGCTCATCCACACGGATGATTTTAACCAGATCTGAACGGCCTTGCGACCATCTATTGGAAGCGGGCCTCTCCTATCGGCTGTAGAGGGCGGGCACATCTGAGCCTGCTTTACGGCGCGGTCACCAAATAGACCGATGGCTGCGAACACTACGTATACCGAGCTGGGACCCGGGACCATAGTCCTGTTGGCGAAAAAACAAAATCTTCCCCTCGAGAAATCGAGCGGCAGCTTCCAACACTTTTTCAAGGAGTCAAGACGATGATGAAGAAGTCCATCATGGTTGCGCTGGCAGGCATCTCGATGCTCAGTGCTTCGCCGGTATTGGCACAGGGTATCGGTCACACCTGGTTCATGCGCGGTTCGATCGTCGGAACCGATACCAACGGAACGATCGTCTGCATCGGCAAGGCCGACGGCGTTGAGGTCGGGCAGACGCTTGAAGTCTATCGGGTTATCAATCACCCCGGTCCTTCGAAAGGCGTGGCGCCGACCTATCATCGGCAGCTCATCGGCCACGTGACCGTCGACCACATCTACGACGATCACTTCGCGCATGTCTCGGTCAAGGACGGGGCGCCGGCCAAGCATGACATCGTCGAACTGCGCCGCAGCAACTGACACGTTCTCGGCGCCGGCCCGAGCTGTGGCCGGGGCTGAACCGTCCAAAGCTGTGAGAACGGCATTGCCGGCGGCGGCTTATGGGTTTGCACCAAGCTAAGACAGGAGTTCGATATGAAAGCAGTGATGCTTGCAGCAGCAGCGGGGTTGGCTCTGCTATCGGCAGTCCCGGCGGGCGCGCAAGGAATTGGCCACACATGGTTCATGCGCGGTTCGATCGTGGGTATTGATGAAGGTGGCCCGGTTGTATGCATCGGTAAAGCCGATGGTGCGGAAGTCGGTCAGGTTCTCGACGTGTATCGGAACGTCCCCGTACCGGGCGGCTCTTACAAGGGGACGGGACCCGCGTTCCGCCGGCAATTCGTGGGTCATGTGAGGGTCGATCATATCTACGACGATCACTTTGCCCATGTCAGCGTGGCCGACGGCAAACCCGCGAAGCATGACATCGTTGAGCTTCGTAGGGACTAACGAGTCCTTGCCTTCTCGCACTGCGGCCTGTCCCTGGCAGGTGTTCCACCATCGGGGCAGGTACGTAGTCGCCGCGGAGCAGCGATTGCTCTGCAACCGGGAAGAAAAAGGGCCGCAATTCTTCTTGACCCTGGACCACGGTCCAACCTGCAAGATCGAGCGGATGTCATGGGCACCTTTAAGATTGGCGAGCTCGCCGCGGCGGCGGGCGTGGGACGTGATACGATCCGATATTATGAACGGAGCGGACTGCTCCCTGCGCCGGATCGGACTGCCGCTGGCTACCGCCTTTACGGGGATGCCGACCTGGATCGGCTCAACTTCATCCGCTCTGCTCAGGAACTCGGCTTCACGCTGGAGCAGTCGCGGCAGCTCCTCACACTCCAGGCTTCGGATACCGCAACCGCGGCAGCCGTCCTTGAGATTACGCTTGCCAAGATCAGCGAAGCGGAAAGCCGCGTCAGACGACTCTCGCATATTCGGGATATCCTTCGCGAGCTCGCTGAGGAGTGCCCTGGCGAAGTTCCGGCGTCCGACTGTCCCATTCTCGTCTATCTCGCGGCGAAACGTAGTTCGCGCCGCGACGAAGCAATCAAGGAAAAATCGCTGCGGGAGCAGTAACCGTTATCAGGAAGGGAGCACCATGAAGACATGTATTTTCGTCGCAGCAGCGCCAATAATGTTCCTTGCGGCTTGCGTAACGACGCCGCCCACATCGGCGCAGATTGAAAGCTGCAGGGCCATGGAAGGGCAGATGGGCCTGCAGACGCTTCACGACCACAACGAGATGAAAGGGCAGGGGCGTAATCCCATGAACTTGTCACACGAGCGCTGCCAACAGATTCTGCACGACGCTCAATGAATTCATCCGGGTGACACATAGCCACTACGTCTTTCCTTCAAGAGGAGAAGCACCATGAACCTCAAAGACAATCTGCTGCCTCGCACGATCGGATGGAGCTTCGTGCTGACGGCCGCGCTCGCCTTGTCGGCGTGTGACCGCAAGAGCGAACAGACCTTGCCTGCAGCGAGCAACGCAGCGACCGACTCCGCCGTACTCCCCGCCGTCGTGACCGATAATGGCAGCGACGCCCCGACCGACGCGAACAGCGACTATCCCCGGGACGATCATGAAGCGATGGAACGCCATCATCGGCAGGCCATGGACCATGATGCAATGCGCGCCGGCGGCGCGAACCAGAGCGCTCCGGCGCCCGATCCGGCGCCGACGAATTCAGCGATGCCGATGAAGGACATGTAGGGCGCAAGAAAAAAAAGGGAAGAGAGGATGCGTAACCGGATGGGCCTTCGCCGCTGGAGCCTTTGGCTCGCGCTCGCCCTGAGCCTGTCCGCGAGCGCCCAGGCGCAGGAGGGCGAGGATCATGCCGCCCACCATGGCGGCGGAGGCGACGCCTCGATGTCGGCCGACGGGGCGATGTCCGCCCCCTCGGCGCCGGGTTCGTCCGACATGGCGAAGATGATGAACCCCATGATGGATCGCATGATCAACGGCGAGGGGGAAAATGAGCACGGCCACGACTCTCGCCGTGCGGCCTTCTTCTCCCAGCTGCTCGCCTTTCCGGTGCTCGATGAAGCCGCCCGGCAGCGTGTCGCGGCGCAGGCCCGCGACCGGGTGAGCACAGGCCTGGCATTGATCAATGCCGCATCCGCCGAAGGCGCGCGCGCAACGACGATCTCGGCCCGGCTGAATGCAGCTCAGCGTATGCGCGAGGGCACGGACCTGTTCCGCGCTGGCTCTGCCGCACAGGCCGCGATCGGGGGGCTCCAGCCGCCGCGCGAGGTCGCCCTCTCCTGGTTTCGCGATCAGCTTGACATCGACCAGGCCGCGCCCGGCCATGCCGATCACTGGTTCGGCATCTCGCCCTCGCACCTCCTTCTCATGCTGTTCCTGGGACTGGTCAGCGCGACGCTGATCGCGCTACAGATCTTCCGCCTTCGGCGTATCGCGGTGATCGCCGGTGCGGTCGCCAGCGGCAAGGCGTCGGCAAAGCCGGAGCCGACGGCTGCTCCCCCCACTGCGAAGCTCCCGCCCGCGCCTGCACCCATTGCCGACAGCGCAGGCCTCGCGCCGAGCAATGCCGCCGCGCCCGCCGGGGCTTCGCTGCGCAAGCCCAAAAGCTGGGCAGGGCAGCTGCGCGTGGTCCAGATCGTACGAGAGACGCCGACGGTCCTGACGTTCCGCCTTGCGGACCCGAGTGCCGACCGGCTGCCGTTCGACTTCCTGCCGGGCCAGTTCCTGCAGGTCGAGGTAGAGCCCGAAGCGGGCAAGACCGCGCGCCGTTCCTACACGATCGCCTCTTCGCCGACTCAGCGGGCCTATGTAGAGCTGACGGTTAAGCGCGAGGAGCAGGGCGTGGTCTCGCGACACCTGCACGACAAGGTCGTCGCCGACGATCTGCTGAAGGTCAGCGGACCGTTCGGCGCCTTCACCTTCACGGGAACGGATGCCGAGAGCATCGTGCTGATCGCGGGCGGGGTCGGCATCACACCGATGATGTCGGTGCTGCGCTATCTCACCGACACCGCGTGGAAGGGCGATATCTTCTTCTTCTACGGCGCACGGTCGACCGAGGAATTCGTGTTCCGCGACGAACTCGAGCGGCTCGAACGCCGTTTTCCCAACCTCCATGTCGTCGCCGCGATGCAGCGCGCGCCCGGCACCGTCTGGATGGGCCCCGAAGGGCCGATCACCCGCGAGATGATCCTGGCCGCGGTGCCGGAGATCGCGAGCCGGCGGATCCATATGTGCGGCCCGCCGGCGATGATGGGCGCGATGCGCGGCGTGCTGGCGGAGCTCGGCGTCCCCGAAGCGCAGCTGCACACCGAGGCGTTCGGTCCGGCCTCGCTGCCGGCCGACCCCGAGGGTCTCGAGGTCAAGCCCGCGCCCGCGCCAGCGGATAAGGCGTCCCCGACTGTTGAGGTGGCGCCGAGCACGGTGACCTTCTCCGTGTCGGGCGTGTCGGCGGCCTTGCCCGCGGACGAGACCGTGCTCGAGGCGGCCGAGGGCGCGGGCGTCGAGATCCCCTATGCTTGCCGTGCGGGCACATGCGGCGCCTGCGTGGTCAAGCTGTTGCAGGGCGAGGTGACGATGGAGGTCGAGTCCGGCCTTGCGCCCGCCGACAAGGCGCAGGGCTATGTGCTGGCGTGCCAGGCGAAGGGGACGGGCACGCCGCTCGTGGTCGAAGCCTGATGCGCGAACGCAGCGACATCGCCGTCGGCCTGCTGGTCGCGTTCCTGCTGCTGTTCCCGTTCGGCTATCTCGTGCACGTGTCGCCCCGCTTTCCGGGTAGCCTCGCTGGCGGGATCATCGGGATCGCAGCGCTCGTGCTGATGCTGCTGACGCTTCCCTATGTCGCGGCCAAGCACATCGCCTGGGTCGACAAAGTGCTCTCCCGGCTCGTCAGCAAGCCTACCCTGCTCGCCATCCACATCTATGCCGGCGTGCTGGCGCCGATCCTGGGTCTGGTCCACGCCGCGCACAAGCTCGAAAGCCCGGTCGGACTGCTTCTGACCGTCCTCCTGCTGATGACGGTCATCACCGGCTTCATCGGCCGCTACCTGCTTGCCCAGCTTGGTCGGGCGCTGCGCGGACGCAGGTCGGAACTGGCCTCGCTTCGCGCCGCCTTCCTCGAGGAGCCGGCGGCGCCGACGCAGGCCGATACCGCAGCCCCGCCGCTGTCGGGCTGGAAGCGCTATCTGTTCGTCGCCGGGGATGCGTCCGCGGGCCAGCGCCCCCAGGACAAGGCGGGGATCGCCGCAGCGCTGGCCGATACCGAATTCGCGATCCGCGCCGAAGAGGCGACCAACACCCTGTTCGTGCGATGGCGGATCCTGCACATCCTGCTGGGCTGTCTCATCTTCGCGCTGCTCGCGCTCCATGTCGGCGCGGCGCTCTATTACGGGCTGCGCTGGCTATGAGCTGGCAGCGTCTTTCCTACGCCGTCTTCATCGCAGCCCTGCTGGTGATGGTCGCCGCGGTCGCAATCCGGATGCGATCGGACGCGCCGAGGGATGCCGGCCTGGTGGCGCAGCTCGTCTCGCCCGGCCCGCTCTCGAGCGCGCACCAGTCCTTCGCCGGCCAATGCACGGCCTGCCACACGCCGGGCAAGGGCGTCGAAACCCGGACCTGTCTCACCTGCCATGCGGGCACGGATTTCGGGACGAAGCAGTCGACTCAGTTCCACGCGAAAGCGACGCAGTGCACCTCCTGCCACGTCGAACATGAGGGAGAGCGCGGCATCATCCGCATGGATCACGCCGCCTTGCTCGACATGGCAAAGTGGCGGCAGCCTTCGGCGGGCATGTCGACAAACACTAGAAGCCTGACTCCCGAGACCGCGCTCAATTGCGCGAGCTGCCATGCGTTCCGCGATCCGCACCAGGCCCTGTTCGGCACCGACTGCGCGAGCTGCCACAAGACCGACAGCTGGAAGATCGTCAATTATCGCCATCCATCGGTCAATTCGACGCAGTGCGCCGAGTGCCACAAGGCGCCACCCAGTCACTTCATGGAGCATTTCAGCATGGTCTCGCAGCGCGCAGCCGGATCGAAAGCGCGCGTCGACCAATGCTATGCCTGTCACGCCACCGACAGCTTCAACAATATCCGCAAGCGAGGCTGGTATGATCACCATTGAGGCCGACTGGCTGAGCGCCTTCTTCCGGCTTGCGGTGATCGGCCTGGAACTGGCGGGCACGCTGACCATCCTCGTCGGCGCGGGGCTCGCAACCTTTCTGTTTGCGCGGCGGGCGAGGGCGGGCGACCGGACCGAGGCCTATAGCGCGTTCCGCTCGGCGCTCGGCCGCAGCATCCTGCTCGGTTTGGAATTTCTGGTCGCCGGCGACATCGTCAAGTCGCTGGTGATCAACCCGACGCTCGACGATCTCATCGTGCTGGCCGGGCTTGTGCTGGTGCGGACCTTCCTGAGCATCTCGCTTGGGGTCGAGATCAACGGCCACTGGCCTTGGGAGGAAACCCGGATGGCGCGGGAGAAGGCGCGTGCTGCGGCGTTGGATGGGTCGCCTATGACGGCTGAGGCCGCCGGACGCGGCGCAGCGCTCAAGGGATAGCAGATGGGAGGTGCATGATGATCGAGAGACGCGAATTGCTGATGGCCGGCGCCGGCCTTGCCGCCGCTGGAACGCTGGCTGGGCCGGCGGCGGCGCAGCAGCATCGAATGGAAGGGATGGCGATGTCGATGACGGACTGCATCGACGATTGCGTGGCTTCGCACCGCATGTGCCTGGAGACCGCCGCCTGGCTGACGAAGCAAGGCGGCGCGTCAGCCACGGCGTCGCTGATCGCCATGCTGAACGACTGTGCGGAACTGTGCGAGGCGACCGCCAACTCGATGCTGCGCGAATCCTCCCTCCATACCATCCTGTGTCGCGCCTGCGCTGACGGCTGCGAACGATGTGCGCGGGAATGCCTGAGCCACGTCGTGGGCGAGCGGATCAAGCGTTGCTCGGCTACCTGCAAGGATTGCGCCGCCAGCTGTCGGATGATGGCGGACATGGCCAGCTGAGTGTCCTAGAACGCGCCCAGGCGTAGTGGGGTCAAGCAGCTCCGGCACGATTGAAGCGATCCGTCGGCTCCACAATGTGGGACCGCTGCGAAGCTGGGTCGTACGGGCGCGAAAGCGGGACTGGTTAGGTATCGGCGGTAGCGCTTTTAGACTAGCCAGGCAGCGATCGCGCCAACCACCGACTTGGTTTCGGCAACGTCGCGGACTTGCACGGTATCCAGCCCGAGGTGCTTGGCCGGATAATCATTTCCGCCCGGGAAGATCGCGTCACCGAAGAAGATCATCTTGTCGAGTGCGACGCCGGTCTGCTCGGAAAGGCGCTTGAGGCCATAGGCCTTGTCTATCCCTTCGCGCGTGATGTCGATCGATGTCGCCCCGCCGATATTGATGCCAAAGCCTGGCAGCAACGGCTGGAGCAGGGCCTGCAATCTCTTGCGCTTGGCGTGATCGGGATCCCACGTGTCCTTGGCCTCGAGCGGCGCTTGCTGACCGAGCGCGGAGAATGTGATCTGGCTGCCGCGATCCTCGATCTGCTCGCCCCAGATGTTCTCGTTTGCATAGCCCGCCTGCCCGACCGTCTTGATTAGTGCTTCGCGGATGCGCTGGCTTTCGTCGCCGGTGAACAGATCGGCATAGATACGCGTCCATACTTAAACCCCGAGGCCTCCGACAAACCCGGGGCGGTTCAAGTTGATCAATAATCAGCCAGGCGAGCGTTCAATCACTGCGGCACCGATCCGAGTGAGCGTCTATTCCGACAATTTAGCCTGGGCCAGTCCGAGTGGCTGGTTCGGCGGTGGGCCTTGCCACGATCGCGCCGAAGCAAAAGCGGCGTGCGATTTACGTTTCGCTGTTCGCCAACTGCAGCAGGCGGCGTCGCTTTGCAGTGCTCGGGCTAGGCGGAGGCTTTGATGGCCGCCGTCTTCGGCCATCCGCGCCCAGCTTTTGCTAGTAGCCGAACTAAAGCGGACATTGCAGGCTGACCGCCAGCTTCGCAAATTACGTATACTGCCACCTCCAGGCCGATACCATCTCAACGGCAAGCTCCCTGGGGAGCGAGAATCGACCGGGCATGTGTCCGGTCGAACTGAAACTCAGACTTGAAGGAATCATATTTGCGCAAGAAAGCAGCGATTATCGCTTCGCTCGCAGCCTTTGGCGTCCTTGCCGTCGGCGCCGGGCCAGTTCTCGCCGATGGGATGCCGCCGGGCATGCCCGACCTTGAACAGACGCTCAAGGCGAAGCCGGCGCCGGCTCGGTCCGACACGGCCCAGATGCAAGGAATGCGACACCGCGAAGTACGGATGCACGGTGAGATGATGCAGGACCATCGGATCGCTATGCGGGAGATGGGAACCCAGGACGGAGCCTCCCGCATGTTGCATAGGTCGCGGGGCGGTTGCTGACCCTGCATTAAGCCAGCTCCGACCACGAGGCTGGGCGGCCAACGACCGTGGCCTAGTTCAACCGCAGCTTTGGCCCGCCGTTCTCCCACGGCGGGCCAATTGGCTTTTGCACTTCGCTGCCGGCCGCCATCAAGCGGGATCATGAATTCGCTTGAACTTGGGCCATGGTCCACCCCGCACGATCCCGCGCATGCTTGTCGCGATCCAAAGCGGATTCGTAAGTTACGTATACAGACTGCGTCTCGCTAGCAGCATTGAAGCTTCGGAATTGCCGGGATCGGAACGTCGACCGGGCAACAGGACGAACACTCGGAGACCCTCAATGCGACAGACGACATTTCGCGCGGCGACCATCAGCCTCTTCGCGACGCTAACCTTCGCCGCCGGCACCGCTCTCGCCCAGTCGACGCCCGCGCCCGCGCAGACTGCGCCGGCCCATGCCCACCAGCAGGGCATGGATCATGGCGGGCAGCAGATGCACGATCAGATGATGAAGGATCATCAGGCCGGCGCGCAGAAGCAGCAGCGGCAACCGGCCCAGCAGGATCAACAGGGCATGTCGGGGATGGCCGGCATGTCCGGCGGGTCGCCTGCATCGAACGGCTCGGGCATGGCCGGTAAGGCGAAGAGTGGCTGCTGCAAGATGCCGATGAAGAAGGCCAAGCCGGCCGCGAAGAAGACCGCCAAGCCCATGGCCGACAAGCCGATGAGCGACATGTGAAGTTTCCAGCCCCGATAAAACACCCCCCGGGGCTGAGGGCCCGCCGCCGCCCCCGCGGCGGGCCAGTTCTTTGACGATGCCCAGCGTCGCCCCGTGCTCCCAACTTTCAAAGCCGGGACCGAGCAACTGACGTGAGAGAGGAAACAGTGATGCGAAAACATCTTGGCGTCGGTGCTGCTGTTGGCTTTCTGCTCTTTGGCAGCACGCCGCTCCTCGCACAGGGTATCGGCCATAGCTTGTTCATGCGCGGCAAGATCGTCCGTACGGATGCGGGCGGCACAGTGGCCTGCCTGGGCAAAGCCGATGGCGCGCACATCGGGCAGATACTCGAAGTCTATCACGCAACGCCGCGCCACCGCCGCCTTGTCGGTCATGTCGAAGTCGACCAGATTTTCGACGACCATTACGCTCATTTCCGCGTGAGGGACGGGACGCTTCAGAAAGGCGATTGGGTGAGCCTAAAGCGCGTCCGGGCGTAACGCCAGAATTGGAATGCCAAGCGCCGCCCTCCCCAAAAGAAGAATCAGCCGAGTAGCGTGTCTCGGCATAATTCCGATCATGCGTGCGCGAATAGGTTCGGGAGTCGATGAATACTCATCGGCTCCGTTGGCGTGTCTGACCCTCAAAGACCGCGACACCGATACCAAACTACCTTCTGCGGAACTTACTTATAGGCCGCCCGGGCAAAGAGATTACTCCGTCAGGCCATCGATAGAGATGGAGTCAGGTAATGTTCGAGAAGGCGATCGGGACCATCAATGCGGCGGCCTCCTTCCGACACCGCTATGATAATTTCATCGGTGGTCGATGGAATGCTCCTGCGAGCGGCGAGTATTTCGCCGACAAGAGCCCGATCAATGGTGCCCAGATCGCAGAGTTCGCGCTGTCGACGCCGGAAGATGTCGAGCGCGCGCTCGATGCGGCGCACGCCGCCAAGGATCAATGGGCAAGAATCGCCCCCGCCGAGCGCGCCAGGATTCTCAATCGCGTCGCCGACCGGCTCGAGGATAATCTGGAGCTGCTGGCGCTTGCCGAGACGATCGACAATGGCAAGCCGATCCGCGAGACGCGTGCTGCCGACGTTCCGCTTGCGATCGACCATTTCCGCTACTTCGCCGGCTGCATCCGGGCGGAGGAAGGCGGCATCTCGACGATCGATGCGGACACCATCGCCTATCATTTCCGCGAGCCGCTCGGCGTCGTCGGCCAGATCATCCCGTGGAACTTCCCGCTGCTGATGGCGGCGTGGAAGATCGCGCCGGCGCTGGCGGCGGGCAACTGCACCGTCATCAAACCCGCATCCCAGACGCCGCTCACCTTGCTGATGTTCGCCGAGCTCACCGCCGACATCCTGCCGCCCGGCGTGCTCAATGTCGTCACCGGCCCGGGACGGACCGTTGGCCAGGCGATCGCCGCCAATCCGCGCATCGCCAAGGTCTCGTTCACCGGCGAGACCGTCACCGGCAAGCAGATCATGCACGCCGCGGCGGACCATCTGATCCCCCAGACGATGGAGCTTGGCGGCAAGTCGCCCAACATCTTCATGGCGGACGTGCTCGACGAGGACGATGCCTTCTTCGACAAGGCGCTCGAAGGCTTTACTTTGTTCGCCTTCAACAAGGGCGAGGTCTGTACCTGCCCGTCGCGCGCCCTGATCCATGAGTCGATCTTCGACCGCTTCATCGAGCGCGCCGTGGCGCGCGTCGCCGCGATCCGCCAGGGCGATCCGCTCGACCCGTCGGTCCAGGTCGGCGCGCAGGCGTCGGAGGACCAGCTCCACAAGATCCTGGGCTATATCGATATCGGCAAGGCCGAGGGCGCGCAGTGTCTGGTCGGTGGCGCCAGGGCGCTGCCGGGCGGTGCGCTCGACCAGGGCTATTTCGTGCAGCCGACCGTGTTCGTGGGTCAGAACCACATGCGCATCTTCCAGGAGGAGATCTTCGGTCCCGTCCTGTCGGTCACCACGTTCAAGACGGTCGAGGAGGCGATCGCACTTGCCAATGACACCGCCTACGGTCTTGGCGCGGGCGTCTGGACCCGGAGCGGCAACACCGCCTACCGGCTCGGCCGCGCGATCGAGGCCGGGCGGGTCTGGACCAACTGCTATCATCAGTACCCCGCCCATGCCGCCTTCGGCGGATACAAGGCATCGGGCTTCGGGCGTGAAAACCACCGGATGATGCTCGATCATTATCAGCAGACCAAGAATCTGCTCGTCTCCTATGACGAGCACGCGCTCGGCCTATTCTGACCCCCCGCTTAAAAGGAGAAACGGACATGGCGAAAACCATGAAGGCGGCGGTCGTCCGCGAATTTGGCAAGCCCCTGGTCATCGAGGACGCGCCGATCCCGACGGTCGGCCCCGGGCAGGTCCTGGTCAAGATTGCGGCAACCGGCGTGTGCCATACCGACCTGCACGCGGCAGAAGGGGACTGGCCGGTCAAGCCCAACCCGCCCTTCATTCCCGGCCATGAGGGCGTCGGGCATGTCGCCGCCGTTGGTGCCGGCGTCACCCATGTGAAGGAAGGCGACCGGGTCGGTGTGCCCTGGCTCTACACCGCCTGCGGGCACTGCGTGCATTGCCTGGGTGGCTGGGAGACGCTTTGCCACGAACAGCAGAACACCGGCTATTCGGTCAATGGCAGCTTTGCCGAATATGTCCTCGCCGATCCCAACTATGTTGGTCACCTTCCCGACAATGTCGACTTCCTCGACATTGCGCCGATCCTCTGCGCGGGCGTCACCGTCTACAAGGGACTGAAGGCCACCGAGGCCCGGCCCGGCGAGTGGGTGGTCGTCTCCGGCATTGGCGGGCTCGGCCACATGGCGGTGCAATATGCCCGTGCCATGGGTCTCAATGTGGCCGCGGTCGACATCGACGATAGCAAGCTCGACCTCGCTACACGCCTTGGCGCCACACTGACGGTCAACGCGCGCAGCGAGGACCCTTCGGCAGCGCTCAAGAAAGCCATTGGCGGCGCGCACGGGGCGCTGGTGACCGCCGTTTCGCCCAAGGCGTTCCAGCAGGCGCTCGGCATGGTCCGGCGCGGCGGCACGGTCGCGCTCAACGGCCTGCCGCCGGGCGACTTCCCGCTGTCGATCTTCGACACCGTGCTGAACGGCATTACCGTGCGCGGCTCGATCGTCGGCACGCGGCTCGATCTGCTCGAGGCACTGGCGTTCGCCGGCGAGGGCAAGGTCAAGGCCACGGTCCATGCAGACAAGCTGGAGAACATCAACGACGTCTTCTCCCGCATGCATCATGGCGACATCGAGGGCCGGATCGTCCTCGACCTCGCCTGAACCCGACTTCGCGAAAGTACAGTTCATGTCTCCCTTACATATCCGGCCGATCGCGCGGCGCCGTTTCGTCCAGGGGCTGGCGATCGGCGGCGCGGTCGCCGGTTTCGCCCCGGCGCTTCTCGCGCGATCCGCACCAACCTTGCCCGCTGAGCTGAGCGGGACCGAGTTCGACCTCGAGATCGCCGAGCTGCCGGTCAACTTCACCGGCAAACGCCGTATCGCGACCGCGGTGAACGGCAGCGTGCCCGCGCCGGTCCTGCGCCTGCGCGAAGGCGACACGGTCACGCTGCGCGTACGCAACGGCCTCAAGGAGATGTCGAGCATCCATTGGCACGGCATCATCGTGCCGGCGGAGATGGACGGCGTGCCCGGCATCAGCTTTGCCGGCATCGCGCCGGGCGAGACCTTCACCTATCGCTTCGAGGTCCGCCAGAGCGGAACCTACTGGTATCACGCTCACACGCTCGCCGAGCAGACGGGACTCTATGGAGCGATCATCGTGGAGCCAAAACAGGTGCCGACGGCGCGGGCGCCCGATCGCGACTATTGCATCGTGCTCAGCGACTGGTCGGACGAGCCGCCGTTGCAGATCTTCCTCAATCTCAAGAAGCAGAGCAGCTACTATAATTTTGCGCAGCCGACCGCCGGCGATTTCCTCAAGGATGTCGGCACCATGGGCTTGGGCAAGGCGCTCGAGCGGCGGCGGATGTGGAACAGCTCGCGGATGAACCCGACCGACTACAGCGATGTCTCTGCCGCGACCTACACCTATCTGATGAACGGCGCGCCGCCCGCCGGCAACTGGACCGGTATCGCCGCGCCCGGCGAGCGCGTGCGCCTGCGCTTCGTCGGCGCGGGGACGGCGACGTTCTTCGACGTGCGGATCCCCGGGGTCGAGCTGACGGTCGTATCGACCGACGGGCAGCCGGTCGAGCCGGTCACGGTCGAGGAATTCCGGATCGGCCCGGGCGAGACCTACGACGTCGAGTTCACCATGCCCGAGGGCGGCGCCCGCACCATCTTCGCGCAGGCGATCGATCGGAGCGGCTATGCGCGTGGCACGATCGCACCGGCCCCGGGCATGGCGGCAGCCGTGCCGCCGCTCGATGCCCGGACCTGGCTCGAGCCGGTCGACATGATGGGCGCGATGGCGACGATGGGCGCAATGGGAGGCGACGCGCATGCCGGGCACGGCATGACCGAGATGCCGGCCAGGGCACGGCACGCCCGCACCGAATATGGCGCCAATACCGACATGCGCGTCGACTATCCGCGCACCAATCTCGACGATCCCGGCGCCGGGCTGCGCGGGCGCGGCTGGCGCGTGCTGACGCTGGCCGATCTGCGCACGCCGGGCGGCGATCCCGACCCGCGCGAGCCCGAGCGCGACATCGAGCTGCATCTGACGGGCAATATGGAACGGTTCATCTGGTCGCTCGACGGCATCAAGCTCAACGATTCCAGGCCGCTCCATTTCAGGCCGAACGAGCGGCTGCGCGTCACCTTCGTCAACGACACGATGATGGCGCATCCGATGCATCTGCACGGCATGTGGAGCGATGTCGAAGGCCCGGACGGCGCCTTCCAGGTCCGCAAGCATACGGTGGTGGTCCAGCCCGCCCAACGGGTGAGCTTCCGCGTCACCGCCGACGCCATGGGCCGATGGGCCTTCCATTGCCATCTGCTCTATCACATGGCGGCCGGCATGTTCCGGGAGGTGGTGGTCGCATGATCCGGATTTTCCCCTCGCGCGGCATCGCTCTTGGCGCTGCCCTCTTCCTGGCGCCGGCGATCACGGCCCCCGCCCTCGCGCAGGATGCCTCGCCCCCGTCGCCCGCCACCACCCCTGCCCAAACGGCCACTCCCGCTCCGCACACTCCTTCCGCGCAAGGCTCTCAGGACCATGCGGGCATGGACATGCCGGGCATGGATATGACCGACACGAAGGCGTCCGGTAACGGCGCCACGATGGACATGGGCTCGATGCAGGGCGGCCAGGCCCCGCCGGACGCGCGCAACTCGGACGATTATGCCGACGGCTACCGCAACTCGACGCTGCCGGGCTATGAGATGGCCGACAAGCTCTCAATCCCCAAGATACTTGTCGATGAGCTTGAGTTCACCAGCGGCAACGAGGGTCAGGGCGTGGGCTGGACCGTGCTCGTCACCAAGGGTCAGGACAATGACAAGCTCTGGCTGCGCAGCCAGGGGCTCAAGAACTCCCGCGACCAACGTCTCGATCCGGAGAGCAGCGTCGAGGCGCTGTGGTGGCACAGCAAGAACCCGTTCTGGGGCACGCTGCTCGGGGTCAGGCAGGATCTCGGCAAGGGTGCGACCACCTGGCTGGCCGCCGGCGTCGAGGGACTGGCGCCCTATTGGTTCGACGTCCAGCTCACCGGCTATGTAGGAACCGATGGGCGTCTCGCGGCGCGCGCCAAGGCGTCCTATGAGGTCTTGTTCACCAATCGGTTGATCCTCACACCGCAGGTAGAGACCAATATCTATTCGAAGCGGTCGAGAGATCGGCAGCTTGGCAGCGGCTTCAGCAATGTCGAGCTGAGCGGACGGTTGCGCTACGAGGTGTCGCGCAAGTTCGCGCCCTATATCGGCTTCGTCTGGGAGCGTGCGTTCGATGGCACGGCGGGCTTCCGACGCCTGCGGGGCGAGGGGTCATCCGAACACCGGCTGGTGATCGGCTTGCGCGCTTGGTGGTGATACCGGCTCTCCGACGAACCGCTGACCCGCTTGTTCCCCAAGGCGAATCACACGATGGCAAGCGTGGTCAATCCTCCTTCATTGTGTTGCTGCTCGCGGCGGTGTCGGCCTCGGCAGGGCAGACGGCCATTCTCGCTTTCCTTCCGACCCTGGTCGACCCAAATCCCGGCGGGCTTTCCTCAGCGCATGATTTTCATGTCGCGAGCTTGACCGCCGTCCACCCGCTGGCAGCACTGGTGGCGGCACCGCTTTGGGGCTGGATTGCCGACCGGGTCGACTACCGCGTCATGTTGCGCACAGCGCTCATTATCCTCGCGATGGTGACTGCACCAGTTGGCCTCGTAGCTCTGCCGACTCTCTACGTTTTGCGCACGGTCGCGGGGATGGCGGCCGCCGCCATCATACCGCTTGCGCTGCTCAGTGCGAGTTTCGCCGCGGTCAGCCGTGGGGAGCAGGCGCGGCGTTTCACCTGGTTGACGGGGTCTGTATTTTTGGGAGACCTCGGCGGACCGCTTTTGGCGGAAGCCTCCGTTGCGATCATGCCCGGCGCGCCGCTCATGATCGTTGCTGCCAGCATCGGCACCGTCGCGGGGTCGCTTTGCCTTGTAAGCCTGCCAGGCCGCTGTGCGCACTGCCTCGACTCAGGAGATCCGCCGCCGCCGACAGTCTGCGCCACGGGAGTCCTATTACTCATCACGATCGCTGCGGGGGCCGGGCTTGCCGCTATGCACGTCAATCTCCTGATGACGCGCAGTGCGGTCTCGCTGAGCCGCGAGCAGATCGCCTGGATGCTCAGTCTTTGCGGATTCGGCATGCTGGCGGCGCAGATCTTTCATGCAAGGCTCGATTGGTTAGTGAAGGTTCCCGGGCGTCTTGCCGGATTGACGCTCGGTTTGCTGGCAGCGGCGCTCGTTGCCTTTCCACTCGCATCAAGCATAGCCGATATGAGCGTGTTCATCCTGGTCGCCGGTTGGAGCTCGGCGAGCCTGCGATTGGTCACAAGCTTCTGGATCAGCGGTTCTGCGGCGGCCTCAGGGGTGAGGCTTGGCCTCCAGCATTCGGCTGCCAGCATCGGGCAGGCACTGGCGCCCGTGGCGCTCGCTTTCGCCGCACCCGGCGCTCAGCCTCTCGTCCTCTGGAGCATTGCCGGCCTGTCGCTCCTGCTGCTTGTGGTCCTGCCACTAGCTTGGAAACGGCCCTCTTCAGGTGCTAATTCGTCAGGCGGATAAGGGGAGCGCGTAAATCGATATGAATCGTACCGTCCACCACTATCCAAGATGTGTTGCTGTGACAAATGAGCCCAGCCGCGGGCAAGGCCCTTGGGCGCAGCTGGGTTGGTTTCCTCTGGAAAAACGACGTGCTCGTGTCCCCACCTGGCCTCTTTAGCGTTGGCGGTCGGACGCGGTCCATTTACTCATTCGACGAGAGGCGTCTGTGACGGCCGATTGCCTCGAGGAGTAGACGGCTCCTTAGTGGTTTAGTGATCATGTGATCAAAGCCCGCGTCGGCAGCGCGGCGGGCGAGAACCTCGTCATGGAAGCCCGAAATCATGATGGAGCATCCGGACCAGCCCAGCGATCGGAGTTGGCGCAGGATCGAAAAGCCATCAATGTCCGGCATGCGATAATCAACAATCAGGCAATTGGCTCGCTTGGCACGCGAATCGGCCAAAAGCGCGCTACCACTTGTATAGCTACAGACGCAGTAGCCACGGGATCTAAGGAGAAGCTGAAGGGCACGCCGAACACCCGGGTCGTCGTCGGAGACGAGGATGGTGTAGCGCCCATCACCTTGTGTGTCAGAAAACGAAGACATCTCGCGCGACATGAGGACCTGTTGCATCACGGCAATGGCTCGCACGATGCGGCATCCTCGTCGCTACGTAGAGGGCGCAGTTATCACGTCTTGCGACCGAACCCGGCAGCAAAGGCGATCCTCAACGCCTCAGAGAGATTGCGGACCTCGAGCTTGGCCATGAGGCTGGCGCGGTGAACCTCGACCGTCCGGGATGAGCAACCCAGATCATAGGCGATCGTCTTGTTGGGCAAGCCGTTCGCCAATCCTTCCAGCACTTCCTGCTCGCGGGGGGTCAAGGCAGCAACCCGCACCTCGGCTTCCGACGATTCCAGCGCGCGAAGGTCGACATCGTCGAGACGAGCGAAAGCGCGCCTCACGGCCTCGAGCAGGGCAGCCTTCTCGAAGGGCTTTTCGAGAAAGTCAATCGCGCCGCCTTTCATAGCCTGCACAGCTACCGACACATCGCCGTGGCCGGTCAGGACGATGACCGGCATGTTGATCCCACGCGCAGCCATAGTGGTCTGGACTTGGAGACCGTCCATTTCAGGCATCCGCACATCCAAGATAACGCAGCCTACTTCAGCGGACTTCGCTGTCCTGAGAAATTCCACTCCGGAGGTGTAGGCGATGACATCATAGCCCGCGGTTTTGAGCCCGAAGCTTGCCGCCTTGCGGATGCTCTCCTCGTCGTCGACCAGATGAATGATGCGTCTATCCCCCATGTTCCTCCTCCGCCCGCGCGTGGATCAGCGTGAAGCGAAAGCACGTGCCGCCTCGGTCGGAGCGCTCCATCCAGATGCGGCCGCCATGTGCTTCGATGATCGTCCGGCAGATCGAGAGGCCAAGGCCCATGCCGTCGGCCTTCGTCGATGTGAACGCCATGAACAGTTGTTCGCGAATTTCTTCCGCGATCCCGGGGCCGGTATCCTCCACCGTAACCTCGACAAGGCCGTCGGCACGCAAACTCGTCGCGACTTTGAGGTCGCGGATCGATGATTCTGCCATGGCCTCAACGGCGTTGCGCATCAGGTTTACGAGCACCTGCTGGATCTGCACCCTGTCGATGAGGACCGGCGTGGCTGCGGGGTCGATTGCGAAGAAGCTACGGATGCCCCGCTCGCGCGCGCCGACCAGTGCCAGTTGGCTTGCCTCGGTGATGACTTGCGGCAGGTCGTGCAAACTCTTGTCGACCTCACCGCGTGCGACGAAGTCGCGGAGGCGCCGGACGATGTGGCCAGCGCGCAGCGTCTCCTGAGCGGCATCGTCCATTACGGACCGAAGAGAGACGAATGGCTCATCATCCTGGACAGCGAGCATGTCCCGAATGGTTTCGAGATAGAGCGCCACTGCGGCGAGCGGCTGATTGAGTTCATGAGCAAGCGTGGAGGCCATCGTACCCATCGCGCTCAACCGCGAGACATGAACCAACTCCGCTTGCAGTTCCTTGAGCCTGAGCTCATCCTGCTCCTTGGCGGTGAGATCCCGGATGAACCCTGTGAAAAGCCGCTGGCCCTCTTCACCGGCCTCGCCGACCGACAACTGCATCGGGAAGGTCGAGCCGTCGCGGCGCTGACCCACAACGACGCGGCCCAGACCGATGATCCGGCGCTCGCCCGTCTGCAGATAATGCGCGATGTATTCGTCGTGCCGGTCGCGGTCGGGCTGAGGCATAAGACAGGAGACATTTTGCCCGACGAGCTCGGCTTCCGAATAGCCGAACATGCGCTGGGCAGCAGCGCTGAACGAGGTGATGACGCCGGCCTCGTCGATTATTATCATTGCATCAGGTACGGTCGCCAGGATCGATTGCAGATGCTGCTCGCGCGTTTCGTTTGAAGCCCGGACCGCCGCCTCGTCGGTGACATCCCGGCTGATGCAGGCAAAGCCTCGATGGGCGTCGTCTTCGAACAGCGCAGTGATGGTCAATCGCGCAAGGTATTCCGAGCCGTTCTCGCAGACTCGCCAGGCTTCACGCTCCAGAGTGCCTTCGCGCAGAGCGGCGTCCAAGTCGGCGCGGGGCCGTCCTGCCGTTATCTCGTCTGGCGGGTAGAACAGGTCGTGGGGCTGTCCCAGAACGCGATCGAGCGGCCAGCATTCGGCACGCTCGCCTTCTTCATTATAGCTCAGCACGATCCCGGAAGGATCGAGCAGCGTCAGGACGTGGCCGCCAGCCTGTCGCAGGAACAGCGGCGCAAGCCGCGCTACGTCGCTTGCAATCTCGTCCGCCCCGCGCCTCGTGTCGACCATCGGCCGGCTCACATACCTGGCCGGGCGCACGTATCCGGGCGTAGCCCGACCGTGCCACTCAGCGCCGCGCGAGTATGGCCTTCATCTCGTCGATTTCCTGCCGCTGCGAGCGCTTGATCGATTCGCAAAGCCGGATGACTTCCGGATCGCTGAGCTTTGCTTCCTGGCACATCAGGATCGCCCCGGAATGGTGCGGGATCATCGAGCGCAGAAAGGCCGTGTCGCCGATCGTGGTCTGGGTGCGGATGAGTGCAAAGCTGCCGAAGAAGGCGACCAGCGACGCGGCGATCAGCGCGATGTTGGCGGCCTTCGACGCGAACATGTGCCGCATGGCGAGGATCATCAGCACCACCATCGGCGCGACCATCATCAGCGTCATGTAGAGCATGTTGAGGTTGTTGTAGAAGCTGTCGAGCCCGTCGATCATGACGAACATCACCAGATACATGATGACGCCGCTGATGACGGTCTGAACGGCAAGGCTCCAATAGGCGCCCATCTTCCGGGTGTTCATGTGGGACGAATGGTCCATGGCGTATCTCCTTCGCTCGGCGCCGGCCGACCTGGGTATGAGTGTAACGCCCCGCTCTCTTGTTCGCCCCCGCCATCAGCCGTCCTGATGCTAAAACCAGAAGCGAACGCCGGCGACGAAGCTGGTGGCATGGACGTCCTCGCCCGCAAGCCTCGACAGCCGCGCCGTGTCTCCGGCTTTGCGCAGATAGGAAACGCCGATGTAAGGCGCGAACTGGCGGCTGAATTCGTAGCGCAGGCGCGCGCCGAGCTCTATGTTGACCAGCCCCGAACCGATGTCGTTCTCCGGAATATCCTGTGCGGCGAAATTGACCTCGGCGCGCGGCTGGAGGATCAGGCGCTGGGTGATGCGCTGGTCGTAATAGCCCTCGACCCGGCCCAGAACATCGCCCTTGGTCGAGAGGAACAGCGCGCCTTCGACCTCGAACATGCCAGGAGCCAGGCCCTCGACGCCGATCGTCGCGTAGGTGCGGTCGGGCCCGCGGCCGAAGTCCTGGCGGATACCGCCCTGAAGATTGAAATAGGGGTCGATGGCCCGGCTGTAGAGCACCTGCACCTCGGCGCTGTCGATGCCGCGGCCGAACTCGCCTTCGCCCTCGCTCTTGAGCCAGAGCCGGTTGATGTCGCCGCCGTAAAAGCCTTCGCCATCCCAGCGATAGCCATCGCGGCCGCTATGCGCCTGATACTCGAACAGGTTGAGCAGCATTTGCCCGAAATTGTTGCCGCCGCTATCCTTCATCATGATGTCGCGCGAGCGCGCCATCTCGCCGCCGGGAAAATCACGATCGGCGAAGTGGTCGCTTGGGGGAGGCGGCGGGGGCGCATTGCCGGCCGGAAGCGCCGTGCCGGTCATTTGCATGCCGGGCATGGCGGGCATTCCCGGCATCGTTGTCTGGCCATGCTGCGAATGGTCCATACCCGGCATCTCCGGCATCGCGGGAGACGCGGGTTGCGGCTGACCGGCCGCATCTCCCTGCGGCGCAGGACTGGCCTGGTGCTGCGAATGGTCCATCGCCGAGGTGGCGTCCGGCGCTGGTGTCTGAGCGCGCGGCCTGGCGGCGGCCTTGTCCTTCTTCTTCTCCTGCGCCGGCGCCACTTCGCCCGGCGGCGCCATGCCGGGCATGCCGTGCATCGAATGATCCTGGGCAAAGGCGGGCGCGGCAGCGAAAAGGGCGATCGCGCTCACCAGCGGCGTGAGGATGCGGGTCATTACGCGTCTCCCTTCGGACGGACGCTCACGACCCGCATCATCCCTGCATGCATGTGGTAGAGGAGATGACAGTGGAAGGCCCAGTCGCCGACCGCGTCGGCGGTGAAGTCCCAGGTCACCTTGCCGCCGGGCTGGACGATCACCGTATGCTTGCGCGGCGCATGATCGCCATGCCCCGTCACCAGCTCGAAAAAATGCCCGTGAATATGGATCGGATGCCCCATCATCGTGTCGTTGATGAGATTGACGCGCACCCGCTCGCCTTCGATGAAGGGGATCGGCTCGTGATGGTCCGACATTTTTTCGCCGTCGAACGACCACATGAACCGCTCCATGTTGCCGGTGAGGTGAATGTCGATGCTGCGGCTCGGCGCGCGCACGTCCGGATTGCGATCGAGCGCCATCAGGTCCCTGTAGACAAGCACCTTGTGGCCGACGTCGGCGAGGCCCTGGCCGGGCTCGCCGGTGCGGTCTACGGGCATCGGCGAGATGGTCTGGACGCTCGGGTCGCGCTTCACCTGCGGCGCGTTCGAGAAGTCGCGCATCTTCATCGAGCCCATCGCGTGCCCGCCATGATCCATGCCCGCCATCTGGCCATCGGCGCCCATCGCGCCGTGGTCCATGCCGGCCATCGATCCATGATCCATCCCCGAATGATCCATGCCTGCCATGGCGCTATTGTCCATGGTCGCCATCGCTGCCGCCGCGCCGGTCGCGAGGCGCGCGGACGCGTTCTTCTCGGCCGTCGGATCGACGCCCCGCATAGCGCCGCCCGACATGTCCATGCCTTCCATGCCCGGCATCGAGGACATGTCCATGCCCATGTCCTTCATGTCGGCGAGCGGCCGTTTGCGTAAGGGGGGAACCTCGCCGGCCATGCCGGCGCGCGGCGCGAGCGTGGCACGCGCCATGCCCGAGCGGTCGATCGCCTCGCCGACAAGGGTGTAGGCCTTGTCATCGCCTGGGCTGACAACGACGTCGTAGGTCTCGGCAACACCAATCTGGAACTCGTCGACGGTGACCGGCACCACATTCTGCCCGTCGGCCTGGACGATGGTCAGCGGCAGGCCGGGGATGCGGACGTTGAAGGTGGTCATCGCCGACGCATTGATGACCCGCAGCCGCACCCGTTCGCCCGGGGTGAAGAGCGCGGTCCAGTTGTCCATCGGACCATGGCCGTTGACGAGATAGGTGTAGGTGGATCCGGTCACATCGGAGATGTCGGCCGGGTCCATCCGCATCTGGCCCCAGTCGAGCCGGTCTTTGAGCGGCTGATCCTTGCCCGACAGGAGCCCGGCCAGGGTCTGGCGCTGGAAATTGAAATGGCCGGGGTTGACCTTGAGGCGCCGGAAGATCGCCTGCGGCGAGAGCGCGCTGTGATCGGCGAGCACGATGACATGCTCGCGGTCATAGGCGACCGGATCGGCACCGGCGGGATCGATGATGATCGGGCCGTAATGGCCTTCCTGTTCCTGCAGGCCTGAATGGCTGTGGTACCAGTAGGTGCCGCTTTGCACGACGGAGAACTGGTAGAGGTAGTTCGAGCCCGGCTTGATGCCCGGAAAAGACACGCCCGGCACACCGTCCATATTGGCCGGCAGGATCAGCCCGTGCCAGTGGATCGAGCTGTCCTCCTCCAGCTGATTGACGACGTTGAGCCGCACGCGCTGGCCCTCGCGCAGCCGGATCAGCGGGGCGGGGACCGTGCCGTTGAGGCCGATTGCCCGGAACTTGCGCCCGTCGATGGTCATCGACTGCCGGGCGATGGTGAGCGTGATGTCTTCGCCCGCCACGGTCGGCAGCGTCGGGCGCATCCCCGGCGAGATCGTCTGCGCCCAGGCCGGCAGCCAGGCTGACAGTGCGGCGCCACCACCGGCGAGGGCCGCTCCGCGAAGGAACTGGCGGCGGTCGAGAGCAGATATCATTCGGTTGTCTCAGCTTTAAGAAAGAGGGCGGACCTATTGGGAATACGCAGCATGGCCTCATCCCCCTCAAACTTTCTTTAATATTTCCGAAAGGCGTGCCCTAGCTCGATAGAGGCGCGTTTCGACCGCCTTCTGGCTGATCCCGAGAATTTCGGCGGTTTCAGCTTCCGATTTCTCGTCGATCGTACGCAAAATAAGCGTGTCCTTGAGGGAAGACGGCAGGGCAGCAATCGCTTTCATTGCTTGCGCGAGCTGCTGTTCGGCCCCGATCGCCTGATCGGGCAGCGGTGCGTCGTCGGCGACGCCGTCCGCCTCGCCGAGCGGTAGGGCTAGGGCAAAGAAATTTCGAACCGCTCGCCGACGCCGCCAGTCATGGCATTTGTTGATGACAATCCGGGACATCCAGACCTGGAAGGGTCGGGTTACGTCATAGCGGTTGAGTGCGGCAAAGGCCGCGACGAAGCTCGCCTGGGTGACATCCAATGCCTCATCCATAGATCCGACATGGCTGCGCACGAGCCGGTGAACCCAACCTTGATGCCGGCGGACCAGCTCGCCATAGGCCGCTTGCCGGCCTCCAAGCGCCAGAGCCGCGAGCTCCCCGTCCGAGCAGTCGGGGAGGCACGCGGTCATTCGGATTTGGCCGTCAGCGCTTTCACCACGGCGTCGTCGAATTTGTCCGTCTGATCCGGGCGCAGCACGGCCCGCATCGCGAAGATATGCTCAAGTGTTTCTTTCTGCAGCGCGCCCATGGCCTGGTGCGAGCGATCCACCGCAGTTGCGACTTGCGGGCCATAGCCATGCTCCGCTTCGATCGCTTCCGCGAGACGCGCATTGTCGGCGCGCAATTCGGCCTCCAGCGCTTGACGCCGGATCGCGTAGTTCTTCTCGATTGTCTCGAGTCGGCTGTGTTGCGCTGAATTCAGCTTCAGATCGCGATGGAGCAGCTCGTGCAGCTCATTTTCGACCGGGCGCACTGGAACCACATAGACGCGGCCAATGACAACGCCAGCGATCGCCGCGGCGAAGGTCACCAGGACGAGGAGCAGGAGCCGGCGGCGGTCGCGCATCACTGCGAGCTCAGCAGCGTCGAGGGCGCAAGCGCGAGCCGAGCATCGAAGGGCGATAGCGGTTTGGCATCAGCAGACCGTGTCGGAACTGCCGAGCCGGCAATTCCGATGAACAGCGCGGTTGCGGCCGCGATGCCGAACGTCATAGCGCCAAGGCTTGGTATGGCCCGGATGCGCGCTATTTCCGCCATGACCCGGCTTTCCAGGCCGCCGAGCCTGGGATCGAGAGGCGCATCGCGCAACCGCGAGAGCAGGTGGTCAAGTTCATCCATGGTGCTTCTCCGTCTTCATCCTTCAATACGCACGATGGTCCAGGAACCCTTGCTGTAGATTGAAAAGAATAATTGCGAGGGGTGGGGGCTCGGGCTGCGTATTGTCTCATGGGATCTACAGGAGAATGTTCCAATGCGTTTCTTTTCGCCTCTCGCAGTTATCGCCGCCGTCGGCCTGAGTGTTTCTGCTCCGGCCTACGCGCATCCCAAGCTTGTGTCCTCGACGCCCGCCGCGAACGCCAGCGTCTCGGCGCCTTCGCGTATCACGCTCACCTTCAGTGAAGGTCTGATGCCGAAGCTGTCGGGCGCCGAGATCGTGATGACCGGCATGCCCGGCATGCCCAACCACCGCATGGCGGTTACCGGCTTCAAGACGGCCGTCGAAGGCGGCAAGACGCTCGTGCTGGCGCTCGACAAGCCGCTCATGGCAGGCAGCTATCAGGTCGCCTGGCACGTCGTCTCGACCGACACGCACCGCATCCAGGGAAATCTCGCCTTTACCGTCAAGTGAAGCCATGAACGACGTGGCACTCGTCGCCGTCCGCTGGGCACTCTACGTCGATCTCGGCCTGCTGTTCGGCCTGCCGCTGTTCGCGCTCTATGCGCCTGGCGGCGGCCGGATCGTTCAGCGGCATATGCCGATGGCGGCAATGGTGGCCTGTCTCGCCTGTCTCGCCCTCTTGCTGTCGGCGCTGGGGTTCGCGTTGCAGGCTGCGGCCATGACCGGCCTGCCGCTCACCCAGCCTGATCTATCCATGGTCGCAGACCTCATCAACGGCACGTCCATGGGAACGGCGCTGAAGGCGCGTCTTGTCGCGCTTCTTGTTCTTCTGCTCTGCATCCCCTTCTATCGCCGGCAATCCCGTCCTGTCTTTATCGCGTCCACTCTGGCAGGCGCGGTCGCGCTCGCGACCCTCGCCTGGAGCGGGCATGGCGCGGCCGGCGAAGGCGAGGCGGGCTGGCTGCAACTGGGGGCCGATCTCATCCATCTGCTCGCCGCGGGCGCCTGGGTCGGCGCGCTTGCCGCATTCCTTGCGCTGGTTCTTACCAGGCTCGCAACCGATGATCTCGCCACTGAAGACATGGACCGGGTCATGCTCGCCGAGGAAGCGCTGCGGGGCTTCTCCCTCGTCGGCACGATCATCGTCGCCCTGCTGATCCTGACCGGGACGGTGAACGGCTGGTTCCTGGTCGGCCCGGGCAACATCGCGTCTCTCGGGCAGTCGACCTACGGCCTGCTGCTCATCGCCAAGCTGCTGCTCTTCGCCGGCATGCTGGGCCTGGCCGCGCTCAACCGTTACCGCCTGACCCCGGCACTGGCGCAGGCGATCGAGGAAGAGGACGCGCCCCGGGCGCAGGCGCTGTTGCGGGCGAGCCTCGTCGTCGAAGGCGGTCTTGCGATCGTCATTCTCGGGCTGGTCGCCTGGCTGGGGACACTGTCGCCACCCATGTCGATGTAGTTTATCGTTTCGAACGCCTCGCGTTGGGAGAAGCCAATGCAATCGTACACCCCGCCGCGCGGGACTGGATCGACGAAAGACTATGATCGCGCGATCCGCCTGTGGGCGCGGGAGAAGCGGTGGCGTGCCGCCATGCTTGCCATGCTGCGCCCGGATTGGCGCCTGGTAATCGCCGATTATGGCCGCCAGCACGGGTCTCATGCGGCTCGCCTTCCGCCTGACCGTGCAGCGGCTCGATGGCATCGACGATACCCAGCCCAATGCCGACGGCGTGCTCCCCGGCCTGATGGCGGCCAAGCGAACGGGCCCGCCGATTTGGCCGCTTAGGCGATTACGTATTGACCCTGACACGGTGTCAGACCCTAGATCGTCAGGCGTCGAAAGGAGCGAGGCGATGAACGAGACACATGGAGCGGCGCATGGCGGCGGTTGCTGCGGCGGCCACGGCACCGCTAAAGCGGCGACCGGCGTCAAGGACCCGGTCTGCGGCATGACCGTCGACCCGGCGACCACGGCGCATCACGCCGAGCATAGCGGTGAAAGCTATCATTTCTGCAGCGCGGGCTGCCGGACCAAATTCATCGCCGATCCCGAGCGCTATCTCGGCCCGCCGACGCCGCCGGTCGCGGCGCCCGAAGGCACGATCTGGACCTGCCCGATGCATCCCGAGATCCGCCAGGACCATCCCGGGTCCTGTCCGATCTGCGGCATGGCGCTCGAACCCGCGACCGTGACCGCCGACAGCGGCCCCAGCCACGAGCTAGTCGATTTCACGCGGCGCTTCTGGGTCGGCCTCGTGCTGGCTCTCCCGGTGCTGATCCTCGAGATGGGCGCGCATGTCTTTCCCGCGATCCATCGCCTCGTGCCGATGTCTATCTCGGTATGGATCCAGTTCGTGCTGGCGACACCCGTCGTGCTGTGGGCGGGCTGGCCGTTCTTCGAGCGTGGCTGGGCCTCGCTCAAGACCCGCAACTTCAACATGTTCACCCTGATCGCGATGGGGACCGGGGTCGCCTGGATCTACAGCGTCATCGCGACGCTCGCGCCTCAGCTGTTCCCGCCGGCCTTCCGCGGCGAGGACGGCATGGTTGCCGTCTATTTCGAGGCGGCCGCGGTGATCACCGTCCTCGTGCTGCTCGGCCAGATGCTCGAACTGCGCGCGCGGGAACGCACCTCGGGCGCGATCAAGGCGCTGCTCAACCTTGCACCAAAGACCGCGCGCCGGATCGGTTCTGATGGGAACGAAGAGGAAATCAGCCTTGATCTGGTTGCGGTGGGCGACCGCCTGCGGGTGCGGCCGGGCGAGAAGGTGCCGGTCGACGGCGTAGTCGAGGACGGCCGCTCCTCGCTCGACGAGTCGATGGTCACCGGCGAATCCATGCCCGTCACCAAGGCAAAGGCCGACACAGTGATCGGCGGCACGCTCAACCAGACCGGTGCGCTGGTGATCGTCGCCGACAAGGTCGGCCGCGATACCATGCTCGCACGCATCGTCCAGATGGTCGCTGAGGCGCAGCGCTCGCGCGCGCCGATCCAGCGCATGGCCGATCAGGTGTCGGGCTGGTTTGTGCCCGTGGTCATCGCGGTCGCGGCCGTCGCGTTCATCGCCTGGGGCATCTGGGGTCCCGAGCCGCGCTTCGCCTATGGGCTGGTGGCGGCGGTCGCCGTGCTGATCATCGCCTGTCCCTGCGCACTGGGGCTGGCAACGCCGATGTCGATCATGGTCGGGGTCGGCCGCGGCGCCGGGCTCGGTGTCCTCATCAAAAATGCCGAAGCACTCGAGCATATGGAGAAGGTCGACACTCTCGTCGTCGACAAGACAGGCACGCTGACCGAAGGCCGGCCTGCCGTCACCCAGGTCGTGCCGGCGCCCGGCTTCGACGAAGCCGAGCTGCTGCGTCTTGCCGCCTCGGTCGAGCGGGCGTCCGAGCATCCGCTCGCGCTGGCGATCGTCGAGGCCGCCAAGGATCGCGGCATCGCCACGAGCGACGTCACCGACTTCGACTCGCCGACCGGGCGCGGCGCGCTCGGCACTGTCGATGGCTGCAGGATCGTTCTCGGCAACGCGCGGTTCCTCGGTGACGAGGGCGTCGCCACCGAGGCGCTCGCCGACCAGGCCGACGCGCTGCGCCGGGATGGCGCCACCGCGATCTTCATCGGGGTCGACGGCACAGTCGGCGGCGCCTTCGCGATCGCCGATCCGGTGAAGGCCACGACACCAGAAGCGCTCGCCACGCTCAAGGCGGAGGGCATTCGCGTGGTCATGCTGACAGGCGACAACCGCACGACGGCGGAAGCGGTCGCCCGGCGTCTGGGCATCGACGAGGTGGAGGCCGAGGTGCTGCCCGATCAGAAGAGCGCCGTGGTCGCGAAGTTCAAGCGCGAGGGGCGGGTGGTCGCCATGGCCGGCGACGGTGTCAACGACGCCCCCGCGTTGGCCGCCGCCGACGTCGGCATCGCCATGGGTTCCGGCACCGACGTCGCGATCGAGAGCGCTGGCGTCACGCTGCTCAAGGGCGACCTGACTGGCATCGTCCGGGCGCGGCGGCTCAGCCAAGCGACCATGTCGAACATCCGCCAGAATCTCGTCTTCGCCTTCATCTACAATGTCGCGGGCGTGCCCGTAGCGGCGGGTGCGCTCTATCCGCTGTTCGGTATTCTGCTCTCGCCCATTATCGCGGCGGCGGCGATGGCGCTCTCTTCGGTGAGCGTGGTCACCAACGCGCTGCGCCTCAACCGGAAAGCACTGTGAACATCGGCGAGACGTCACGGCAGAGCGGCGTCTCTGAGCGGATGATCCGCCATTATGAAAAGATCGGCCTCATCCCGGCGCCGGCGCGTCGGGGTGCTGGCTATCGTGACTATGGCGAGCGCGACCTCCATCGCCTCCGGTTTATCGCCAATGCCCGCGATCTCGGCTTCCCGATCGAGGAGATCCGCACGTTGCTCAGCCTTTGGGCCGATACCGGCCGTGCCAGCGCGGAGGTGAAGCGGCTTGCCCTTGCCCGCGCCGATGAGTTTCAGCGCAAAGCCGAGGCGTTGACGGCGCTGCGCGACACGCTAATCGACCTGGCCGAGCGCTGCCAAGGCGACGAGCGGCCGGATTGTCCGATCATCGCCGAACTGGCCGCGGCCCGATCCGCATAGCATCCGGCATCGCACGGCCGAGAATTTTAGGGGTGCCCGTTTTCGGTCGATTCGTGCAGGTCGACGGCGAAAGCGATCCGCAACAGGTCGGGCAGGCTTTGCGCGTTGAGTTTGATCATCAGACTGGCCCGATGCAGCTCGACCGTGCGCGACGTGACGCCGAGTTCATCTGCGATAAGGCTATTTGGATAGCCTCGCGAAATTCCTCTCAGAACGGCCCGTTCGCGCTGCGTCAGTCTCGCGGCTTTCGAAAGAGCGTCGGCCTGTTCGGAGGCACGACGGGCTATACTCTCAAGCCAGCTGAAGCCGCGGTCGATCGCGCCGAGCAAAGCGGCCTTCTCGACCGGTTTGGCGAGAAAGTCGGCAGCGCCCGCCTTCATCGCCTGTACGGCGAGCGTAGGATCGCCATTGCCCGTCAGCACCACGACGGGCATGTCGATACCGCGTCGCGTCAGCTCCGCCTGAACCTGCAGGCCGTCCATGTCGGGCATGTGCATGTCGAGAACCACGCAGCCTTTCTCGGCGTCCTCTGCGCTCAACAGAAACTCCGGCCCCGAAGCGTAGGCTTCTACGGCAAACCCTGCGGTCCGCAACGTGAAACTTAGTGCTTTTCGTATTGTCTCTTCGTCATCGACGATATGCACGACGCGCTTGTTCCCCATAGCCCCCGAGATCGATCAATACGCAGTGCCGCGAGGGCAGCGCTTCAAGGGATACTTCTCTGCACGTTGGACTATGGTCCCAGGTCAAGAGTAAAAATTTGGCGAGGCAAAACGGCGAAGGACAGCGAAACTGTGAGGGTTCGGCTACTCCGCTCACACCAATGCCGCGGTCGCTGCGGCTCATTGCCGGGTCTCTGCTCCGGACGATGCATGCGAGTTGCCCGCGCCGCCCTCGGCGCGATCGAGCCATCGCTACGCTTCCATCACATCGTCGACCGGCAGCGGGTTACTGGCGCCCGGCGGGCGAGGGGGCGGGTTGGCCCTTGACGGCTGCGCGATCGGACGCCCAGGATAGCAGGGTGGCGCGCTTTACTTCGGGCTCAAGCTTCAGGTGCCCAGCAACGTCGAGGGGATCGATGAACGAGCGTGTGTGCGACACGACATATCCTCCTTCCCTGCCGCGATTTTCTCCGAAAGGGAGATCTCAGGAGATTGGTTCGGACTCGTTTAGGGTCAATGGATGAGGACGCGCACAGCGTTTGCCGGGCGTTCATTTCCGTCTTAGAACTGACGCGCAGCACGCCATTCAATCCGGTGGCGAACGGCCTCCGCGATCGCTGGCATGACGTCTATATCATTCGACGCATGTGCAACCGCGTTCGTGCTGACGATCCTTTCGACAAGCCCACCCAGAACCTGCGCTGCATCGCCGGCAAAAAGCGGATGCACGACCACGCAATCCGGTCGCGCGAACCCCATGCCGACCAGTTGGCGCGCCGCCTCGGTGAGGGTCCGACCGGATGAGGCGATATCGTCGACCAGCACCGGCTGGCGATCGAGAAACGCTGGGGCATTCGGAATCGAGATGGTGACGTGACGGTCGCCGGATCGGATTTTCTCGCACACGAGAAACGGAGCATCGGCATCGGCCGCCACCTGCGAGACCCACTGTTCGCTTTCCAGGTCCGGACCGATGATCAGCGGGCGAGCGACATTGCGCTTGATCCACGAGGCCAAAAACGGCGCGGCATGAACAACCTGGGTTGGGATGCGGTAGATTTCCGACAATTCATGGTAGCGATGGAGATGCGGATCGACCGTCACCAGCCAGTCGAGATGGCGAGACAGGATCGCAGCAAAGGTTCGCGACGTCACCGCCTCGCCGGCATGGAAGCGTATGTCCTGGCGCATGTAAGCGAGGTAGGGAGCATCGCAGAATCTGGTCGTAAACGTACGCTAAGCCTCAGATTGGCGGTTTTGGGTGCGTAGCGGACGAAAACCGTCTTCCGGCAATTTCATGTCGCTCCAGAGATAGTCGCCGGTCAGGCTGATGTGCTCCCAGCCTAGTGGTGCGGCGTGGCTGAGCAGCATATCGTCAATGTCACGGCCCTGATTCCGGAGATGTTCGGCGGCCCGGCCAAGATAGACCGTGTTCCACAAGATGATCGCCGCCGATACCAGATTGAGGCCCGAGGCCCGGTGGCGCTGATTTTCAAATGTTCGATCGCGCAGCTCGCCGAGCCGGTTGAAGAAAACGGCGCGGGCTAGGGCGTTTCGGGCTTCACCTTTGTTGAGATTGGCGTTGGTGCGGCGGCGCAGATCAATGTCGTCAAGCCAGTCCAACATGAACAAGGTCCGCTCGACCCGCCCGATTTCCCGCAAAGCCCGTGATAGGGAATTTTGCCGGGAATACCCCGCCAGCTTCTTCAGCATGACCGAGGCGCTGACCGTGCCGGTGCGGATCGAAGCCGCCAGATGCAAAACCTCTTTCCAGTCGTCCTCGATGGCCTTCACATTGATGGCTCCGCCGATCAACTGATTGAACGCGGCATATTCGGCTGCGGGTGTCAGGGTATAAAGGCGCCTCTCGCTGAGATCACGAATGCGCGGCGCGAACCGGAATCCGAGCAAATGGCACAGCCCGAACACATGATCGACTGCGCCTGCGGTATCGGTCGCGTGTTCCTTGATGTCGAGCTGGCTCTCGTGGTCGAGCAGGCCGTCGATGACGTGGGCCGCTTCGCCAGCGTTGGCGGCGATCACCTTGTTGTGGAACGGAATATAGCGATCCGAAACATGGGTGTAGAACAGTACGCCGGAGTCAGAGCCATATTTGGCGTTGTAATCGGCACGGGCTTCACCCTTGGCACCGGCGCGATAGAATTGGCCATCGGACGACGACCCAGTTCCCGGTCCCCAGATCGCGGAGTGCGGCAGGACGTGATGGTAATCGACGATTGAAGCGAGCGCTGCGGCATAGCTCTCATCGCGGATGTGCCACTGCGCCGTCCAGATCAGTCGGGCATGGGTCAGCCCTTGCGAACTTTCGGCCATGCGCGCCAGCCCCAGATTTGTCGCGTCGGCAAGAATGGCCGCCATCAATGCAGCACTGTCGCGCGGCGGATCGCCGCTGCGGACATGGGTGAAGCGATCACCAAATCCGGTCCAGACCGCCACTTCCGCAAGCAGGTCGGTGATGCGAATGCGCGGCAGCAGGCTGTAGATCTGGGCCTTTAGGTTTTCCGCGTCGTCGGGTACCGCATTGCGAAGGGGCGATATTTTAAGGCCGCTGTCGTCGAGAACGGCATCGGGCAACTCGCCATTTAACGCTTTCCGGTTCACCTCGGCCATGCGGGCATTGAGCCTTTGCCGCCGTTCATCAAGCCAGGCTGTAAAGGTAACATCAACCGCAACCGGAACTTTGCGCTCAGCCAGCATCTCCTCGAATGCGGGCTTGGGCAGCAGATAATCGCTCAAGGTTCGATAGGCCCGGCTACCTTCGACCCAGATCGCACCGGAGGCCAGTCGCTCGCGCAAATGCACGACAACGGCGATTTCATAGGCCCTGCGGTCCACAATGCCATCTTTCAGTACAAGCTTGCGCCACCGGACCCGTAGAAATCCGAGCGGGACATTGGGCGGCAGTGTCCGGCGGTTTGAGCTGTACATATCGTTGAGGACGACAATCGCGGCCAGCACCGGATCACCCGGCTTTGCGGCCCGGAATGAGAACGCCGCCAGAAAGGATGGGGCAAAGCGCCGGACCATCGGATAGCGTTCAAGCACATCTTCAAGCCCGTCTTCGCCTCCGCTGGTGAGCAGTTCGGTTTCGTGAACACTGCGCTCGATGATTGGCCAGCCAATTTCCCGGTCTATGGCATCCCGTGGATCTTCCGGTTTCCAGCGCCCTTCGATCAGCAGGCGGCCGAGCGCCGCATAGACCTTGCCGATTTCCTTCAGGCGGCCCGCTTCCTCAACCAGTCGTTCAGTTCGGGTTCGCTCCGCCCGCCGGAACATTGACCCGATCATCTTTTCCATCATGAAAACGGCGGCATCGGTCAGGGCCGCTTCCATTTCGATGGCGAACGCGCAGAGGGTGGCGGTACGGCGAACGTCATCAAGCCGCGACAAGTGCTGTGCGCTCATGATGGCCGCCTCTCTGGCCATAACTGCATAGCGGTTCGCATGGATGGTTCGCGCCCGATCCGGCTCGATGGACAAACCTCTGGCTACCTCCAATCTGTCGATGACGGCCGCCAGATTACCAGCGCTTGGCGCTTCAGGATATTCGCGAAGCCAGGTCAATGTTGTCCTGCCCGGAACCGTTCCCGCACCCAGCAGCCCCGCGAGGTTGTCCTTCTGCTGGGCGGACAACCCCCGCGCTATTCCGGCATAGGCCGACTTTCGCGCACGGGCGCGGGCGACCAGTGCGATGCGCTCGAATGTATCGCTGGCAGGCAAGGTCACATTGTTTTCCCGCATGGCGCGGACCATTTCCATGACAATGGCCTCCCCCCGGTCGGTCGATGCAGCAACGTTGATGGCAATGTCGAAAAGCGTTCGCCTGTCAGGGATTTGAAACGGGCGCATCCCGAGCCAGGCTTCGGCTTGCGCGCGATGTTCCCGCAATGTCGGGGACCGATCCGCATAGAGAGAGAAATCGTTGACAGTACAGGCGAGTTGTTCGGCGAGCAGAGCCAGCATCGCGATCGGCGGCGTCTCATCGGCTCTGTTGCAAAAATCGTGAAGCTTGAGCATGCTTGGCGGAGATTGGACGGACGGAACGATGACGGATTTCAAGTGGCGCCATTTCCAGGGTGATGTGATCCTGTGGGCGGTGCGCTGGTATTGTCGCTATCCGATCAGCTATCGCGACCTTGAGGAAATGCTGGCGGAACGCGGCATTTCGGTCGACCATACGACGATCTATCGCTGGGTCCAGTGCTACGCCCCGGAGATGGAGAAGCGGCTGCGCTGGTTCTGGCGGCGTGGCTTTGATCCGAGCTGGCGCCTGGATGAAACCTACGTCAAGGTGCGGGGCAAGTGGACCTACCTGTACCGGGCAGTCGACAAGCGGGGCGACACGATCGATTTCTACCTGTCGCCGACCCGCAGCGCCAAGGCAGCGAAGCGGTTCCTGGGCAAGGCCCTGCGAGGCCTGAAGCACTGGGAAAAGCCTGCCACGCTCAATACCGACAAAGCGCCGAGCTATGGTGCAGCGATCACCGAATTGAAGCGCGAAGGAAAGCTGGACCGGGAGACGGCCCACCGGCAGGTGAAGTATCTCAATAACGTGATCGAGGCCGATCACGGAAAGCTCAAGATACTGATCAAGCCGGTGCGCGGTTTCAAATCGATCCCCACGGCCTATGCCACGATCAAGGGATTCGAAGTCATGCGAGCCCTGCGCAAAGGACAGGCTCGCCCCTGGTGCCTGCAGCCCGGCATCAGGGGCGAGGTGCGCCTTGTGGAGAGAGCTTTTGGCATTGGGCCCTCGGCGCTGACGGAGGCCATGGGCATGCTCAACCACCATTTCGCAGCAGCCGCCTGATCGGCGCAGAGCGACAGCCTACCTCTGACTGCCGCCAATCTTTGCAACAGAGCCGTCCAGGCCATCTATCGCAGCGACAAACTCGGGCGCACGCACCCCGGCCGCCCAGAGTTTGATGGATGCCTCGATCCTGCGTCCATCGGCAAGCTGGAACCCATCGGCATCGCCCGCCAGAACGCGCGCCTGCGTCAACACCTCGATGCCCAGCGACTCCAGGACCGTGTGCGCGGCATGCGCTACGCGCTCGGGAAAGGGGCCGAGAATGCGCGGCTGAGATTCGATAAGGTATATTTTCAGCCCGCTTCGCGCTCCCGAAGCGCCATGCTGTTCCAGCACATCGGCCAGCCGCACCAGTTCGGAGGCAAGCTCTACCCCGGTCGCGCCAGCCCCAACGATAGCAATCGAAAGATGGTCGTTCGAGGCGATCGCCTGAAGCATTGCGACACGCAGCCGCTCGCTGAAGGCAATGGCTTCGCGCCGGCAATCGATCGTCATGCAATGCTCTACGACGCCGGGTGTGCCGAAGTCGTTGGCTCGGCTTCCCGCAGCCAGCACCAGCTTGTCATAGGGCAGGCTGCGCGCGGGGAGAATCTCCGCCCCATCGACGACGAGCGGCGCCAGAAGGACTTGCTTCGCTGCGCGGTCGACGGCCATCACTTCGCCCATCTCGAAACGGAAGCCACGCTGCTGAGCCTGAACCAGATAGGCGGTCTGGTTGGCGCCGGTGTCGGCCGTTCCGGCCGCGATCGTATGGAGCATGGGCTTCCAGACATGGGCCGGCTCACGATCTATGAGGCGTATGTCAAGGCCCAGCCGCTTCGCCGGGGCGCCCGCCAGTTGGCCCGCAAGGTCGAGTCCGGCCACACCGCCACCGACGATCAGGATGTTTTTGCGCGGGCTCATCGTTTCAATCCTTCTGACCTGGCCGGCAGCAATGATCGCCGCCGGGCGCTTCAGTGCATGTGTGCGCCGCCATTGATATCCAGCGTGGTTCCAGTGATGTAGGACGCCTGCGGCGATGCCAGGAACACGACGCCAAAGCCGACTTCCTCGGGCGTCCCCAAACGGTTGAGCAATGCAGATCGCGCGGTTTGTGCCCTGAATTCTTCGCTCGTATTGCGGTAGAATTCCGGTGTTCCGACCACGCCTGGAGCGATGGTGTTGACGGTGATGTTGGCGTGAGCCAGATCGTAGGCGACCTGACGGGTGAGGCCGATCAGCGCGGCCTTTGACGCCACATAGGCGGGGTTGGCCGGGCTTACCGCAAGCTGGCCGGTTCCCGAGGTCATCGTTATGATCCGGCTGTGCTCAAGAGGGCGGGCCAGACGCAACTGGGCAAATTTGCGAATACAGAAGAAAACCCCGCTGAGGTTCAGAGCGATACCCCGGTTCCAGTCCTCGGTGGCCGTCGTCGCAATATTGGGATGAGGATTATCCGGGTTCACGGGAGCGCCGCCGGACGCCACCACCAGCACGCTGGCCGGCCCATCCGCCTCGATGCTATCGAATGCGGCATCCACCGCCCTATCTTTTGTGACATCGAACACGCTTACGTCGTGGCCCTCGCCCGCCAAAGTGCGCAAGACTTCACGGGCTCGGTCTTCATTATAGTCTGCAACGACGACGCGATACCCTTCCAGCGCCATGCGCCGGCATATGTCACTGCCGATCCCGCCGGCGGCGCCCACAACAATGGCTCTGCGCCGTTCCATCGGCACGGTTTCGGAAATATTCATCACAGGCTCCTTGATTTCATTCATTGCGGGGAACGGGTCCAGCGCGGCGAGAGGCGTTTGCGAGGCTGGTTCTCGGTGAGGACGCGAACGAGATTGAGCCAGTCATTGACCTGGACAGCGGCGGTGGTCTCGGTGAGACGATAGTGTTCGATCATCCGGTTGAGCAACTCGTCGATATCGTGGATCACGAGATTGCGCGCGGCATTCAGGTCATCGCGGTTGTCCGGATCGAATGGCGTTTGAGGCTCCCACCGATCCTGCATCGCCGTGCGAAAGCGCTGCCATTGCGCGTTGAGCAGGGATCGGGGCCGATTTTCCGCTGTCCATCGGGTGATGGCCTGTTCGGCCTTCCGATCACCAAGGGCAAACTCGTCGCGGACAAGAATGCCGATATCATGAAGATCGCCCCGCATCGCGCGATCATAGTTGTCGAGGCGGTCCACCCAAAGATCATGGATGCGGGCGGAGATTACTTCCCAGTCCGCGATGCATTCATCGGCCATCTTCAATGTCCTGTTGCGCGAGAGCGGCGAGCTCGGACAGCCTGTCCGCGCCCAAATGATCTCGCAGGGCGAGCAAGGCCTTGAGACGCTGGCGCGTTCGAATAAGATGCGTCTTGTCGAGCCGGTCGCCGGTTATTCCGGTCAGGATACCCATTTGTGTGTCGGCCAGAACGATGGCGAGGAACATGTCCGCCAGAAAATCCGACGCGGCTTCGTCACGGCAGAACGAGGCACCAGTCTGTTCACGGAACATACGGCGCATCCATGCCTGGATCCTGGGTACGATCTGGCGATAGATTTCCCCGATACCCGGATAATGCTGCCGCTCGGCAATCACCATCCGCAACAGATCGATCGTTTCCTCGCTGGTGGCGACGGCGATCAACCGTTCCGCCATGGCATCGAGATCGCCGCTGGCGGCGGGCGCGATGGTTTCGGTGACGGCCTGCGCGAAGCGCTCGGCCTCTTCCTCGACAATCGCCTCGAAAAGAGCGAGCTTGCCGTCGAAATGGCCATAGAGCGTTCCGCGCGACCCACCGGTGCGAGCCATGATGTCGTCGATGGTGGCTGCGGCGAATCCCTTTTCGTGAAAGACCGAGCGGGCTGCGGCGATAAGCAGGCGCCGCCGCTCTTCCTTCCGCTCCGCACGCCTGGAGCTTTGCGCGACCGGACGGATCGCCGCTCCCTCCTTATTCGACATAGGTTTCTTCCATTTCACAAACCGAATTCCTCCTGGCCCCTGTCAGTGACCCGCGTTGGTATCGATCGGTCCCTTGGGCTTGGGCGCAAGCCAGATGAGGGCGGCAGCGACGGCGAAGCACATTACAATCGCCGCGAACGTATTGAGGGTTGCCAGCATGACGCTTTGCCCTTCGACGATATTGGTCAGCATGACCCTCGCCGATTCCGGGGATGCGCCGCCCGCGATCATGCCATCCAGGGTCGATTGTCCCTGGTGCATGGCGCCGGCCAGTTCGGTCTGGTTTTCTCGCGTCGCGTTGGCCCAGCGGGTCTGGACAAGCGATGTTGCGAACGCACCGGCCAGCGTTCTTAGGAAGTTGGACATGCCAGCAGCGTTCGCCGTCTCATCGGGATTGACTGTCGCAATGGCGAGTCCCGTGATCGGCACGAAGAACAGGCTCTGTTGCAAAGATTGGCGGCAGTCAGAGGTAGGCTGTCGCTCTGCGCCGATCAGGCGGCTGCTGGAACTGCCGGAGGACTGGGCGCAGGAGGGGGGAACCCATGCCGCGCTGCTGGACTGGTGCCGGGGCACCTTGGGCATGGACGACAGGGGCTGCCTGGATCGGGGTGGGGCGCGCCATCGCAGCGAGCTGGTCCATGCCGGGGCGCGCAGTTTCGAGATCCGCAGCAACGCCATGGAACGGGGCGGGCAAGTGATCGGCTTCACCGACGTCACCGACATGCTGCGGGCGCAGGCGGCGCTGCGCGAAACGGCGGAAACGCTGGAGCGGCGGGTGGCGGAACGCACGTCGGAACTGGAGGCCGAAGTGGCCGAGCGGCGGGAGATCGAGGCGCAGTTGATGGACGCCAAGACGGCGGCGGAAAAGGCGAACCTGTCCAAGACCAGCTTCCTGGCGGCGGCCAGCCACGATCTGTTGCAGCCGTTGAACGCGGCGCGGCTGTTCGTCGCGGCGCTGGGCGACCGGCGGCTGGCGCTGCCGACGCGGGCGCTGGTCAACCAGACCTCTACCGCGCTGGATTCGGTCGAGGACCTGCTGGAGGCGCTGCTGGAGATCAGCCGGCTGGACGCGGGGGCGATCCAGCCGGAGATCAGCGATTTCCGCATCGACCGGCTGCTCGACACGCTGAGGACGGAATTCGCGCCGATGGCGCGATCGGCGGGGCTGGCGCTGACGGTGGAGACGGCTCCGGTCTGGGTCCGGTCCGACATCCGGTTGCTGCGGCGGATATTGCAGAATTTCCTGTCCAACGCGCTGCGCTATACCCAGCGCGGGTCGGTGCGCGTCGCCTGCGTGGCGGAAGGGGAGGGGATCAGGCTGAGCGTCGCGGACAGCGGCCCCGGCATCCCGCCCGACAAGCAGCAACTGATCTTCGAGGAGTTTCGCCGTCTCGACACGCGGGGAGGCAGGGGGGCGGGCGGCAAGGGGCTGGGCCTGGCCATCGTCCGCCGGGCGAGCGACATGCTGCGCCACGAGGTGTCGCTGGAATCCGCGCCGGGGCAGGGCGCGACCTTCTCCATCCGCGTGCCGCGGGGCGAAGCGGTGGTGGAGGAAGGGGAGGGCGGCAGCGCGCCGCGCAGCGACCGTTCGATGCGCGGGCTGAAGGTGCTGGTGGTCGACAATGAACGCGCGATCCAGACCGGCATGTCGACATTGCTGGGCGGCTGGGGCTGCACGGTGGCGACCGCCGCGGGATTCGAGGAGGCGGTGGCGGCCTTCGCCGATGGCGAGGCGCCCGACGTCATACTGGTCGACTATCATCTGGACGACGGCGAGACGGGGGATGCGGTGATCGAACGGCTGCATGGCCATTTCGGGCGGGCGGTGCCCTCCGTGATGATCTCCGCCGACCGGGGCGAGGCGTTGAAGGCGCGGATGGACGGCTGGGGCATCGCGCTGCTGGGCAAGCCGGTCAAGCCCGCGCAGTTGCGGGCGTTGCTGCGGACGATGCTGAAATAGGCGGGGGAGGGAATCAGGAAGGGCGCAGATGCCGCCTTTCCATTTCGTCCAGCACCGCCTGTTCGAACCCGGTCGGATGCTTGGGATCGCCGATCCTGCGGAGGATGGCGAGGAGCTGCTCGTCCGTCAGCTTGGCAGCATCGGCGGCGTCCTTCAGATAATCGTGCACGGCGAGTCTCCGCATCGGTGCGGGAGCCAATGTCGCATGAAAGCCGGGCAAGCTCAATTGAGCGGAAAGACGTAGTTCAGGCGGCGATACGTGACAGGGAAAGGCCGCTCCCCGGAGGAGCGGCCTTGCCATCTTCAGGCCGCCAGGTCGAAGCGGTCGGCGTTCATCACCTTGGTCCAGGCGGCGACAAAGTCGTTCACGAACTTGTCGCCCGCGTCGGCGGAGGCATAGACCTCCGACAGGGCGCGCAGTTGCGCGTTCGACCCGAACACCAGGTCTACGCGCGTGCCGGTCCATTTCTGTTCATTGGACCTGCGGCAGGTGCCGGTGAAGATGTCCTTCTGACCCTCCACCTCCTTCCACGCCGTGCCCATGTCGAGCAGGTTGACGAAGAAGTCGTTGCTGAGCGTTCCGGGGCGGTCGGTGAACACGCCATGGCTCGACCCGCCATGATTGGCGCCCAATACGCGCAGGCCGCCGACCAGCACCGTCATTTCGGGGGCGCTGAGGGTAAGCAACTGGGCGCGGTCGATCAGCAGTTCCTCGACCGGCACGCTGAACGGCACGGGCAGATAGTTGCGGAAGCCGTCGACCTTCGGCTCCAGCACCTCGAAATTCTGCACGTCCGTCTGTTCCTGCGAGGCGTCGGCGCGGCCGGGGGTGAAGGGCGCCTCTATGTTGCGCCCGCCATCCTTGGCCGCCTTTTCGATGGCCGCCGATCCGGCCAGCACGATGAGGTCGGCGAGCGAGATCTTCTTCGCGCCCGCGCTGTCGAATTCGGCCTTGATCTTCTCCAATGCCGACAGGACGCGGCCAAGCTGCTCCGGCTGGTTGACGTCCCAGTCCTTTTGCGGAGCCAGCCGGATGCGCCCGCCATTGGCGCCGCCGCGATGGTCCGACCCGCGATAGGTGGAGGCGGAGGCCCAGGCGGTCGTCACCAGTTCCGCGACGCTGAGGCCCGACGCCAATATCTTCTGCTTGAGCGAAGCGATGTCCGCCGCGTCGACCAGGGGATGGTCTACCGCCGGGATCGGATCCTGCCAGATCAGGTCTTCGGCCGGAACCTCAGGCCCCAGATAGCGCGCCTTCGGCCCCATGTCGCGGTGGCACAGCTTGAACCAGGCGCGGGCGAAGGCGTCCTCGAACGCGGCGGGATCGTTGCGGAATCGTTCGGAGATTTTCCGATATTCCGGGTCCATCTTGAACGCCATGTCGGCGGTCGTCATCATCGTCGGCACGCGCCTGTCGGGGCTGTGCGCGCCGGGGGCCATGTCCTCCGGCTTCTGGTTGACGGGCTGCCACTGCTTGGCGCCCGCCGGGCTTCGCACCAGCTCATATTCATAATCGAGCAGCATGTGGAAGAAGCTGTGGTCCCAGGTGCGGGGCGTCGGCGTCCAAGGGCCTTCGATGCCGCTGGTGATGGTGTGGTCGCCAATGCCGCTTTCATAGCCGCTCTGCCAGCCAAGGCCCTGCTGCGCGATGTCGGCGCCTTCGGGTTCCTTGCCGACCTTCGACGCGTCGCCCGCGCCATGCGCCTTGCCGAAGGTGTGGCCGCCCGCGGTGAGCGCGACCGTCTCCTCATCGTTCATGCCCATGCGCAGGAAGGTCTCGCGAATGTCGCGCGCCGATTGCAGCGGATCGGGATTGCCGCCCGGCCCCTCCGGATTGACGTAGATGAGGCCCATCTGGATCGCGGCCAGCGGGCTTTCGAGGACCATGTTCTTTTCGGGCTGGATGCGGGTTTCATTGCCCTCCTGGCCGACCCAGAATTCCTCCGTGCCCCAATAGACGTCCTTTTCCGGCTCGAACACGTCGGCGCGGCCGCCGCCGAAGCCGAAGACCGGGCCGCCCATCGATTCGATGGCGACATTGCCCGCCAGGATCATCAGGTCCGCCCAGCTCAGCTTCTGGCCATATTTCTGCTTGATCGGCCAGAGCAGGCGGCGCGCCTTGTCGAGATTGGCATTGTCCGGCCAGCTGTTGAGCGGGGCGAAACGCTGCGATCCGGAGGAAGCGCCGCCGCGCCCGTCGCCGGTGCGATAGGTGCCCGCCGAATGCCAGGCCATGCGGATGAAGAAGGGGCCGTAATGACCGTAATCCGCCGGCCACCAGGGCTGGCTGTCGGTCATGAGCGCGGTCAGATCGCGCTTCACCGCCTGATAATCCAGCGTCTTGAAGGCCGCCGCATAATCGAAATCGTCGCCCAGCGGATTGCCCGACAGGCCGTTCTGCTGAAGGATGTCGAGCGAAAGCTGGTTCGGCCACCAGTCGCGGTTGGTGCGCCCCAGCAGGGATCGCAGCGCGGCGGGTTCCTTCACGGGACAGGACAGCGGATCATTGCTCGTCTTTGCGTCCATTGCACGATTCCTTTCAGCTTCTCCGGGACCGGGATTCTAGGCCATGCCCCGCCAGGGGGGAACTGCGAAGGCCATGTTATTTTTCCGATGACAGTGTTGAATTTATTGCATGAGAGGGAGCCGCGCCGGCGGCGTTCGCTCTCCGCCCGGAGGACGCAAGCTCGCTGCGCTCGCGCCCGCCCCCTGAGCCCGCCCGCCCGCGAGGGGAATATCATCGCCTAGATGCTGAACGCGAAATGGCCGGCGCCCTTTTGCAGCCGCCGCCAATTCTCCGCATTCATGTGCACCAGCGTGTGGTGGTCGCCGCCCTCGAACCAGACATCCTGATCCATCAGCATGTCGTCGTCGATGATCGTCTTCAGCCCATAGGCCGCGCCCACCGGCGGGATCGCGCCCAGTTCGCAGTCGGGGAACAGCGCGGCTGTCGTATGTTCCTCCGCCAGCGAGACGTCGCGGGCCAGCCATTGCTGCAGGAAGTTGAAGCTCACATGCTTGGAGGAGGGGAGGACGGCCAGCATATATTCGTCGCCCGCCTGCACCAGCACGGCCTTGGCCACCTGACGGCCAGGGACATGCGCCGCCTGGGCCGCCCGCGCCATTTCGCTGGAATGTTCGTGCGGCCATTCGTCGAAGCGCGTGCCGCAACGGTCCATATAGCCGCGCAATCTCTGGGAAATCGCCATGACATCCTCCATCGCCCTGTGCCCGAAGGCATGGTCAGGCGGGCGTCGTGCGCGGTGCCGGAAGGGGTTGCCGACACAAGGGCGGGCGGCGGGTCTGGCCATGCCGTCAGTGGGTCAGGAATAGCAGATTTGCGGCCGATAGCCAATCGCCCCTGCTGCCCATTGCCGGCCGCGGTCAGGGCCGGGCGGCGTCGGGCGCGGTGGCATTGCCGCCGCCCAGCGCGATCTGCATGTAGACGGTGTCGAGCCAGCGGCCCGCCTTCCAGCCCATGCCGGTGAGCCGGCCCGCCTGCCGGAAGCCGCAGGCGGCGTGGAGCGCGACCGAGGCGGGTTCGCCGCCGCCGATCACCGCCACCATCTGGCGGAAGCCAAAGGCCTCCGCCGCGTCCAGCAGCGCTTCCAGCAGCGCCCGGCCGATGCCGCCGCCGCGCCGGTCGTGCGCGACGTAGATGCTGTTTTCGCAGGCATGGGCATAAGCGGGCCGGTCGCGGAACTGCGTCGCATAGCAATAGCCGACCACCTCCGCGCCGTCGCACGCCACCAGGAAGGGCCAGCCCCGGCCGGTCACGCGCCCGATCTTGGCCACGGTCTCCGCGACGGTCGGCGGCACGAGTTCGTAGCTGGCCGTGCCGTGCAGGACGTGGTGCGCGTAGATGGCGGCGATGGCGGCCGCGTCCCCGGCCGTCGCGTTCCGGACCGTGACAGATGAAGATGTGCTCATGCAGCCTCCAGCAGCAGGTGCCTTCACCAACGAGGGAGCCGCAAGATTCCTTACCTGTCATGCAGCAAATTCCAAGCGAGTCGATCGATCGCCGGGCCGCGCTGCGAAGGAGAGGCTCAATCGGCGCGGAAATGCACCTGATTGGCCTTGATCACCGCCTGGGTGCGGCTGAGCACGCCCAGCTTCTGGAGGATGGCGGAGACATGCGCCTTGATCGTGGTCATCGACACGCCCAGGTCATGCGCGATCTGCTTGTTCAGCCGCCCGCGCACCAGATGCGCCAGCACCGTCTTCTGCTGCGGCGTCAGGCTGTCGATGCGGCGGGCGATCTCATCCTCCTCCGCCGTCGGGGCGACGCTCTCGCCCATGGCTTCGGGCAGGTAGATTTCGCCCGACACCACCCGATGGAGCGCATCGACGATGGCGCTGCGCTTCAGCGACTTAGGAATGAAGCCCGCCGCGCCGGCGGCCAGCGCCTCCTGCACGATGGCGCGGTCGAAGGCGCCCGACACCATCACCACGGGCAGGATCGGGAAACGATCCCGCAGCAGTTTGAGGCCATCGAGGCGGCGGACGTCGGGAATGTTGAGGTCGAGCAGGATGAGGTCGAAATTATCCTGCTTCTCCAGCAGCGAGACGGCCTCGTCGAGCGTCGCCGCCTCGAATATCTCGATATTGTCGAAGCTGATCGCGATCACGCTGCGCAGCCCGTCGCGCACGAGGGGATGATCGTCGACGATCAGCACCCGCTCCATGATTGCCTCGCCACCCATATACCGCCCCACCCCTCGACCCGGATCATCGGACAAGTCATGGGCCGTGGCAAGCCGCATCGCGCCGGGCGGAATTGCCGGGATGGAGTGCATGTGGTTGCCGCGTCCCATGACGATCATCGTTCTTGTCCTCTTATCCGGGCAGCTTGAACACCCAGAGCGCGCCGCCCTGGTTGATGTCCTTGAAGCTCTTGGCGACTTCGCCGCCCCACAGCGGCACCGCGCCGCCCCAGCCGGACATCACCGCCACATATTGCTCGCCATCCTGTTCCCAGGTGACGGGGCTGCCCACCACGCCCGAGCCGGTCTGGAACTTCCACAATTCCTGGCCGGTCTTCGCGTCGAAGGCCTTGAGATACCCCTCCGGCGTGCCGGTGAAGACCAGGTTGCCCGCCGTCGAGAGCACGCCGCCCCAGAGCGGCGCCTTGTTCTTATATTCCCAGACGATCTTGCCGGTCTTCGGGTCCATGGCGCGCAGCGCGCCGATATGATCCTCCGCAATGGGCTTGATGGTGAAGCCCGCGCCCAGATAGGCCGCCCCCTTCTTGTAGGCGATCGGCTCGTTCCAGATGTCCATGCCCCAGTCGTTGGACGGAATGTAGAAAAGGCCGGTGTCCTGGCTGTAGGCCATGGGCATCCAGTTCTTTCCCCCCAGGAAGCTGGGGCTGGCGAAGACCGACGATCCCTTGGCCGTCTCGCCCGGCGCGCCGGGGCGGTTGGCGTCGTTGTAATTGGGCCGGCCGTTCTTGTCGAAGCCGTTGGCCCAGGTCGTCTGCATGACGAACTTGCTGGCGCTGATGAACTTGCCGTTGGTGCGGTCCAGCACGAAGAAATAGCCGTTGCGGTCGGCCTTCGCGCCCAGCTTCATCGGCTTGCCGTTGACGGTGGCGTCGAAGGGGATGAATTCGTTGACGCCGTCGAAGTCCCAGCCGTCATGCGGGGTCGTCTGGTAATGCCATTTGATGACGCCGGTGTCGGGATCGATGGCGAGGGTCGAACTGGTGTAGAGATTGTCGCCCTTGCGCAAATGGCTGTTCCAGGGCGCGGGGTTGCCGGTGCCGAAGAACAGCAGGTCGGTTTCCGGGTCATAGGTGCCGCCCAGCCAGGTCGCGCCGCCGCCGGTCTTCCACAGGTCGCCGGTCCAGCTTGCGTTGGTCTTGCCGGTGAGGCCGTTGTCCTTGCCGTTGAGGGTGCCCATGTGCCCCTCGATCGTCGGGCGGCGCCAGACCAGCTCGCCGGTGTTGACGTCGCGCGCTTCCACCGCGCCGACGATGCCGAATTCGCCGCCCGAATTGCCGTAGATCACCTTGCCCTTCACCACCATCGGCGCGGCGGTGGCCGAATAGCCGGCCTGATAATCCGCGATCTGCTTGTTCCAGATGACCTTGCCGGTGTGGCGATTGAGCGCGACCATGTGCGCGTCCAGCGTGGCGAAGATGATCTTGTCGCCATGGATGGCCGCGCCGCGGTTCACCACGTCGCAGCAGGGCATGATCCCTTCGGGCAGGCGGGCGTCATATTGCCACTTCTCCTCCCCGGTGCGGGCGTCGAAGGCGAACAGGCGCGAATAGCTGCCGGTGACGTAGATGGTGCCGTCATAGACGATGGGCTGCGCTTCCTGCCCGCGCTGCTTTTCCCCGCCGAGCGAGGAGGAGAAGGCGGGAACCAGCTTCGCGACGTTGGAGGCGTTGATCGCCTTCAACGGGCTGAAGCGCTGCGCCTTGGGTCCCATGCCGTATGTCAGGACGTCGCCGGGCGTCGCCGCGTCGTTCATCAGGTCCGCATCGGTCGGCCCTTCGGCCAGCAACGGCGCGGCGGTGGCCGCCATGCCCAGGATCGCGGCGCCGGACAGGGCTCGCGTCAAACGTCCTTTCATTCCATCCTCCCTCTGTTGAAAGGGCGTGATTGGCGCCCCCACCCTTTGAAGATTATTGCACCCATGCTGCGCAGCAATTGGACCTTGGGTCGGGCGCGTCCCTCCCTCCCCCGCGGGAGGGGGAATGGTCATCCGGCCGCGAGCGCAGGGGTCCACTCGACGCCATAGGTTGCGAACAGCGCCTTCATCTCGCCGCTTGCGGCCATGGCGGAGACGATCTCCTCCACCGCATCGCCCAATGTGCGGCTGTTTTCCCTGACCGCCATGCCGATGTCCCAGCCGGGCGAGGTGAAGGCGGGCAAAGGCCCCTTGCGCACCGTCAGCGACCCGCCCCGGTGCAGCCCTTCCTCGATCTGGGCGCGGCTGGCGAGCACGGCGTCCGCCTTGCCCGCCGCCACGGCCGCGACGGCTTCGGCGCCGCTGGGATAATGCGCCACGTCCTTCGCCAATATGCCGCCGAAGGAGCCGATCAGGTAGAAGTCGGGAATGGAGTCGAGTTCGGCCGCCAGCCTGTGCCCGCGCCATCCGGTGGGCGGCGCCTCCAGGTCGATGGCGTTGCGCATGCCGGCGAAGCGGAAGCTCTCGCGATAATAGGGCGCGACGATCGCCACCTGGTCGTTGCGGGCGGCGAAGGTCCGGTCGAAGGGAACGTGCAGCATCAGGTCGCCCGGCGCGAAGCCCAGCAGGCCGCCCTTCCACACGCCATGGCGCAGGTCGTCGTCCACGCTTTCGTCCGCGACAAGCTGTGCGACGTCGGCGCGCACGCCCAGCTTCCGGGCGATGGCGCCGGCCAGGTCGACGTCCAGCCCGGCGAGCTTGCCGCCTTCCTCCCACGACCAGGGGCGGTTGTCCTTGTAGACCACCACCCGCAGCACGCCCAGTTCCCTGACCTTGCCCAGCGGCGCCGCCTGGGTCGTCCCCGGCAGCAGCCCCAGCGCCAGTGCCGCGCCCGCGCCGCCCAGCAGGCTTCGCCGGTCGATCATGCCCTCAGCCCTGGAACTTGGTTTCTAGCCAGGCGCGGATCGCCCAGCCGGCCTTCTGGCCCAGCACGTCGCCGAAGGGCGGCATATAGACCTTTCCATCATGGCTGGAGCCGTGGCGGAAGCGCTCCACGAACCACTGGTCGCCCGATTCGCCCTGTTCCAGATAGCGCAGGTCGGGCGCGATGCCGCCGCTTTCCGCGTCCAGCCCGTGGCAGCGGGCGCAATTCTGGCCATAGGCGGACTGGCCGATCTCTATGGCCTTGGCATTGCCGCTATAGGGGTTCTTCGCCAGCCATTCCTCGCCGATGTCCGGCAGGGCGGAGGTGTCGACCGCCTGCGGCGTCACATTGCCGTGCGCCATCAGGCCGGTTGCCGTGGTCGCGCCCAATATGGCCATGGCGCCCAGCAGCGAGATGCGTCCCAGATTCATGCTCGAAATCCTCACCCGATATGATTGGGGCGAGTGTAGGGCAGCGGGCTTTGACGCCCTATTGGCCGTTGGTACAATCCCGGTCGAGGGGCGCGCGCTATAATCATGCGCAGGAACAGGCTGCAGGTTGGGAGAGGATTGTGAAGCGCATCTTTCTGGCGGGGTTGATGCTGGCTCCCGTGATCGCCCAGGCGGCGAGCGCGCAGGCGGAGACGCTCTATGTCTCCAACGAGCGGGGCAACAGCGTCAGCGTGATCGATGCGGCCAGCGCGAAGGTGGTGGCGACCTGGGCCGTGGGCGGCCGCCCTCGCGGGATCACCGCGTCGAAGGACGGGAAATATATCTATCTCTGCGCGTCGACCGACCATGCCGTGCAGGTGATCGAGCGCGCCACGGGAAAGGTCGTGGCGGAACTGCCGTCCGGCGAGGATCCGGAGCAGTTCTTCCTCTCGCGCGATGGCGGGACGCTGTTCGTCGCCAATGAGGACGATGCCGCGCTGACCGCCATCGACCTTGCGAACCGGACCGTCGCCTTTCAGGTCGGCGTCGGCGGCGAGCCTGAAGGCGTGGCGCAAAGTCCCGACGGCCGGTGGGTCGCGGTGACTTCGGAGGAGGAGAATGTCGTCAACTGGGTGGACGTGGCGAAGCGGGAGATGGTCGACGCGACGCCCGTGGACCTGCGCCCGCGGCACGTGGAGTTCACCGGCGACGGCGCGCAGCTGTGGGTCGCGGCGGAGGTGGGCGGGACGGTGCAGATCGTCGATGCTGCCTCCCGCAAGGTGGTGGAGACGCTGCATTTCGCCATTCCGGGCGTGGCGGACCATCGCATATTGCCCTGCGGCATCCGCTTCACGCCCGACGGCAGGACGGCGGTGGTGGCGCTGGGGCGGGCGGACCATGTCGCGCTGGTGGACGTGGCGAGCCGCAAGGTGCGCGCCTATGTGCCGGTGGGCAGGCGGGTATGGCATGTCGCCGTCAGCGGCGACGGGGCGCGGGCCTATGCGGCCAATGGCCTTTCGGACAATGTGAGCGTGATCGATCTGGCCAAGGGCGAGGTCACGGGAACGATCCCGGTGGGCGCGGCGCCGTGGGGGATCGTGGCGGTTCGGTGAGAGGCGACGGCGCCGGGATGCGGGGATAGATTCGGAAGGGTCTGGAACTGGTCAGTTGCGGTCATCAGTTTTCCGTCACCCCGGATCAAGTCCGGGGTGACGAATAGGGGGAGCGGTGACGAATAGGGGAATGGCCGCTCCCCCCCCAGAGCGGTCAGTGCGTCCGGTCGATCATGGGTCGGGCCGACGCTCCCCCTCCTCCTTCCAAGGGAGGAGGCCCTAAGTCCAATTTCCGCTGCGGCCCAAGCGTTTCACTCTCTCTTCTGCCGGGGGCATTGACCGGCACAAAGAGGGAGGATGTTATGAAAAGGACGCTGCTCCTCGCGAGCGCGGCCATGGGGCTGCTTTGCGCGACTGCCACGCCGGCCATGGCCGGGACCACCGCCGACCTGCTGAAGCGGCTGCATGAAAAGGGTATCCTCTCTGACGAGGAATATCAGGAACTGCTGAAGAATGAGAGCGCGGAGGCGGCCGCCGCGCCGGCCGCGCCGCCGGTGACGCCGGACGCGTCGGGCGGCGGGCGGACCGTCCGCATGACCGACAGCGGCGTCGGCTTCGAAATGGGCGACATCACGCTCAAATTCTCCGGATCGGTCAACGGCTTCTACGTCCATGACGATGGCGAGGCGCCCAGCGCCACCAACAGCGTGGTCGGCGGCGTGGCGACGGTGGGCGGCAACAGTTCCGCCATCCGCAACGGCCTGCTGCCCGGATTCCTGAAGGTGGAGGTCATGACCAACCAGGGCGGATGGGATGTGGGCGCGCATTTCGGCATGTATCCCGGCATCAATTCGGTCAACTATGCGGCGGGCGGCGGCGCGAACAGCCCCGGCAATCCGCGCGGGCTGCAGACGGCGGGCATCGATTTCCGCCAGACCTACCTGACCTTCGGCCGGCCCGGTTTCGGCGAGGTGAAGATCGGCCGCGACATCGGCCTGTTCGCCTCCGAGCAGATATTGAACGACATCACCCTGCTGTCGTCGGGCACGCCGGCGGGCAATGTCGCGCCGTCCAACACCACGCTGGGGCGGATCGGCGTCGGCTATATCTACACCGATTTCCAGCCGCAGATCACCTATACCACGCCCAGCTTCAGCGGCTTCACGGCCAGCATCGGCATTTTCGAGCCGCTGTCGTCGCTGACCGGACCGGCGGAGTCGAACAAGGAGCCGGGCTTCCAGGGCAAGCTGGTCTATGACGGCAAGCTGGGCGGCGTGGCCACCCGCCTGTGGGCGGCGGGCATCCGGCAGAAGCATGACGTGATCGCCGGGCCGGACTATACCGGCTGGGGCTGGGACGCGGGCGCGAAGGTGACGGTGGGTCCGCTGACGCTGGTCGGCACCTATTATGACGCGTCGGGCCTCGGCACGACGGCGCTCAACCTGTTCGACACCGATGGCCTGGGCAACAAGCGCGACAGCCATGGATTCTATCTGCAAGGGCTGGCGAGCTTCGGGAAATTCTCTGTCGGGGGCAGCTATGGCGAGAGCAATCTCGACTATGCCAATGCCGCCGACGCGCTGGCGAACCCGACGCTGGTGGACAAGAATTCCAGTTGGGTCGGGCAGGTCCGCTATGGCCTGACGAGCTGGGTCACGCTGCTCGGCGAATATGTCCACACCAAGTCGGAAGCGCATAACGGCAACCAGGCGAGTTCCGACGCCATCGCGGCGGGGGCCATCCTGTTCTTCTGATCCCGACCGAAGGAACAATGTCACGGGGCGGGGCCGCATCCTAACAGGGGTGCGGCCCCATTTTTTTCATGGCTGGACAATGGCCTGGCCGTCGAGGAACAAAGAAGAAGAGGCGCAGGGATGAGGAAGGGCATGTGGCTGGCCGGCACGGCGTTGGCGATTCTGGCGGGGCAGGCATCCGTCCAGAGCGCATGGGCGGACAATGCCGACGCCGTCGAGGCGGAGCGGCAGCCGATCGTCGTCACCGCGCCCGGCGGCGCGATCGACGCGGACGATGCGCTGCGCCTGACCGGCGCGGACATCGGTCGCGCGGGGACGCCCGACCTGCTGGGCGCGCTCACCCGGTCCATCGCCGGCGTCACCCTGCAGGACGCGCAGGGCAATCCGTGGCAGCCCAATCTGGTCTATCGCGGCTTCACCGCCTCGCCGCTTCAGGGGCAGGCGCAGGGGCTGGCGGTCTATCTCGACGGGGCGCGCTTCAACCAGCCCTTTGGCGACACGGTCGCCTTCGACCTGTTGCCGGAGGCGGCGATCCGCAGCGTCACCCTGTTCGACAGCAGCGCCGTCTATGGCCTGAACGCGCTGGGCGGGGCGATGGTGATCGACACCAAGACCGGGACCAGTGATCCGGGGTTGGAGGCAAGCCTGACCGGCGGCCGCTTCGGTTCGCGGGAGGCGAGCGTGGCGGGCGGCCTCCGGAAGGGCGATTTCAGCGCCTTCGGCGCGTTCCAGTACAGCCATGAGGATGGCTGGCGCGACCATTCGCCCTCCACGCTCTACAATGGCTATGCCGATCTGGGTTTCGACACGGCGACGGGCGGGCTGCATCTGAAGTGGATCGGCGCCGACACGGACCTGACCGGCAATGGCGTCGCGCCGGTCGAACTGCTGGCGGCGGACCGGCGCGCGGTCTTCACCTGGCCGGACAATACCAGGGCGCGCTATGGCCGGGTCAGCCTGCATCCCTGGGTCGCGCTGGGGGAGGGGACGCGGATCGAGGGCACGCTCTATGCCCAGCAGTTGAAGCTGCGCACGGTGAACGGCGACGCCGCCGACATAGAGGGGTGCGAGGACGGGCTGCTCTGCCTGGAGACCGTCGAGGGGGCGGACGAGGCGTTGCTGACCGATGCCGACGGCCGCGCGATCGCCGATGTGCTGGGCGGCGAGGGCTATGGCGTGCTCAATCGGGGAAGGCTCGACAGCCGGGCGATGGGCGCGCTGGTCCAGATCATCGACGAGCGGCCGTTAATGGGCGGGCGCAATCACCTTGCCGTCGGCTTGAGCCATGACACGAGCCGCAGCCTTTTCGGCGCGGCGACCGAACTGGGCGCGCTGACGGAGGATCGCGGCGTGGAGGGGCTGGGGCCGGCCATCGTCCAGGCGGACGGCGCGATCGGGCCGGTGGGCCTGGTCGCCCATGCCAGCTATTGGGGGCTGTTCGCGCAGGACCGGCTGCCGCTGACCGACCGGCTGTCGGCGGAAATCGGGCTGCGCTACAATCATGTCTCCATCGCGATGCGCGACCGGATCGGCACGGCGCTGAACGGCGATCATCGGTTCAGGCGGCTGAACCCCGGCCTGGAGTTCGACTATCGGCTGTCGCAGGGGCTGAACCTGCGGGTCGGCTATGCGCAGAGCAATCGCGCCCCGACGCCCGCCGAACTGTCCTGCGCCGACGAAAATGCGCCGTGCAGCCTCGCCAATTTCTTCATCGCCGATCCGCCGTTGAAGCAGGTCGTCGCCAAAAGCTGGGAAGCGGGCGCGGGCGGACAGGGCCGATGGGGCGGGTTCCGGCTGGAATGGCTGTTGTCCGCCTATCGCACGCGCAACCGCGACGACATTCAGTTTGTCGCGTCCGACATCCGGGGGCGCGCCTGGTTCCGCAATATCGGCGCGACCCGGCGGCAGGGCGTGGAATTCACCCTGAAGGCGATGCGCGGCGGCCTTTCCGGGGCGTTCAGCTATGCCTTCACCGATGCGACCTACCGGCACGATTTGGCGCTTTCCAGCCCCGCCAATCCGGCGGCGGACGAGGACGGCGTGATCCTTGTCCGGCCGGGGGACAGGCTGCCCGGCATTCCGCGCCACAGCGCGACGCTGTCGCTGGACTATGCCGGGCGCGGCTGGTCGGTCGGCGGCGACCTGATAGCGCGGACGGGGCAATATCTGGTGGGCGACGAGGGCAATGACCAGCCGCGGCTGAAGGGCTATGCGCTGGTCAACTTGCGCGCCGGGATCGACATCGTGCCGGGGGTGACGCTGTTCGGCGAGTTGCGCAACGCGCTGGACCGCAGATATGCGACCTTCGGCACGTTCACCGACGTCGGGGAGGTGGAGATGGCGCAGGCGCCGGACGCTTCCGATCCCCGCGCCTATGGACCGGGCGCGCCGCGCCGCTGGTATGCGGGGGTGAAGGCGCGGTTCTAGGACGGATCGACATTCAGCCCTGACGGCCTGCAAATGGTGCTAGTCGGGGCGGTCGATGCGGGGCAGAAGCCGCGCCTCCAGCCCCGGATAGAGGTGCGAGACGCTACGCTGCACTTCATAACGCGCCGCCGCCATGGTCGCGAAGCGCGGCGGGATCGGCAGTTCGCCCGCCTCCACCATGTCGAGGCCCGATTGCACCGCCTGCGTCAGCGCATCCTCCAGCCAGTCGATCCAGTCGCGGGTCTGGGCGATGGCGGCCCGGCCGCCCGGATCGAACGGGCCGTGACCGGGGACCAGGCCGCCATGCGGTTCCTGCGCCAGCCGGTCGAGACTGGCGCGCCAGCCGGGGAGGTCGGCGGTCGGCGTGCTGGGCGCGCGGTCGTGGAAGACGAGGTCGCCGCCGATCAGCAGGCCGCTGCGTTCGTCCAGCAGCGCCAGGTCCGCGCCGCTATGGCCCGAAAGCGCCAGCAGCCGCAGCCCGCGCCCGCCGAACTCCTCCCGTCCGGCGGTGATCGGCCGGCCCGGCAGGACCAGTTCGGTGCCGCGCATCCAGTCGTTCAGCAGCCGGTACATGGCGTCCGAATAGCCGCGCCCCTCCCGCGCCAGCGCTTCGATCGTGCCGGGCAGGGCGGCGACGATTTGGGGATCGAAGGCGGCGATGCCCATGCCGTGATCGGGATGCAGATGGGTCACATAGACGCGGACCACCGGCTGGCCGGTCAGTCCCTCCGCCACCTTGCGCAACGCCTGTCCATAGGCGAGAGACGGGCCGCAGTCGCACAGCACCGTGCCGGTGGGCGTGGCGATGATGGCGATATTGGCGATGGCGCCGCCATTGGCCGGCCCTATGGGCGCGTCCGCGCCGTGGATCATCCAGATGCCGTCCGCGACCGCGATGGGGGCAATCGCATAGCTGCCCCGCGCCTGTGCGGGCAGGGCGGCCAGCGCCATGCTCCCCGCGATCAGCCTGCGCCGGGTCAGCATCATCGCGGCAGGGGCGACTGGCGCGCGACGGACAGCGTCGCGCGATAATCGCGTCCATTGGTGTCGCGGGCATCGACGGCCAGCACGTCGCCCGCCGCCGCGTGGGGAATCAGGGTGATGGCGGGATCTTCCGCGACCGAGGCCCAGATTTCCATCCGGCCCAGTTCGCGACCGGCGGCGTCGCTGACGGTCAGTCGCTCCAGATGATAGGTGGGAATGGCGTCGACCAGTCCGGTGTCCATCGGGTGGCGGAAATTGAGGCGCAGGCGGCTGGCGGGAACCGGCCCCGCGACGGGCCAGGCCTCGCCCCTGATTTCCCCCAGATGCTGCGCCCAGTCGCCCTTGACGCGGCTGACCGGGGGCGTCGAGCAGCCGCCGCCGGCCGCGTCGATCCAGCCGCCCGACACCAGCCATTCGCCGCTCGCCAACTGCACCGCGCCGCGCACCGGGGTGCGCTGGTCCAGCTTGATGCGGGTGGCGAGATAGGCTTCGCCGTCCGTCGGGCGATAGTCGATGGCGATGGGGATGGGATTGAGGTCAGCCAGCAGGACGATGCGCCGGACGCCGGCGATGGCGCGGGCGTCGATGGCGACGGGGAAGCTGCGCTGGTTCTCCGCGATCTCAGGGAAGCCGACCTTCACCCGCGGATCGAAGCGGACCGGATCGTCGCCGAACAGCAGCTTCGCATGGGCTTCCCACATCGGCGAACCCAGCGGGTCGGCGGGCACGGATGCGCCCGCCCGCGCCGCCAGCGCGAGCAGGGCCAGGGTCATGGCTGCGCAGCTTCGCCTTTTCACGTCCTTCTCCCTTGGTGCAGGTCTACAGCCGGGCGCGATGCGCTACCATTGGCCCTTGGGTCGGATGGGGAGGGAGGCGGAATGAGAAGGACGATCTGGGCCGGAGCCTTGCTGCTTTGCGCGGCGCCCGTGGCGGCGGAACCGCTGTTCGGGCCTGACGGCTATCGGATCGCCGCCTATCGCGCGCCCGTTTCCCGTCCGCCCGACGGGGTCGGGCGGATCGCGCCGTCCGCCGCGGCGGCCCTGCGGCCGGGCCGGGATGCGCTGTTCCTGGACGTCCTGCCGGCCGAGGGCGGGCATCGGGAGGCCGACGGGCGCTGGCGGCTGGCGGCGCCGCATGAGAGCATTCCGGGCGCGCGCTGGTTTCCCGAAGCGGGGCGGGGCGTGCTTGCGCCGGGGATCGCGGCCTGGTTCGCAGGCGCCGTGCACCGGCTGACCGGCGGACGGCGGGATCGGATGCTGGTCGTCTTCTGCCGATCCGATTGCTGGATGAGCTGGAACGCGGCGCGGCGGCTGCGCGCCATGGGGCATCGCAATGTCTGGTGGCTGGCGGAGGGGACGGACGGCTGGCGCGACCTGGGGCGGCCGCTGGTCCAGGTGACGCCGGAGGGGGGCTTGGCGCCTTAGGGGGCGTGCGGACGAATTCGAAATGCCGGGAATGGTCGATCCTAGACCTTCCCCTGCCGCAGGCGGGAGGGGCCAGGGGTGGGCGCGACCCCGGACTTGATCCGGGGGAGCTTCCGGCTTAGCCGATGGGAATAGCCGCTTATGTCGCGCCAGCCCACCCCCTGACCCCCTCCCGCCTGCGGGAGGGGGAATGACGGCTAGCCACCCAAATCGCCCAGTCGGGCGAGTCCTGCATGTGCCCACGCATCCTAGGACCAATGGCCCATTGCGGGGGTCCGCCGCGCTGCGTCATCTCTCGCCCAAGCATGTTTGCATGGGAGAGAGCCTTGACCGAGATTCGCATCACCCTGGGCGGCCTTGCCGCCGCCGCGCTCCTGACGCTGGCGCCGCTTTCGGCGCAGGCCAGGGAGATCATCGTCCACATGAAGAACCAGGGCGCGGAGGGCGCCATGGTGTTCGAGCCGTCCTTCGTGAAGGCGGCGGTGGGCGACACCATCCGTTTCCAGCCGACCCATCCCAGCCATAATGCCGAAACCATGGCGACCATGCTGCCCGCCGGCGCGACCCCGATGAAGGGCGCGATGAACAAGGAGGCGGTGCTGACCGTCACCAAGCCCGGCCTCTACGGGATCAAGTGCATGCCGCATTATTCGATGGGCATGGTCGCGCTGGTGCAGGTGGGCAAGGTCGCCCCGGCGGACCTCGCCGCCGCCAGGGCGGTGAAGCTGCCGCCCTTTGCCGCCAAGCGGATGACCGCCGCGCTCGCCAAGGTGAAGTGAGATCCGCCGATTGATCTGCCCCCTTCTGAGTGGTCCATCGACTATCATAGTTTGGACCACGAAGGAGGAATGGAATGGCTCGGAAGCGCAAGCCGGAGGAGATCATCGGCAAGCTACGTGAGGCAGAGATCGTGTTGGCGCAGGGCGGGACGGTGGCCGACGCCTGCCGCCGGATCGGCATTACCGAACAAAGCTACTATCGCTGGCGCAAGGAATACGGCGGTCTGAAGATGGATCAGGCGCGGCGGATGAAGGACCTGGAGCGCGAGAACGCCCGGCTGCGGCAGGCGGTATCGGACCTGACGCTCGACAAGCTGATCCTGCAGGAGGCAGCCCGGGGAAACTACTGAGCCCCGCGCGCCGAAGGCGCTGTATCGATCACATCCGAGGGATGATGCCGGTGTCCGAGCGGCGGGTCTGCCGCGTACTCGGGCAGCATCGATCGACACAGCGCAAGGCAGCCCGCGGGGCGGACGACGAAGCAGCTCTCACCGAGGACATCATCGCGCTCGCCCGACAATATGGCCGTTACGGCTATCGTCGGGTGACGGCCTTGCTGCGCGATGCCGGCTGGCACGTGAACCGCAAGCGGGTCGAGCGTATCTGGCGGCGCGAGGGGCTCAAAGTGCCGCAGAAGCAGCCGAAGCGCTCACGGCTGTGGCTCAACGACGGATCGTGCATCCGGCTGCGACCTGAGTATCCGGGGCACGTGTGGTCCTACGACTTCGTCGAGGGTCGCACCCACGATGGCCGCAAGTTCCGCATCCTGTCGATCATCGACGAGGCCAGCCGGGAGTGCCTGGCCCTGCCGGTGGCACGGCGGCTCAGGAGCGAGGACGTACTGGCGGCCCTGGCCGAGCTGTTCGTCACTCGCGGCCCGCCGGCGCACATACGGTCGGACAATGGCCCCGAATTTATCGCCACGGCCGTCCAGCAGTGGCTGGCCAGGATCGGCGTGAAGACGCTCTACATCACCCCTGGCAGCCCATGGGAGAACGGCTACTGCGAGTCCTTCAACGGATCGATGCGCGACGAGCTGCTCAATGGTGAGATCTTCTATACGCTGGCCGAAGCCCGCATCCTGATCGAAGCCTGGCGACGGCACTACAACACTGTCAGGCCGCATAGCTCGCTGGGCTATCGGCCGCCGGCTCCGGAAACGGCGACGGCGCCATGGTCGCCCTCCGGTTCCGCTTCGCTCCACCTGCGGCCAACCATGGCGCCGGAGGCAACAATGCACTAACAATCAAGCCGGACCACTCGGTGGGGGCCGATCATGTGGGGATTCAGTTCAGGGCGAGGCGAAAATAGTGGATTTCGAGAACTGGCGCGCAGCGTACTTCAGTACGTGAGCACCGGAAGCGCAGAAAGCCGCTATTTGCAGCCCGCCATGGGCTGAATCCCCACACGCCCTAGGCCACTTCCCGGCGGCGGCGGCGCACGGGACATGATGGCGCAGGCTTTTGACGCAGGGGCGGGCGGCCGCTACGGAGGCTGCGATGATCGTGCTGCTATCCCCCGCCAAGACGCTTGATTTCGAAAGCGCGCCGCCGCCCCTTCCGGTCACGGCGCCGCATTTCCTTGAAGAGGCGCATAGCCTGGCGAGATCGGCGGCGAACCTGTCGCAGAAGCGGCTGTCGGAGCTGATGCATATCTCGCCGCGCCTGGCGAAGCTCAATGCGGACCGCTTTCGCGATTTTCCCCACCTGCCGGAGCGGCAGGCCCTGTTCGCCTTCGCCGGCGACGTCTATGCCGGTTTCGAAGCGCAGACGCTGGACGAAGCGGGCATCGCCTTCGCCCAGGACCATGTCCGGATGCTGTCGGGCCTTTATGGCCTGTTGCGGCCGCTGGATGCGATCCGGCCCTATCGGCTGGAGATGGGAACGCGCTGGGCGCCGCGCCACAGCAAGCTGACCGACTGGTGGGGCGATCGCATCGCCGCCCTGTTGCGCGGGCAGGTCGCGCAGGAAGGGTCGGGCGTGATCCTCAACCTTGCCAGCCAGGAATATTTCGCGGCCGTGGAAGGCAAGCTGGCGGGCATCCGCGTCATCGACGTCGATTTTCGCGAACCCGGCCCCAACGGACCGCGTTTCGTCAGCTTCAACGCCAAGCGGGCGCGCGGCATGATGGCCCGATGGATGTGCGAACATCACATAACCGATGTCGAGGCGATGCGCGGTTTCGACAGCGACGGTTATCGCTTCGACGCCGGGGAGAGCGAGCCGGACCGCTGGCGCTTCACCCGCGCCTCATCGAATCCGGCGCCGGAACCGCCGGGATGGGAAGCGGGGCCGCGGTCGCTCGCTTCCCGCCCATGATCAGGATTTGGCGGTCGCGGCTTCGGGGGCCTTTTCCCCGCCGCCCAGATGCGAACCGGCCGCCTGCAATGCCGCCTTGGGCGATTTGGGCCTGGCGGTTCCATTGGCCTTGGGCGCGGCCTTCTTCACCGGGGCCTTTTCCTGCGCGGGCGCCTTTTTGGCGGAGGCCGACGTCGCGGCGCGATTGCCGCGGTTCGATATGATGGGGGCGGGCGCGTCCTTCGCCTTGTCCTTCTTAGGAGCCGCGGCCTTTTCGGGTGCCTTGGGCGCCGCCACCTTGGCCTGCGGCGCGGCGGTCGGGCTTGCGGCGGCGACCGGCTTCTTGCCCAGTCCCGCCTTTTCCGCCACGGCGCGGCGCGCCTCCGAATAGCTTTGCGCCACCAGCGGATAGCTGCTGGGCAGCTTGTAGCGTTCCCGATATTGTTCCGGCGTCAGGCCGTGAGCGGCCAGATGGCGCTTCAGGGTCTTGTAGGGCCTGCCGTCGATCAGGCTGAGGATGCGATCGGGCGAGGCGAGGCTCCTGCGCACCGAAACCGCCGGCGTGAAGGTTTCGGCGGCGGGTTCCGCAACGGCCGCGGCGGCATTTTCCGTCAGCGCCGCGCGGGTCGTCCTGATCAGGTCGGCCAGGCTGTCGCTCGGCACGCTGTTCCTGGAAACATAGGCGCTGAGCAACTGGACGGTGAGGGCGGTGATGTCGTTCTTGTCTTCGTCGGCCATGTCAGCGAACCCGTTTCAGGAGGATGTTAGCGCTATTTGCGCAAAGGAATGCGGATTGTAAACGGCGGATTGCCCCGCCGGGATGATCAGTTGCGCTCCACGGCATCGGTCCGGGGCAGGAGGCGGCAGTCGCGCCAGTTCCGGTCGCCCCTGGGCACGAAAGAAACATAGTCGCCGTCGATGATGAGCGCCGCCCTGGGGCTGCGATAATATAGGCCCAACGGCAATGCCCCGCGTTCCAGCGTGAGTTGTCCGTCCTTCCAGACGATCGTGGCGCGGTCTGCATCGGCGCGGAGGAAAAAGCGCCGTCCGGCGGCGCACCGCACCTCCATGTCGGTGGCCGGTCCCTGCGCGCCGGCTGGCGCCGGGGTCGCGGCGGCCGCCCATAGGGCCGCCGCCGGCATGAGGGCGCCGAAAAAGGAGCGGCATGTCATTGCTGGAGCCTTGCCTGAAGGAACTCGGTCCCTAACTCGCCGTGGACTCGTCGGTTCCCGTGGCGAGGGCATTGGCGATCATGGCGGCCAGCGTTTCCTCCGCCCGTTGCTTGACGCCCGCATCCTTCGACAGCAGGTCGTGCCTGATCCATTGCGGCGCCCGGCTGAGAATGGTCATGATCAGAGTCGTCGTGTTCGCGTCCATGCCATCGCTATGCGGACCGCGCCCGTTCCGGGCAACCGCAAAAGGAATCACCCAGATCAAGCCGCGCCCCGGCCAGTCCTGCGCGGCGGTCCTGCCCGCCATATCTTCATGCGTCGCGCCATTGCCCCTGGGGGATGCCGTCCAGCGTCCAGTCGCCGATCCGCCAGCGCACCAGCCGCAGGGTCGGATGGCCGATGGCGGCCGTCATGCGCCTGACCTGCCGGTTGCGTCCTTCGCGGATCGTCAGCCGCAGCCAGCGGTCCGGCACGCTCTTGCGGAACCGGACCGGCGGGTCGCGGGGCCAGAGCGCGGGCGCCTCGATGCGTTCGACCTGCGCGGGCAGGGTCGGACCGTCCTTCAGCCGCACGCCATGCCGCAGCGCCGCCAGCGCGGCCTCGTCCGGATCGCCCTCCACCTGGACCAGATAGGTCTTGGGCATCTTGAAGCGGGGGTCGGCTATCCGCGCCTGCAGGCGGCCATCGTCGGTCAGCAGCAGCAATCCCTCGCTGTCGAGGTCGAGCCGGCCCGCCGGATAGAAGCCGGGACGGTCGATATAGGCGGCCAGGGTCGGCCGGGGCGGCCCCGTCCGTTCATCGCTGAACTGGCAGAGCACGCCATAAGGCTTGTTGAACAGGATGAGCGCCATGACGGATCAGTCCGCGTCGAACGCCAGGCTGCCCTGGTCGATCAACGCCGCCACCAGCGCGACCACGGCCGGGGAAGCGGCGAGTTTCGCGTCCACGACCGTCATCGGTTCCCTGCACAGCGCTTCGGCCAGCAGGGCGGCGGCGCCGTCGCAATCGAAGCCATGGCCGTCCACGAACAGCAGCAGTTCCGGTTCGCCCGGCCGGATGAAGGCAAAGCGGCTGGCCGGATTGCGGCCGAGCGGAACGCCCTGGGCCAGCATGGCGCGCACCGTCCGCCGGTCCGCCGGTTCATCCGGCCGCCAGTCCATGTCCGCATATTTGGGCAGGCTGTTGTGCAGGCCGAACCAGCGGGCGAAGGCGTTGCGGTCGGACAGGGCCTCCATCGCCATGGCATGCATCCGGTCGATGGCCGAGGCCGCGATCTCGCCGGCATTGGACTGGCGGATGAGGTCGGGATCGGCATAGCGATCCTCGTCCGTCATGGCGTCGGCCTGATGGCGGCACCAGTTTTCTATCAGTTCGGCGCGGGACGGCGCGCGGAAGCCGATGGAATAGGTCATGCAGTCGCCGCCCACCGCCACGCCGTCATGGGCGAAGCAGGGCGGGACATAGAGAATGTCTCCAGGTTCGAGGATATGATCCTCCGTCGCCTCGAAATCCGGGATCAGGCGCAGGTCGTCATGCGGCAGCAGCGGCGTCGCGGAATCGCATCGCGGGCCGACGCGCCAGCGCCTTCTGCCCAGGCCCTGCACCAGGAACACGTCATATTGGTCGAAATGCGGCCCGACGCCGCCCCCGTCGGTCGCATAGCTGACCATCACGTCGTCGATGCGCCAGTCGGGGATGAAGCGGAAGGGTTGGATCAGCGCCGCGACATGGGGCGCATGATGGTCGACCGCCTGCACCAGCAGCGTCCAGGCGTCGCGAAGTTCGGTGAAGCGATCCTCCGGCAGCGGGCCGCTTTCCATGGCGAGCCGATCCGCCTGCCGGGTGATGAGGCGCGATTCGACGCCCTCCTCGCAGGCGAGGCCGGCCAGCTCGTCGGGCGCCAGCGGATTGCGCCATGCGGTCCACGGGTTGCGGATCAGCAGCGGGCGCTTCTGCCAATGGTCGCGCAGGAACAGGTCGATGTCGAAACGGGCGAGGTGCATGCCCCGCCCATGCGCCGTCCCGCGCCCGCTGTCAAAAGATCGGTCGAACCCTTCGGCCCGCCCGGTCAGACGGCCCAGTTGAGATAGAAGTCCTTGAGCGCATGGGCGTCATGCAGGGCGTTGTGCGGCATCCGGCTGTTGGACGCGGCGCTGAACCCCGCGCCGTTGATGAGTTCCAGGCGCAGCCCGTCCAGCCTGATCATCTCGGCCGGGCCGGTCACGAGCAGGGCGCAGAAATGGGCCAGGTCGTCGGGCCAGTCGGCGATGATCAGCGGATCGCGGTCATGCGCCAGATAGGCCTCCAGATGCTGGGCGGCCTCCACCCGGTTCAACTGATGGTCGACGCCCGGCGGCACGAAGCGCAGATAGGGGATCACATTCTTTTCCACCCAGGGGTGGATTTCGGCCGGCAGGGGCAGGGAGACGTAGAAATCCTGGTCCCCGATTTCGGGGACGAGCGCCAGGCTGATGAGGTCGCCGCCGAAGCCGTTGAATTCTGTATCGAGGAAATATCGCATCTCGCTCCTTTGACGCCGCGCCGCATTGCCGTAAAGCCCCCGGCGGCGGACCCCGCCGGGAGAAAGTGGCATGCAGGCACGCGAATTCATCGGATCGGCGCAGGTTCCCGGCGGGGAGGAACTGACCCTCTATCGGCGGGGCGGGGATTTCATGATCGTGCTCGACCGCAACGAGTTGATGAGCAGCCGGATGAGCGGATCGGAGGAGGCGCTCGCCAATCTCAGTTGCGAAAGGCTGCGCGGCCGGGCGCGCCCGCATCTGCTGATCGGCGGTTACGGCATGGGTTTCACGCTGCGGGCGGCGCTGGCCGCGCTCGACGGCACGGCAACCGTCACCGTGGCGGAACTGGTGCCGGAGATCATCCAATGGGCGCGCGGACCGATGGCGGAACTGGCCGCGGGGTGCCTGGACGATCCGCGCGTGCGCCTGGTCCAGGCGGACGTGGCCGATGTGATCGGCGCGGCGCGGGGGCTGTACGACGCCATATTGCTGGACGTCGACAACGGGCCGGACGGGCTGGTGCGCCAGGCGAACGACCGCCTCTATTCGGCGCAGGGGATCGCGGCGGCCATCGCCGCGCTCAGGCCCGGCGGCATATTGGCGATCTGGTCCGCCGCGCCCGACGCGAGCTTCGCCCGCCGCCTGTCCCGCGCCGGCCTGGCCGTGGAGGAGGTCGCCGTGCGCGCCCGCAGCAACGGCAAGGGGCCAAGGCACGTCATCTGGTTTGCCGCGAAAAGAGCGTCCCGATAGCGGGCGCGGCGTCCGGATTGCGGCTCCAACGGACGTTCGGCTTCGGCCATCCCGCCCCGTCGGTCGTTCATGGGGAATTGTTCGCGCCGGGCGCATTGGGCGGCATGGCGCCCGATCCGCTGGTCGGCGGCGGAACGGCCGCGCCATTGCCCGGCGCGTCGTCCGCCCGGTTGATGGCCGCGCCGTCGAGGGCGTTCCGGTCGGAAGCCGGCTCGCCCGAACAGGCGGCGGCGAGCAGGCTGCCCGCCACCAGGAACATGCGGATCATCTTTTCCTCCTCCACAAGCATGCACTACCTTATCGCACGACCGGCCTTCGCGAGATGGCGAGCCGCAATGGCGCCTAATCCGCGGGGCGCATCGGTTCTCCCTCCGGCGGCATGGCGCCCTTGGGCGTGCGCGATGCGGGGTCGGGCGCCTCGATGCTGGAATGGACCATCAGGCCGACGATGGCGGCAAGGATCAACAGCATCGCCGCCAGCAGCAGGCAAAGGCCGAGCCTTCTTGGCCGCCCGTTCACCGCTTGCCATCGGCGCGCGGGTCCGGCCGTGCCGGCAGCTCGTCCAGCTTGGCCAGCAGATCCTTGAACAGGTCGTCATCCCTGATGGGAAAGTGCCGGCGGAATCCCTGGCCCAGAAGCTCAAGATCCCTCGCGGTCAGCAGGCCAATGGAAACGATCTTGTCCGACACGGCATCCTCCTTGCGGCAGGGAACTGCGGGGGAGCGCGCAAGTGCCAAGGATTCCGCCTCCGACATGAAATCTCTCGCCTGGGGCCATTTCCGACGCGGCGGCCATGACGGAGCGGACGTCCCGGCTATGGAAGCGGCGCGACCGGGGACGCGCGCCTGCCGGCGCTTTGCCGCAAGGCCTGGAGGTGGGCCTCGATCACCTTCGCGGCCAGTTGGTCGAGCGACCGGCCCAGCATCAGCCGGCCGGAAAGATGCAGCATCGTCATTCCGTGCAGGCTCGCCCAGATCCAGTGCGCCTGCTCCAGAACCTCGTCCCGGTCCGCGTCGGGCATCAGTTGCCTGACCAGCCCGGTCAGCAGGGTCCAGGACGCGGCGTCGCTCGACCCCTCCGGCCTGGCGGCCGTTTCCTGCTTGTCGGTTTCGAACAGCAGGCGGAATTCATGTTCCCGGTCGAGCGCAAAGCGCACATAGGCGTCGCAGGCGCGCCGGAACCGATCCTCCGCGCCGGAAATGCCGGCCGTCGCACGGTCGAGACAGGCCGCGAATTGCCGCCACACCTCCTCGCGCACATCGGCGATCAGGGCATGCTTGTCGGGATAGTAGCGATAGGCGGTCATGGCGCTGGCCCCGACCGCCGCCGCAAGGCCGCGCATGGACAGGGTCGACAGGCTGCCGGCCCGGATCATGGCGTGGGCCGCGTTTCGAAAGATCGCCTGGGAGGAGGCGAACGCCTCCCCCCCCTGCCAGCGCGGGTGGCGCCCATCCCCGGCGGTCATGCCGCGACCGTGCCGTGGGTCGGACCCCAGAGCCTTTTCGCAAGCGCGAGATAGGGTTGCGACACCGGCACGGTCAGGCCGTTGCGCAATTGCAGCCGCGCCGTGCGGCCGAAACGGTCGATCCGGACGACCGCGCTTCGCGACACCCACCAGGACCGATGGACCCGCTGGCCCTCCATGGCCGACAGGCTGTCCAGCGCGTCGGCGAAGCGCATGAGGATGAGGGCGTTGCCCAGGGTCGTGTGCACGCGGACATAATGATCCTCATTGCCCAGGCATATGACGTCCCGCCCCAGTTCGGGCGGCAACCGTTCGAACAGGAGGCCGTCCGTCGCGGGAGCGCGCCGGGACGCGGCCTCTGCCGGCGGGTTCGGGATCGGCGGCGCCGCCGCTTCGACGGACCGTCCCGCCGGGAAGGGCGCGGAAGACAGTTTTTCCCAGAGGAACAGATAGGCCCCGCCGATGATCCATATCGCCAGGATCAGTTCGAACACTTCGCTGGGAACCGGGGTCCACGTCCCCTCCGACATCGAGGCGGCGGCGGTGACGAAGAACATCGGCACGGAGGTGATCGCCGTTCCCAGCGCCACGCGATGGACCATGGAACCGGCGGCGAGCGGGGGCCAGGCCCGCAGAAGAGGCATCGTCACGGCGGCCAGCCCATATTGGACGAGGAAGATGACGGTCCAATAGCCGACCCGCGCGAACGGTTCGAAATCATGGGAACCGAAGGCGCCGAGCCAGGCGAGCGTGGCCGCGAACAACAGCGCGATTCCCGCCAGCAGGCCGTGCCGCTTCGCCCAATCCTCGACATGCAATTTCGCGAAATCGTGCATCGTGAATGTCCATTTGCCGTGCGTACAGTGTAAATTTACGAAGTAAATTGTGCAAGTGCGAATATCGCTTTGCCCGCAAATCCTTCCCCCCATTAGCCGGGTGGGGCACCGGCGGCATCGTGCCGTCGCCCTGGAGATTGCGCATGAAACGACTTGTCATCCGGCCCCTCCTGGCCCTGTTCACCATCGCCTCCGCCCCCGCGGCCGCGCAGGAGGCGCTCGGCGATACGGCGGAGAGCGGCCGCAAGATGGAGGACGGGCGGGAAGGGAATGGGCCTACGGGCTTCATCGCGCTCGGCCCCGGCGCCACGCCCGCCTATGACGGCGCCAAAAGCTATCAGCTCATTCCCTTCGGCATAGCCGACCTGCGCTGGAAGGGGATGGAGTTCGAACTGCGCGGGCTGCGCGCCCGCCTAGACCTGCTGGGCGACAGCCCGGTGCAGTTCGGCCCGGCGATCAACCTGCGGTTCAAGCGCAACAGTTCGAGCGACGGCGACGGACGAGTGAAGCTGCTGGACGATGTGGGACAGGCTGTCGAGCTGGGCGGGTTCGTCGGCTATCGCTTCGGCGGCGATGAAAAGGGGCAGGGGGAGGTCGCCGTCGACCTGACCGTGCTCAAGGACGTCAATGACGGCCATGACGGCCTGGTGGCGACCGCGCAGCTTTCCTACGCGGCCTATCGCGGCGGTCGGGTTTTCGTGAATGTCGACGCGCAGGCCAATTATGGCGACGGCAAATATATGCGCAGCTATTTCGGCGTCACGGCGGAGGAGTCGCTGCGGTCCGGCCTTGCCGCCTATCGGCCCGGCGGCGGCCTTCGCGACGTCGGCGCGGGCGCGACCCTGGGCTATCGGCTCAGTCGGCGCTGGGGGCTGATCGCGCGGGCCGGCGCCAACCGTTATCTTGGAGACGCCGGCGACAGCCCGATCGTCGAGGAGGGATCGAAGGTGCAGGCCATTGCCGGCCTCGCCCTCTCCTTCAGCTTCTGATCCCTGGGATCGCAAGCGCCGCCTTCATTCCTGCCGAAGTGGCCCGATGACCGATCATTCCCCCGCAGGCCTGCCCGCCATGGATGTGCGGGCGGGCCGTCTCATGGCCGTCGCGGCGGCCCTCGCCGCCTTGCTGCTGCCCGGCTGCGGCGCGGCGCGGCGCGACGAGGCGGAACCGGGCCCCACGGCCGTCCGCGTCGCTCTCGCCGCGCCGGCTTCCGCGCGACAGGGGGTCAGCGCCTCCGGCACGGCGGCCTATGAGCGGCAATCCACCCTGTCCTTTCGCGTCGGCGGCGTGATTTCCCGCCTGTCGGTCGACATTGGGAGCCGCATCCGCGTGGGTCAGCCGCTGGCCCGGATCGCCGGCACCGACATCCAGCAACAGCTCGCTTCGCGGGATGCGGAGCTGGCCCGCGCCACGCGCACCCTGGCGCGGCTGGAGGCGCTCGCGCAGAGCGGGTCGGTCGCGTCGGCGGCGGTTCAGGACCAGCGCGACACGGTGGAACAGGCGAGGGCGGCGGCGGCGGCGGCGCGTTACGACCAGCAATCGGCAACGCTCGTCTCGCCCTTTTCCGGCGTGGTGCTGGAACGCCTGTCGCAGCTTGGCGAAACGGTCGGCGCGGGACAGGCGATCCTGCGGGTCGCGGACTATGACAGCCCGCTCGTCATCAGGGTGCCGCTGGCGGAACGGGATGCCGAGGGCATCGCCATCGGCACGCCTGCCGAAGTCCGTTTCGAAGGGCGGCAGGCGCTGCCCGGACGGGTCGCGAAAAGCCAGCCGCTGGTCGACGGCGCGACGGGCACGCGCATGGTCGAGGTCCGGTTGCCGCCGGGCGGCCATGGGCAAAGCGGCGCCATCGCCTCCGTCCGGTTCCCGTCCTCCGCCGCCCCCGCGCAACCTTCGCTGGCGGCCGTCCCCGCCGAAGCCTTCGTCCCCCGATCGGGCCGGGAGGGGGGCGTCTTCACCGTCGGCGCGAACGGCCGGGCCAGGTTCGTCCGCCTGCGGCTGGTCCGGTTCGAGGCCGACGATGCGGTCGTGGCCGGCCTGTCCCCCGGCACGCGCGTCGTCACGGCGGGAGCGGGCTATCTGAAAGACGGCGATCCTGTCCTTGTGGCGGGCGGGAACTGAGAGATGGGCTTCAACCCCGCCGCCTTCCTCATCCGGCGCAGCCGCCTGACCCTGGTCCTGACAGGCCTGGCGCTGGCGGTCGGGATTGCCTCCTGGATCAGCGTCGCGCGGTCCGAAGACCCCCAATTCCCGGTTCCGGGCATGAGCATCCGCATCGCGATGCCGGGGGCCACGCCCGCCGATCTGGAGCAGCTGGTGATCAAGCCGGTCGAAAATGCCCTCTACGGCATTGACGACCTGAAGGACGTGCAGGCCAGCGCGACCGACGGCGCGGCGACGATCCAGGCCGAATTCGACTGGTCCAGCAGCGCCGAGCGCAAATATGAGGAGGTCGTCCGCGAGGTCACGGCCCTGCGGCCGACGCTGCCCGACGGCGTCACGCGGCTGGACGTCGTCCGCAACCGGACCAGCGAGACGGCGATCTTCCAGGCCGCCCTGGTCAGCGACCGGCTGCCGATGCGGCGGCTGGAGAAATTCGCCGACGACATGGTGGAGGATATTGCCCGCATCCCCGGCGTGCGCCGGGCGGAATATTGGGGCGCGCCGCCGATGGAGGTGCGCGTCGCGATCGATCCGGGCCGCCTCGCCGAACTGCGCCTGCCCGCCTCGCTGGTCGTCGACGCGCTGAAGCGGGCCAGCGACGAGGCGCCCGTCGGATCGGTCAATGCGGGGCAGCGCCGCCTGATCGTCCGGACCGGCGGCGCCTTTCGCTCGCTCGACGATGTGCGGCGGGTTCCGGTCCTTTCCCGCGAGGGGGCGGTGGCGCGCATAGGCGACCTGGCGCGGGTCGAATGGGCGAGCGGGGAGCCGGAGCATGTCGTCCGCTTCAACGGCCGGCGCGCCCTGCTGCTTACCGCCACGGCCAAGGAGGGCGTGGACATCGGCGTCCTGACCCAGGCGATCCGGACGGAACTGGCCTGTTTCGAGCGGATGGTCCCCGGCGGCGTCAAGCTCGAATATGGCTTCTTCCAGGCCAGCAATGTGGAGCGGCGGCTGAACGGCCTCTACCGGGATTTCCTGCTGGCGCTGGCCATCGTCTCCATCACGCTGCTTCCGCTGGGGCTGCGCGCCGCCGGGGTGGTGATGTTCGCCATCCCGCTGTCGCTGCTTGCCGGCCTTGCCATCCTGCAGGCGCTGGGGTTCGGGCTGAACCAGCTTTCGATCAGCGGTTTCGTGCTTTCGCTGGGGCTGCTCGTCGACGACAGCGTCGTGGTGGTCGAGAACATCACGCGCCGCCAGCGATCCGGCGAGGACCGCGTCACCGCCGCCATGGAGGGTTCGCGGCAGATATTGCTGGCGGTCGCGGGGTGCACGGCCTGCCTGCTGCTCGCCTTCCTGCCGCTGCTGGCGCTGCCGGAAGGGTCGGGCGCGTTCATCCGCTCCCTTCCCGTCAGCGTGATCGCCACGGTTTCCGCATCCTTCGTCATCGCGCTCACGATCATTCCCTTCGTCGCCAGCCGGGTGCTGCCCGCACGCGAGGATGAGAAGGGCAATCGCATGCTGGCGATGATCGAGCGGGGCGTCCATCGCTTCTACGCGCCCGTGCTGCATCGCGCGCTCGACCGGCCCGGGCTGGCGCTGGCGCTGCTGGGCGGGCTCTGCCTGTTCATCGCGCCGCTGATCGCGGCCATCGGGACCAGCCTTTTCCCGCCGGCCGACACGCCGCAATTCCTGGTCCGCATCGAACTGCCGCAGGGGGCTTCGCTGCCCGCGACCGACGCGGTCCTGCGCCAGGTCGAACGGAGGCTCGCGCGGGCGCCGGAGGTGGAATGGTTCGCCGCCAATCTGGGCCGGGGCAATCCCCAGATATATTATAATGTCCGCCAGCATGATCCCGACCCTGCCTTCGCGGAGGTCGCGGTGTCTTTGCGCGACGGCCGGCCCGCCCATTCCGCCCGGCTTCTTTCGGACCTGCGGCGGGAGTTCGCCGCCTTTCCAGGGGCGCGCATCACCGTCCTGGGCTTCGTTCAGGGTCCGCCGATCGCCGCCCCCATAGAAATCCGCATCGCCGGCGAGGATCTCGCTACCCTGAGCGCCCTTGCCCGGCGGGCGGAGGCGGCCATGGCCGGCACGCCGGGCATCCGCGACGTCGACAATCCGGTCCGCCAGGACCGCGCCGACCTGGCGCTGGGGATCGACGAGGCGAAGGCGGCTGCGCTGGGCGTCCCGGCGGGCGCCGCCCGACAGGCCGCCCGGCTGGCGCTGGACGGCGAATTTTCCGGCCGCCTTCGCGATGCGGAAGGGGACGACTATCCCGTCCGCGTCAGGCTGCCCATGGCGCAGCGCAACAGGGTCGAGGCGCTCGACCGGATCCATGTTCCGTCCGTCGACGGCCGGGCGGTGCCGCTTCGCGCCCTTGCCGATCCCGGCATGGAAACGGGACCGGCGCGCATCGAACGCCATGATCGCGAACGATCCGTCACCCTGACGGCCTATGTCGGGGCAGGCCATCTGACGGGCGCGGTGACGCAAGCCGCGCTCGACCGGGTGCGCGGGGCCGTGCGCCTGCCGGCGGGCTACACCATCGCGCTTGGCGGCGAAGCGGAGGAGCAGGAAAGCGGCAATGCGGGGATGACGGCGGCGGCGATCGTCGCCTGCCTCGGCATATTGGCCGTGCTGGTCATGGAATTCGGGCGCTTCAGGCTCGTCGCTGTGGTGGCCAGCATCATACCGCTCGGCCTGCTCGGCGCCGTCCTGGCGCTGTGGCTGACGGGCAATTCGCTGAGCTTCACGGCGATGATCGGCCTGATCGCGCTGATCGGCATAGAGATAAAGAATTCGATCCTTCTCGTCGATTTCACCGAACAGTTGCGGGGGCAGGGGATCGCCATGCGCGAAGCGATCGAGCAGGCGGGCGAGATGCGCTTCCTGCCCGTGCTGCTCACCTCCGTCACGGCGATCGGCGGGCTGCTGCCGCTGGCCATGGGCGGATCGGGGCTGTACGGCCCGATGGCGGTCGCGATCATCGGCGGCCTGATCGCCTCCACCCTGCTGTCGCGGGTGGCGACGCCGGTCGTCTATCTCCTGCTCGCCCGGACGGGAGAAGCGTCGTGACGACGAATCGGTCGCTGGCCGCCCTGATCGGCCTTGCCCTGCTGGGCGGCTGCGCCGCGGGCACGGAGTATCGACGGCCGGCCTTGCCGCTGCCGGCCGCCTTTCACAATGCTCCCCTGATCGTGGAGCCGGGCGGCAGGCCGTGGTGGCGGGATTTCGCCGACCCCATGCTGGACGATCTGGTCGCGCGCGGCCTCAAGGGCGGCTTCGACGTGGAGGCGGCGATGGCGCGGGTCGACCAGGCAAGGGCGGCCGCCGGGTCGGCGCGGGCGGCGCGGATGCCGTCGGGATCGCTGGACGGTTCCGCGGTCCGGACGCGCCAGTCGCTGAGGGCCGGGCTGGGGCAGATCGCCGATTATGTCCCGGATTTCGACCGGACGCAGGACAGTTTCGAACTGGTCGGCGGGGCAAGCTGGGAACTGGACCTTGCCGGCGGGCTGAAGCGCGGGCGGGAAGCGGCCGTCGCGGAACTGGAGGCGGCCGTCGCCGACAGCCAGGCCGTCCGCCTCACCGTGGCGGCGGAGATTGGCGATGCCTATATCCTCCTTCGTTCCGCGCAGCGCAGGCGCTCCATCGCCGTCGATCAGGCGGCGGCGGCGCAGAAGCTGGAAAATATCGTCCGCGCCCGCTTCGTCCATGGCGCGGCTGCCCGTTTCGAACTGGACCAGTCCCGCGCCTCCACCGCCGCGATCAGCGCCGGGATCGCCGAGTTCGACCAGGCGGCGCAGGCGCAGTTGGCGCGGCTGGCGGTGCTGGCCGGCGGCCTGCCGGATTCGGTTGTCCAGGCGCTGGAGAGGCCGGAGCCGGTGCCGGTCGCCGGTTTCGCGGCCATGGGGCTGCCCGCCGATCTGATGCGGCGCAGGCCGGATCTGGTCGCTGCCGAACGGCGCGTTGCTGCCGGCCATGCGCGGCTGGGCGTCGCCCTTGCCGAATATTATCCCAAATTCACCCTGTCGGGCCTGCTGGGTTTTCAGGGCAATGACGCGGGCAGGCTCATTTCCGGCCCGGCGAGCGTGGTGCAGGGCGGGTTGGGCCTGCGCTGGCGGCTTTTCGACTTCGGCCGGGTCGATGCGGAGGTCGCACGGGCGAAGGGCGCGGAGCGGGAGGCCATCGCCCAGTTCCGTAATGCCGCGCTGCGCGCCGCCGAGGATGTCGAACGCGCCGTCGTTGCCTGGCGGACCGCCAGAGAGCGCGAAGCCGTCCATGCCGAAGAGGTCCGGGCCGCGACCGCCGCCTGCGACGCGCTGGATCGCGCCTATCGGGCGGGCCATGTTTCGCTGGCCGAACTGGTCGAGGCGCAGCGCCGTGTTCTCCAGGCGGCCGACGCGCTTGCGCTGGCGCAGGGAGACGCCGCGCGCGCGACGGTTGCCGGATGGCGGGCGTTCGGCGGCTGACGCGGCGGGTCCGGCGGACATCGGGGTGGGCTTCCCCGCAACTCGTCCCATCCGTCCGGAACCAACGGTTGAGTGCCGGTCGTTCATGGGATAAGGGCTTGCCGTCCGCGCACCAACGGATCGACCCTCAGGCGCCGCCGGAGAGAAGGTCGGCAATCAGGAAGCGGGCATCCGCCGCCGCGCCACGATGAGGACATAGAGGGACAAGTGATAGTTTCCATATTGGCCCTGGCTTGTGCCGGCAGCGCACTGGCCGCCGTCGTCGCCCAATGGATGCCCAAGGCCCTCTTGCCCGCGCTGGTGCTGGAAATCGCGTTCGGGATCCTGGTCGGCCCGCATGGCCTGGGATTCCTGTCGCCCGGTCCCTCGATGGAGCTGTTCGCCCAGATCGGGCTTGCCATACCCATGGTGATCGCGGGGCTGGAGGTCGATTTCGGCGCGTTGCTGGCCCGGCCGCAGGGGGCGCAGCGGGCGAGGCCGCTCATCCTGGCCATCCTCATATCGCTGCTGACCCTTGCCATGGCCGGCCTTGGCGCCTGGCTGCTGCTCGACCCGGGGACGCCCCTGGTGCACCTGGCGATCTATGCCGCGATCCTTTCGACCAGCTCGGTCGGCATCGTCGTGCCGATGATACAGGAAAAGGGCATCGCCAGCGACATATACGGGCAGACGATCCTCTCGGCCGCGCTGCTCGTCGACTTCTTCGCGATGATCGCCATTTCCGCCCTGGCCGGGATCGTCGTCAGCGGCAGCGCGCAGGGCGCCTTGGGCAGCCTGGCGCTTGTCGCCATCGCCGTCCCGGCGATCCGGCTGCTGCCCAGGCTGCTGGCGCGGGTGCCCGCGGCGCGGCTGGACAACCGGACCAGCCTGCCTTTCGTCAGGCTCAGCCTGGCGCTGCTGTTCCTGACGGCCTGGCTGGCGGAGATGCTGAATTCGCAACTGGTGCTGGCGGCGTTCCTCGCGGGATTGCTGCTGGGGCAGATCGTTCCGCGCGGCAGCCACCGGCGCGAGCGGCTGGAGGTCATCGGCTATGGCTTCATCGTGCCCTTCTTCTTCATCAATGTCGGCCTGAAATTCGATATTCCCGCGCTGCTGGGATCGCCCAAGACCCTGTGGCTGGTGCCGGGCTTCGTGGCGGTCGCCTTCGCCAACAAGATCATCCCGTCGCTGCTGCTGGTCCCGATCCACGGCCGCAGGAAGGCGATGGCCGCCGGCATATTGCTGAGCGCGCGCATCAGCCTGATCGTCGCGGCGTCCGACATCGCGACCCGGATCGGCGTGCTCGACACCGCGACCAACGCGGCCATGGTGCTGGTCGCGATCATCAGCGCGGCGCTCGCCCCCATCCTGTTCAACATCCTCGCCGCGCCGCACAGGCAGCCGCCGACGCCCGTCCAGGCCTGAACGGGCCTTTTCCTCTTCGGCGCGGACGGGGCAGAGGCAAAAGAAAAGAGAGCGTCTCCGCTTCCTGCGAAAACGCTCTCCCCCCGCTGTTTGGCGGCGCCTGTCTGATTTCGGATCAGGCCGACCGGATCGGGATTCCCGTCCGGGCGCGAACGAAATCGATGTCGAGATCAGACGCCAGTTCCTGCACGATCAATTCGCCGCGGTCCCGATCCAGCACGAACCGGCCGAAGTCGGAAATGATGGCGTCGACGACGCCCGTGCCGGTGAGCGGCAGGGTGCAGCGTTCGACGATCTTGGAATTGCCCGCCTTGTCGCTGTGGCTCATCACCACGACGACGCGCTTCACGCCCGCGACCAGGTCCATCGCGCCGCCCATGCCCTTGATCATCTTGCCCGGCACGGTCCAGTTGGCCAGGTCGCCATTGCCGGCAACCTCCATGGCGCCCAATATGGCAAGGTCGATATGCCCGCCGCGGATCATGGCGAAGCTGTCGGCCGAGCTGAAGAAGCTCGACGTGGGCAAAGTGGTCACCGTCTGCTTGCCCGCGTTGATGAGGTCCGGGTCGACTTCATCCTCATAGGGAAAGGGACCGATGCCCAGCAGGCCGTTCTCCGACTGGAGGACGACCTCTATGTCGGCGGGCACATAATTGGCGACCAGCGTCGGAATGCCGATGCCCAGGTTCACATAAAAGCCGTCCTGCAGCTCGCCGGCGGCGCGGGCCGCCATTTCCTCACGTGTCCAGGGCATCAGGCCTTCTCCTCCGTGCGGGGACGCGTGGTCCGGAATTCGATTCGCTTCTCATAGGACGGTCCCTGGATCACGCGATCGACATAGATGCCCGGCGTGTGGACCTGGTCGGGGTCGAGCGCGCCGGCCGGGACGATCTCCTCCACCTCGGCGATGGTGATCTTGCCGGCGGTCGCCATGTTCGGATTGAAGTTCCGCGCCGTCTTGCGATAGACGAGATTGCCCTCCGGATCGGCTTTCCAGGCCTTCACGATGGAAACGTCGGCCCGCAGCCACGTTTCGCGCACATAGAGCGACCCTTCGAATTCCTCGACGGGCTTGCCCTCCGCGACGACGGTTCCCACGCCGGTCTTCGTGTAGAAGGCCGGAATGCCCGCGCCGCCCGCGCGTATGCGTTCCGCCAGCGTGCCCTGCGGATTGAGCTCCAGTTCGAGCTGGCCCGACAGATAGAGTTCCGCGAACAGCTTGTTCTCCCCGATATAGGAGGAGACCATCTTGCGGATCTGGCCGTTGTTGAGCAGCGTCCAGAGGCCGAAGCCGTCCGCGCCGCAATTGTTGGAGATGACGGTGAGTTCCTTGACGCCGTTCCGCAGCAGGCCGGCGATCAGATGTTCCGGATTGCCCGAAAGCCCGAACCCACCGGACATGATGGTCATCCCGTCGAAGAGAACGCCCTCAAGCGCTGCATCAGCGTCGGGAAATATCTTGCGCTTTGCCATAATAATCCCTATTTGTCCGATTATCGGATAAAAACGCCAATATTCGTTTAAGCGCAAAAGGTCAATGCCCATGGCTGACGACAGCCAAACCGCCGATCCCAACTTCATGCTTTCGCTGGCGCGGGGCCTTGGCGTGCTGCGCGCTTTCGAGGGGCAGTCCTCGCTCAGCATCACGGAAGCGGCGCGGCTGAGCGGGCTGAACCGGCCCAGCGCCGGCCGCTGCCTGCACACGCTGACATGCCTTGGCTATGTTCGCGAGCGGGACGGGCGCTATTCGCTCACGCCCAAATTGCTGCCGCTGGCCGCCGGGTTCCTGACGTCCACCCCCCTGGCCAGCGCCAGCCAGGCGGTCGCCAACGCCTTGCGCGACAGCCTTCAGGAAACGGTGTCGGTCGGCGCGCTCGATCCGTCGGACCCGGGCCGCATCATCTACATCGCCCGCGCCGAGCGGAACCAGGTGATCGCCGCGCCGCTGATGGTCGGCAGCACCTTGCCCAGCCATTGCACGTCGATGGGGCGCGTCCTCCTCGCCTCGCTCGCGCCGTGCGAGACCGAACGGTGGCTGGCGCGCGCCGCCCTGGAGCCGAGGACCGAACGCACCATCGTTTCCCCCGATGTGCTCCGCACCGAACTGGTCGCCGTGGGCGAGCGGCGCTGGAGCCTGGTCGAGGAGGAACTGGAGGTCGGGCTGCGATCCCTGGCCGTTCCCGTCCGCGACCGCGAGGGGCAGGTCCTGGCGGCGCTCAATGTCGCCACCTTTTCCGACGCCCACAGCCGCGAGGATCTGATCGAGCGCTATCTTCCCGACCTGAGGGCGGCCGCCGGTCAGCTTGAGCGCGCCATCCAGAGCCATCGCCCCAATCCATAAACCCGCAATCCGTTGAATCTACAGGAGTTGACATCATGACATTGCGTCGAGCCGCCATCGTTTCGCCTCTTCGGACCGCCGTCGGGAAATTCGGCGGCGGCCTTTCCGCGCTGACGGCCGGGCAATTGGGCGCCACGATCATCAAGGCGCTGGTCGAACGCAGCGGGATCGATCCCGAACGCGTCGACGACGTCGTCTTCGGACATGGCTATCCCAGCGGGGAGGCGCCCAGCATCGGCCGCTGGTCCTGGCTGGCCGCCGGAATGCCCCAGAATGTGCCGGGCTTCCAGCTCGACCGCCGCTGCGGCTCCGGCCTTCAGGCGATCATCGAAGCGGCCATGATGGTTCAGACCGGCGCCGCCGACGTCGTGGTCGCGGGCGGCGCGGAAAGCATGTCCAATGTCGAACATTATTCGACCGCGCTGCGCAAGGGCGCGCGCATGGGCAGCCTCGAACTGCACGACCGGCTGACCCGCGCCCGCCTGATGTCGCAGCCGATCGAACGCTATGGCGTGATCACGGGCATGATCGAGACCGCCGAAAATCTCGCCCGCGACTATGGCATCACGCGGGAGCAGTCGGACGCCTATGCCGTCCGATCGCACCAGCGCGCCGCCGCCGCCTGGCGCGAGGGCAAGTTCGCTGACGAGATCGTGCCCGTCGCCGTGCCGCAGAAGCGCGGCGAACCCGTGATCTTCGATCGGGACGAGGGGTTCCGCGAGGATGCCTCGCTGGAGACGCTCGGCGGGTTGAAGCCGATCGAGGGCGGCGTGGTGACCGCCGGCAACGCCAGCCAGCAGAATGACGCCGCCGCGGCCTGCCTGGTCGTTGCCGAAGACCAGCTCGCGAAGCTCGGCCTGGAACCGAGCGGCTGGTTCGTCGGCTGGGCGGCGGCGGGTTGCGATCCCTCCCGCATGGGCATCGGCCCCGTGGGCGCCGTCCAGCGGCTGTTCGCGCGCACGGGCCTGGGCTGGGACGACATGGACCTTATCGAAATCAACGAGGCTTTCGCGGCCCAGGTGCTCGCGCTGCTCAAGGCGTGGGAATGGGGTGAGGACGACAGCCGCCTGGACAAGCTCAACGTCAACGGCTCGGGCATTTCCCTGGGCCACCCGATCGGCGTCACCGGGGCGCGAATCGCCGCGACGATGCTGAACGAGATGCGCCGCCGCGATGCGCGCTACGGTCTGGAGACCATGTGCATCGGCGGCGGCCAGGGTCTCGCCGCCATCTTCGAGCGGTCCTAAGCGGTTTCAAGCGGCAGGCTGGCTCCCGCCCCTTCGACAGGCGCGGGACAGGCCTTTCCGCGCGATGCCCCAGGCTGTGAACCGACGCGGCCGGCGAAACCCGCCGGCCGCGGCTCGGTAATGGATGATCTGAAGGCGCGGCCTTGGTCGCCCTGCGCCGGCCGCCCCACCGCGCCGCATCCTGTCGCGCCGCGCTTTTCCGCGCCCGCCGACGCTCCCATCCCCTTAGCGAACGCCCTGCCGGCGACCTCTCCGGGAATCCATCGCGCGAATTTAGGTTGCAAAGTTAAACCATAAGGGCCTATGGGCTGCATGGTTGCAAAGTTAAACCTATCCGGCATTGGCCGGGGAGCGATGGAGAATAGGTGTGAGCGAATTGTTGGACCTGGCGATCGCGGCGCATGGCGGTTGGGACCGCTGGGAGCAGATCAATGAACTGAAAGCCCATTTCCATGCGGAGGGCACGGTCTGGCATGTGAAGCAGTGGCCCGGCGCCTATGCGGACATGCATTGCTCGATCTCCACGCGGAAGCCGCACACCGAATTCACGCCCTTCCTCAAGGAGGGGCAGCATTGCGTCTGGGAGCCGGACAGCACCGCCATCGTCGCCGACAGCGGCGAACTGATCGATAAGCGGGAAAATCCGCGCTCCTTCTTCGAAGGGCACAGCATTCCGACGCCGTGGGACGAACAGCATCTCGTCTATTTCACCGGCTATGCGATGTGGACCTATCTGACCACGCCGTTCCTGTTCAGGCTGCCCGGCTTCACGTCGGAAGAGGTCGAACCCTGGGACGAGAATGGCGAAACCTGGCGTCGGCTGAAGGTGACATTCCCCGAAGGCGTGCCCAGCCATTCCACCCAGCAGACCTTCTATTTCGATCAATCGGGCCTGCTGCGGCGCCACGACTACAGCGTGGAGATCATGGGCGGCACGACCAGCGCCAACTATGCGACCGATCACAAGGCGTTCGACGGCCTCATCTTCCCGACGAAGCGGCGCGTCTATGCCGCCGGCGCGGACAACCGCCCGATCCTCGACCGGATCGCCATCGCCATCGACTTATGGGACGTCCAGGCGGCCTGACCCGCATTCGAACCGGCCGCGTCCTCGCGGCCGGCAGAGCGGAACCGGGTCGAGCGCAGCGCAGGCCCCATGCCGCCACGCAATCCCGTTCGGAACGCCCATCCATTCGCAACGGCGCGCGGACCGAACAGAAGAAAAAGGAAATATGCCATGGTGACCACCCACCGGATCGTCCTTGCCGAACGTCCGCAGGGCGCGGTGACGCCCGCCAATTTCAGGGCAGAGGACGCGGCCCTGCCGCCCATCGGGGATGGACAGTTCCTGGTCGGGGCGAATTATCTGTCGCTCGACCCCTATATGCGCGGCCGCATGGATGACCGGAAATCCTATGCCGCGCCGACGCCGGTCGGCGGGGTGATGGAAGGCGAGATCATCGGGACCGTGCTGGAATCCCGCCATCCGGGCTTTTCGGTCGGGGAACGCGTGGCCGGACGGCTGGGATGGCAGACGCACGCCATTTCGGACGGCACTGGCCTTGTGAAGCTGGACGACCGCTTCAAGCCGATCACCACCGCCGTGGGCGTGCTCGGCATGCCCGGCCTCACCGCTTATTCGGGGCTGCTGACCCTGGGCAAACCCCAGCCCGGCGAAACGGTCGTCGTCGCGGCGGCGACCGGCCCGGTCGGATCGCTGGTCGGCCAGATCGCCAGGCTCTATGGCGCCAGGGCCGTCGGAATCGCGGGCGGCGCGGAAAAATGCGCCTATGCGAAGCAGGAACTGGGCTTCGATGCGGTGGTCGACCATCGGTCCCCGACCTTCGCCGACGATCTGGCCGCGGCGTGCCCGGACGGCATCGACATCAATTTCGAACTGGTCGGCGGCGCCGTCTGGCAGGCCGTGCTGCCGCTGCTCAACAATTTCGCCAGGGTGCCCGTCTGCGGCCTGATCGCCCAGTATAACGGATCGTCCGGCGAACAGGTCGATCATCTGCCCGCCGCGATGCGGATCATCCTGTCGCGCAGCATCATGATGCGGGGTTTCATCGTCGGCGAATTCTGGGACCAGCGGCCGAAGTTCCTGGACGAGGTCAGCCAGTGGATTTCCGAAGGGAAGATCCGGTTCCGCGAAGACATTGTCGAAGGACTGGACAACGCTCCGGCGGCGTTCATGGGCCTGTTGGAGGGACGGAATTTCGGCAAGCTCGTCGTGAAGATCGACTGACGCCGTCCCCTGCGGTTCGGGAAGGCGGCGACGACCAGGGCCTTCCCCGCCAATGGCTCCCGGCGGCGTCGCGGGGAGGAACGCTCGACAAATCGGCGGAGTTGGTTTAACTTCAAAACCTTCCTGTGATGTTGGAGATGGCGATGAAGGGAAAGCGGACCAATCTCGGCAACGCCGATTGCGGCATTGCCCGTTCCCTTGAAGTGGTCGGCGACTGGTGGTCGTTGCTGATCGTGCGCGAAGCCTTCAAGGGAAGGGAGCGCTTCGGCGAATTCCAGAAGGCTATCGGGCTGGCCAAGAACATATTGTCCGCGCGGCTGAAGAAGCTGGTCGAACATGACATCTTCCGGATAGAGCCGGACGCGGACAACGGCGTCGGCCACCGCTATGTCCTCACCGCAAAGGGAGAGGGGTTGTACGTCGTTCTCATGGCGCTGTGGCAGTGGGGCGAAAGCACATGCTTCAAGCCGGACGAGGCCCGATATGCGATGGTCGACCGCCAGAATGGCGAACCGCTGGCCAGGATCGAGCTGAAGGCCAGAGACGGGCGGGTCCTGGGGCCGCGCGACTTCGTGGCCTCGCGCATGGACGACAAGGCAGCCGCCTGACGCGGTTGCTGACGCCGGTCAGGAGGGGATCAGGCCGCTTCCCTGGAGGAAGAGTTCGCTCGTCCTGTCATACAGATCGCCGGCATCCGTCTTTTCGCCGAGCAGGCCCCTCAGTTCCAGACTGACGACGCCGTGCAGCGTCGCCCAGAGCATCTGGGAGAGTTGCCGGGCTTCGTCCCGCCGATCTTCCGGAAGGCAGGCCGCGACCGCCTCCCGCATGGCGCGGAATGTCGACCAGGCGCGCCGCCGGCTTTCCAGCGGCGCTTCATAGGCCCGGCCGAGGTCGCCGAACATGACATTGTAGAATGCCGGTTCCGCCAGCGCATAGGCGCGATAGGCCTTGCATATCGCCCGCAATCGGGCGACCGGCGCAGGTTCTGCCAGGCATTTTCCGAATTCGCGGCCCAAGCCGTCGAAACTGTGGATATACAGCGCGTCCAGCAGCCCCGCCTTGCCCGAAAAGCAGGTATAGATCATCTTCGTCGAAGCGTTGACGACCTCCGCGACGCGCCGGACCGTCAGCGCGGCTGGCCCTTCCTCGCTCAAAATGCGCGCGGCGGCGGCGAGGATGGCGGACCGCGTCTCGTCCCGATAGGTGGCGCGGACCTGTTGCAGGTCGACGCCACCTTCCCATCGGGCCGTGCCGGACGGCATGCCGCCTATGCCGTTTCGAGCGCGTTCTGGACCGTTGCGCCCAGGGAGCGGCCCAGCCGGTCGGTGATGATCTGCTCGGCTTCGTTCATGATGCGGTCGACAAGTTCCTTCACGGTCGGCACGTCCCGGATCAATCCGACGACCAGCCCGCAACTCCATGCACCGACATCGACCTCGCCTTCAACCATTACCTTGGGATAGACGCCCGCGACCTGCTCGAAAATATCGTCGATCTTGATCGCGTCGCCCTTTTCCCGTTCGATCTGGCGGATCTTCTCCACGCCGGGATTGTTGAGCACGCGTTCGGTATTGCGCAGCGGCCGCATCACCAGCCGCGTATCGAGTTCCGTCGCCTCGACAAGCGCCCGTTTCACATTTTCATGGACCGGCGCGTCCTGGGTCGCGACGAAACGGGTTCCCATGTTGACGCCGTCGGCGCCCAGCGCCAGCGCCGCCACCAGGCTGCGGCCGTCGGCCATGCCGCCCGACGCGACGAACGGCACGGAAAGCGCCTCCGCCGCCAATGGCAGCAGGATCATGTTGGGAATGTCGTCTTCGCCCGGATGCCCGCCGCATTCGAAGCCGTCGACGCTGACCGCGTCGCAGCCGATCCGTTCGGCCTTCAGGGCGTGGCGCACGGAGGTGCATTTGTGGATGACCTTGATGCCGGCCTGCTTGAACAGCGGCATATATTCTTCCGGGCTGCGCCCCGCCGTTTCCACGATCCGGATGCCGTTTTCGGCGATGACCTGGATATATTCGGCATAGGGCGGCGCGTTGAAGGTCGGCAGGAAGGTCAGGTTCACGCCGAACGGCTTGTCGGTCAGATCCCGTGCCTTCGCGATTTCCTGCCCCAGCAGTTCAGGGGTGCGCTGGGTCAGGCCGGTGATCAGGCCCAGGCCGCCCGCATTGGAAACCGCGGCGGCGAGGGAGGCGAAGCCGACATAGTGCATCCCGCCCTGTATGATCGGATGTTCGATCCCGAACAGTTCCGTGATCCGCGTGCGCATTCCTAAGCTCCTTCGTCGTCTGCCCAATCCGGTAACAGTGTTACCAATGAAAACATCGTTGTTCAAGCGCGGACGGCAGGATTTTAAAATTGCCTGAAAACAGTGCCTTGCGAGGAATCGATATGTCGGGCGGCGGCGGGACGGTTCTGGTCGCCGCCCCGCTGCGCATCGCCGATTCGGCCTGCCCAGGGCTTTTCCGCGCCTTGGCAGGAGCGCGGCGGAACATGATTGACATTGCAGAATGTGTATATACACATAACGCAACGAGTCGGGATGCCGGAGTGGATCGAGTCCGGTTGCGTCGCTTCGTGAAAGGCAGTCAGCGGGAACCCCGTCGCTCCCTGCCGGGCCGTGTCGCCCGGCGGCGGTCGACGGGCCGTGCCGTTCAAGCCTGTGATTTCAAGGCAACCCATCGGTCGAATGGGCCCAGGAGGGGGATTGATGATGAAAATGCTCAAGACGGCGCTTTATTTGGCTGGGGCGGCTATTCTGCCCCATGCCGCCCATGGCCAGGCGGCCCCCGCCGACCAGGGCAATGGCCTGAACAGCGTCAGCGACATCGTCGTGACGGCGCAGAAGCGCGCCCAGAGCCTCAGCACCGTGCCGATGTCGGTGACGGCGCTGACCGGGGAGCAGCTTGCGGCGCGGGGGATCAACGATGTCCAGGATCTGGCGAAGGTCACGCCCGGCCTCAATTTCGTGCAGAGCGGCAGCGGCGTGCCGGTCTATTCGCTGCGCGGCGTGGGCTTCTACGACACGGCGGTGGGTGCGCGCCCGACCGTCAGCGTCTATGTCGACGAGGCGCCCTTGCCCTTTTCCGTGATGACGACCGGCGCCGCCTTCGACCTGGAGCGGGTCGAAGTGCTCAAGGGGCCGCAGGGAACCCTGTTCGGCCAGAACGCCACGGGCGGCGCGATCAACTATATCGCCGCGAAGCCCAGGGATGAGCTGGGCGCGGGCGTGACGGCGAGTTTCGCGCGCTTCAACACGCTGGACGCGCAGGGCTATGTCACCGGCCCGCTTGCGCCGGGCCTCAACGCCCGCCTGGCGGTTCGCGGGGTGCGGGGCGACGGCTGGCAGCAAAGCTATACCCGCAACGACAGCCTGGGCCGCCAGCGCATGCTCCAGGGCCGGTTCCTTCTGGACTGGCAGGCGTCCGATCGCCTCAGGCTCTCGCTCAATCTCAACGGTTTCATCGACGATGGGGATATGCAGGCGGGCCAGCTCCTCGCCGTGGTTCCCTTGTTCGGGGCATTTGCCAGCACCATTCCGCTCGTCACCAACTATCCGCGCGCGCCCCAGACGCCGCGCGCGGCGGACTGGAACGCCAACACGCCCTACCGCAAGGACAACAGCTTCTACCAGGCGGTGCTGCGCGGGGATTACGAACTGACCGACGACATCACGCTGGTCTCGCTCAATTCCTACGCGCATATGAGCATGGACCAGCGGATCGACCTGGACGGCACGTCGCTGACGAACGGCGACCAGAGCATTCGCGGCCGCATCTCGTCCTTTTCGACCGAGGAGCGGCTGACCGGCAATTTCGGGCCAGCGACCATCATCCTGGGCGTCAACTATGCGCATGACAAGACGCGGGAGAATGCGATCTGGGCGACCTACTATTCCACCCAGAACAGCTTTTTCACGCCGCTGACCAACGACGTCGCCGCCGCGCCCTACGGCTATCAGGATTTCAACACCTATGCGGCGTTCGGCAATGTCGACTATGACATCGGCCGCCTGGTCACGCTGCACGCCGGCGCCCGCTATACCAAGGCGGACCTGGACTATGAGGGGTGCGGGCTTCCGGCCAACCAGAATTCGGCGGTCGGGCTGACGCGGCTGTTCAACAATATCCGCGCCGCGGCCGGGCTGGGGCCGATACCCGTCATTCCGATGGACGGTTGCTCGACGCTGGACGCCAATCTCAACTATGCCAGCCATATCGAAGGGACGTTCAACGAGGACAGCCTGTCCTGGCGCTTCGGCGTCGACGTGAAGCCCGCCGACCGGGTGCTGCTCTATTTCAACGCGAGCCGGGGCTACAAGGCGGGCAGCGTGCCCGTCCTTTCGGGCACCAGCGTCGACCAATATGTTCCGGTGAAGCAGGAAAGCGTGGTCGCGCTGGAGGCGGGGTTCAAGGCGTCGCTTTTCGGGCGGCTGGTCGACGTGACCGGCGCGGCCTTCAACTATGACTATTCGGACAAGCAGCTTCAGGGGCGCATCATCACGCTGATGGGGCCGCTGATCGCGCTGGTCAACGTGCCCAAGTCCCGCGTTCGCGGCTTTGAGGGGCAGGTCACGGTCTATCCGACCAACGGCCTGTCCCTGACCGCCGCGGCGACGTATCTGGACTCGAAGGTCACGTCGGACTTCATCAACTACACGATCATCGGCACGCGCCAGAACTTCAAGGGGAATGATTTTCCCTATACGCCCAAATGGCAGGTCAATCTGGACGGCGCATACCGCTTTCCGATTTCATCGCGGCTGGATGCCAATCTGGGCGTCAACTACAGCTACCGGACCAAGACCAATGCGGGCTTCGGCAACGAACCGCTGCTCTACATGAAGGACTATGGCGTGCTCGACCTGCGCGCCGGCTTCGGCGGCAGCGACGGCAATTGGCAGGTCAGCGTCTTCGGCCGCAACGTGACCAACAGCTATTACTGGACCAACGTCGCCAAGCTCTATGACGTCGTCCGCAGGCTGGCGGGGCAGCCCGCGACCTACGGCATCCAGATGAACTGGCGCTTCTAGGCCATGCGGAGCGGAACAGGCGCGCAGGCTTGCAAGGCCGCTCCGACCAAGGCGGGGGACGGGCGCGCCCGTTTCCCCGCCGCCATTTCCGGCACGCGGTCGGCGACCGCGTGCCGTCCGTTTTCAGCCAAGGGTCTTCGAGGGTTCGATGCAGGATAAATCCGTTCTCGTAACCGGCGCCGCGGGGGGCGTCGGAAAAGCCATTGCCAGGCGCTTCGCGGAGCAGGGCGCGTCCGTCCTCGTCACCGACATCGATGCGCGGGCCGCCGGCCAGGTCGCCGAGGCGATTGGCGGACAGGGCAGGGCGCGGGCGGCCACGCTGGACGTCGGCGACGCCGCCTCGATCGAATTCGCCGTCGCCTCCATCGTCGGATGGACCGGGCGGCTGGACGTGGTCGTGCATGCGGCGGGCATGTGGGCGGGCGGCACCGTGCTCGACATCGACGAAGCGCGGTGGACGCGGGTGCTGGAAGTGAACACGACCAGCGCCTATCTGATCGCCCGGCATTGCGTGCCCCACCTTCGGCAGACCAGGGGATCGATCATCAACATCGCCTCCGTCGCGGGGCTGAAGGGCACGCCGGGCGCGGTCGCCTACAACAGTTCCAAGAGCGCGGTCGTCGGAATGACGAAGTGCATGGCGCTCGATTTCGCGGCATCGGGAGTCCGGGTGAACTGCATCTGCCCGGGCGTGATCGACACGCCGATGGTGGATGCGGTGCTGGCGCATCATGGCGAGGCGTTCACGCGGGAGGATCTCGCCCGGCGTCATCCGCTCGGTCGGCTGGGCACGCCGGAGGACATTGCCGGCGCGGTCAGTTTCCTGGCGTCCGACGACGCGTCCTGGATCACCGGAACCGCCCTTGTCGTGGACGGCGGCTCCATGGCCGGGGTCTGATCGCATGAGCGCAGCATCCCCCGCCATGGATGGACGGAGCGACGGGTCGATGACGATCCGGGGCGCGATCCTGGAAACGTCGGACGCGCCGCGGCCCTATGCCGACAGCCGGCCGATCCGGATCGGCACGCTGGACCTGACGCCGCCCGGCCCCGGCGAGATATTGGTCAAGGTCGAGGCGGCCAGCCTCTGCCATTCGGACCTGTCCGTCATCAACGGAAACCGCAGGCGCCCGCTGCCCATGCTGCTGGGGCATGAATCCAGCGGGCGCGTCGTCGCCCTGGGACCGGATGTCGACGACCTCGCCCTGGGACAGCGCGTCGTCCTCACCTTCATGCCCCGCTGCGGCGCCTGCGACGCATGCCGGACCGAAGGGCGCATTCCCTGCACCCGCGGCACCGCCGCCAACGGGGCGGGGACGCTGCTCGACGGCGCCGTGCACCTCAGCGAATGCGGCCACCCCGTCCTCCACCATCTGGGGGTCTCCGCCTTCGCGGATCACCTGGTCGCGCATCGCAGTTCCGCCGTCCCGGTGGGCGACGACGTTCCGCCGGACGTGGCGGCGCTGCTGGGCTGCGCCGTGCTCACCGGCGGCGGCGCGCTCCTCAACGAGGCGCGGCCTACCGAGGCGGACGTGGTGGCGGTCATCGGCCTGGGCGGCGTCGGCATGGCCGCGCTCATCACCGCGAAGGCGCTGCGTCCGCGCCGGATCGTCGCGATCGACGCGCTTCCGGACAAGCTCGCCCTAGCCCGTTCGCTGGGCGCCGACGAGGCGCTGTCGCCGCAGGACGCCGTCGACCGGGGGATCAGGGCCGACATCGTCATGGAATGCGCCGGCCATCCCAAGGCGTTCGAAACCGCCTTCGCCATCACCGCGCCCGGCGGCACGACCGTGACGGTCGGCCTGCCCGCGCCCGGCGCCATGGCGCAGATATCGCCCTTGCAGGTGACCGCCGAGGCGCGCCGCATCGTCGGCAGCTATCTTGGTTCGTCGGTTCCCCGGCGCGACATTCCGTTCCTGGAAAGGCTGTGGCGCGAAGGCCGGCTGCCGGTCGAGCGGCTGATTTCGCGCCGCATCGGGCTGGAGGACATCAACGCCGCCTTCGACGCCCTGGCATCGGGCGACCAGCTTCGCCAGGTCATCATGTTCGATGCCTAGTTCACGGCCCGGTTCACGCGCCGCCACGCATATGCCGCAGGTTCGCGGCCAGAGAGGAAAGACCATGTCCGCCAACCCCATCGACCATGCAGATGCGTTCGACACCTATCTTCCGATCGACATCGACGATGCCGAACTGGAGCGTATATTGGAGAAGGCGGAACTGCCCGCCCTGCTGGCCGCGCTGGCGAAGCTGACGGGCGACACGTCGCTGGTTCCCCCATCGCTCAAGCCGCCGCATACGCGCAAATCCTTCATCCCGATGCCGCAGGGCGGCCTTGACGAAGCACAGCAGAAGGAAGCGAGGCGGCTCGCCTTCGACGCGATCAGGCGGTATCGCGACGGCGAGATCCAGACGCCCGGCCACACCGACGATGCGGAGCTGCGGGCGATCGTCAGCTTCCTCATCACCCGCGATTTCGACGATTACCGGGATCTTCTGATCCATGAGGTGGCCGACCATGACGTGGGCGCGCCCCGGTGGACCCTGTCCGAACTCGATCCCGACCGGCCGTTCAAGGTGCTGATCATCGGCGCGGGCATCACCGGCGTCGTCGCCGCCTATCGCCTCAAGCAGGCCGGGGTGGAGCATGTCGTGCTGGAAAAGAATCCAGAGATCGGCGGGACATGGTGGGAAAACACCTATCCGGGCTGCCGTCTCGACACGTCGAACTATGCCTATAGCTTCAGCTTCGCGCAGAAGACCGACTGGCCGCAGAAATTCTCGCGCCAGTCGGAGATCCAGGACTATGTCCTGAAAGTGGCGCATGACTATGGCGTGCGCGACCGCATCGTTTTCAATACCCTCGTCCGATCGGTGATCTATGACGAGGAAGCGGGCGAGTGGGAGGTGACGGCCGTCACCGACGGGGAGGTCAGGGTCCACCGCGCCAATGTCGTCATCAGCGGCACCGGCCAGCTCAACTCGCCCAAGCTGCCCAATATCGAGGGCATGGACAGCTTCGCGGGCGCAAGCATGCATTCCGCCCGTTGGAACCATGACGTAAGCCTGAAGGGCAAGCGGGTGGCGATCATCGGGACCGGCGCCAGCGCCTATCAGATCGCGCCGGCGATCGCCGACGAGGTCGGCAAGCTGGAGGTGTTCCAGCGCAGCGCGCCCTGGCTGTTGCCCACGGCCGACTATCTGGACGACATCAGCCCGGAACTGATGTGGCTGTTCCGGCACATTCCGGGCTATGCGCGCTGGTATCGCTTCTGGCAGTTCTGGCTCGCGACGGAAGGCCGGATGCCCACCGTCACCGCCGATGAAGGCTGGAGCGAAGAGGGTTCCATCGGCGCCATCAACCATGCCTTCCGCCAGGAACTGGAGGCCGAATTCCGCCGCCAGCTCGCCGACAGGCCGGACCTGATCGACAAGGTCATTCCCACCTATCCGGCGGGGGCCAAGCGCCTGTTGCGCGACAATGGCCAATGGTCGGCCACGCTGCGCAAGCCGCATGTCGACCTGGTGACCGAAGGAATAGAGCGGATCGTGCCCGAAGGCGTCGTCACGGCGGACGGCGTGCTGCATGAGGTGGACGTCATCGCCTATGCCACCGGCTTCCGCGCGGACGAGTTCCTGGCCGACATGGAGGTGCGCGGGCGCGACGGCGTGGAGGTGCACGAATATTGGGACGGCGATCCGCGGGCCTATGCCACCATGACGGTGCCGGGCTTCCCCAATTTCTTCATCTGCGGCGGTCCCAATTCGGCCGTGGCGGCGAACGGCAGCGCGATCTTCATCGTCGAATGCAGCATCGAATATATATTGGAGTGCATCCGCACCCTGGTCGTGAAGCGGCTGAAGGACATGGAACCCACCGACGCCGCGACCGATGCCTTCGTGGGGAAGATCGACCGCGCCAACCGCGCGCGGGCATGGGGCGCGGAAGGCGTCACGAGCTGGTACAGGAACAAGACCGGCCGCGTTTCCGCCGTCTGGCCGTTCGAACTGCTGGAGTTCTGGAACATGACGCGCGGGCCGGCCGAGGGCGATTATCGCTTCACCCCCTTGGGCGAGCTGACGACGCAGGCGGCGGAATGAGCCGCCTGACGGGGAAGACCGCCCTGATCACGGGCGCCGCCCGTGGCCTGGGCGCGGCCTATGTCCGCCGCTTCGTCGCCGAGGGCGCCAGGGTTCTGGTCACCGACGTGATCGACGAGGAGGGCCGGCTGCTGGCCGGGGAGATGGGCGCCGATGCCGCCGACTATCTCCGCCTGGACGTGTCCTGCGGCGAAAGCTGGGGGGCGGCGGCGGACCGATGCGTCGAACGGTTCGGCAGGATCGACATATTGGTGAACAATGCGGGCGTGGGCGGGGGCGGCGCGCTGGAAACCACGTCCGACGACCAATGGGAAAGGCAGATCGCCGTCAATCTGGGCGGCGTCTTCTACGGCATGCGCGCCTGCATTCCGCGCATGGCGGCGGCCGGCGGCGGATCGGTGATCAACATCTCCTCGATCAACGGCGTCAGGGGCAATCGCGAACGTTACGGCTATGTCGCCTCCAAATTCGGGGTCATCGGCCTCACCAAGGCGGCCGCCCTCGACTTCGCGGCGGCGGGCGTCCGGGTGAACGCGGTGCTGCCCGGCATGATCAGCACGCCCATGACCGCGGGATTGAAGGTCGACACGTCGCTTATCCCGCTGGGACGGCCGGGGGGCATGGACGAAGTGGCCCAGGTCGTCGCGTTCCTCGCTTCGGATGAAGCATCCTATGTCACCGGCGCCGAATTCCTGGTCGATGGCGGCGTCGTGCAGAAAGTGGTTGGACAATGACAGAGGCAATCGAACTTCGCGTCCCCCTGGAACCGGGGGCGCAGGGCGTCGTCGATCAATATCGCGCGGCGGCCCTGCCTCCGCTCGAACAGGGCACGGCGCAACAGGCGCGGGAAGGCTATCGCGCCACGTCGCTGCGCGCAGGCTTCGAACCGGAACGCGATGTCCGCGCCAGGGATCTGACGATCGGGGCGGGCGGCAATCCGCTGCGGACGCGGATATACGAGCCGGAGGCGGCGATCGGGCCGCGCCCGCTGATCGTCTACCTGCATGGCGGCGGCTGGGTCATGGGGGATTTGGACACCCATGATTCCACCTGCCGGCTGCTGGCCAGGCAGGCGGGCGCGATCCTGGTCGCGGTCGATTACCGGCTGGCGCCCGAACATCCCTTTCCTGCGGCGGTGGAGGACGCCGTCGCCGCGCTGCGCCATGTGCCTGAGGCGGTGGCCGGGCTGGGCATCGAAACGGCGGGGCTGGCGGTTGCGGGCGACAGCGCGGGCGCGACGCTGGCATTGGTCGCGGCGCTCGCGCTGAGGGACGAAGCGACGCCATCCGCGCTGGCCCTCTTCTACCCCGCCGGCGACATGGGCCGCAGAACCGCGTCGATGGACGAATTCAGCAGCGGCTATCCGCTCACATCCTCGACGCTTCGCTGGTTCCGCGACCTTTATCTGGACGATGTGGCGCTGGCGGGCGACTGGCGCGCATCGCCGGCGCGCCATCCGGATTTCGGCGCCCTGCCGCCCACGCTCATCCTGTCGGTCGGCCACGATCCCTTGCGCGACGACACCATCGCGCTGGCCGGGCGGCTGAAGCGCGAGGTGCGGGGCAGCGAGCACCGACACCTGCCTGACCAGATGCACGGCTTCCTGACGCTGGGCGGGGTCATCGCTCCGGCGCGGGGCGAACTGGACCATGCGGCGCGCTTCCTTCGCCAGGCTATGGGCCTTGGCCCCGTGCTGGAGCGGGAGGGAGAAAGCGCATGACGGCCGCGACCATGCAGCAGCAGGCTCTGACGGAGGCGACCGACACGGTTTCGTCCGTCCCCACGGGACTTTTCATCGACGGCGCCTGGCGCTCGGCGGCCGACGGGCAGCAATTTAGCGTCCACGATCCGGCGACCGGGGATGTCGTCGCCCGGCTGGCGAATGCGACGCCGTCGGACGCCATGGATGCGCTCGACGCCGCCGACCGCGCCTTCCCGTCATGGTCGCGCACGCCGCCGCGCGAGCGCGCCGAGTTGCTGCGCCGGACGTTCGACCTCGTCATGCGCGACAGGGAACGGATCGCCCGCATCATCACGCTCGAAATGGGAAAGCCGCTGCGGGAATCCCATGCCGAGGTGAGCTATGGCGCGGAATTCCTCCGCTGGTTCGGCGAGGAGGCGGTTCGCATATCCGGACGCTTCGGCTCGTTGCCGGAGGGCACCGGGGACATGATCGTCTCGCGCCATGCGCTTGGCCCGGCGCTGCTCATCACGCCCTGGAACTTTCCCCTCGCCATGGCGACGCGCAAGATCGCGCCCGCGCTGGCCGCCGGATGCACCGTCGTGATCAAGCCCGCCGCGCTGACGCCGCTCACCACCCTGTATCTCGTGAAATTGCTTGAAGAGGCGGGCCTGCCGGCGGGCGTCGTCAACGTCATTCCCACGACGAATTCGGGCGGCGCCACCGGACCGATCATCGCGGACAGCCGCTTGCGCAAGATCAGCTTCACCGGGTCGACGCAAGTGGGGCGGGTGCTGCTGGAGAAGGCCTCCGCCAACATCCTGCGATCCTCCATGGAACTGGGCGGAAACGCGCCCTTCCTGGTCTTCGACGATGCCGATCTCTCCCGCGCCGTGGAAGGCGCGCTCGTCGCGAAGTTCAGGAATATCGGCCAGGCCTGCACGGCGGCCAACAGGTTCATCGTTCATGCAAGCGTGGCCCAGGAATTCAGCCGGCGGGTGGCGGAGAAGGTGGCGCAGTTCAAGCTCGGCTCAGGCTTCGATCCGGACGTCGCGATCGGCCCTCTGATCGACGAGGCGGCGGTCGCGGGGGTGGACGAGCTGGTCCAGGATGCCCTGTCCCGCGGCGCGACCCTCGTCACGGGCGGCAAGCGGCGGGGCGGCGCGGGCACCTTCTTCGAACCCACGGTGCTCACCGATGTCGCAAGGGACAGCCGAATCCTGCGGGAGGAGATTTTCGGCCCCGTCCTGCCGATCGTCACTTTCGACACGGACGACGAAGCCATCGCCATTGCGAACGACACCGAATATGGCCTGGTCGGCTATGCCTTCACCGCCAGCATCGAGCGGGGGCAGCGGCTGATCAATGAACTCCAGACCGGCATGATGGGATGGAATGTCGGCGTCCTTTCCAATGCCGCCGCACCCTTTGGCGGGGTGAAGATGTCGGGCCTGGGGCGCGAGGGCGGCGCTGAAGGGATCGATGAATATCTGACCACCAAATATACGCTGCTGCCGTCCGTTTCCCGCCCGTGAAGCATTTTCCCGGCGGGCGGCGCCGCCTGCAAAAGGGATCGGCAGGGATGTGGGGATGCCATTGCCGGACGTTCTGCCCATCTCGTCCGGCAAAGGGAGCGTGCCGCGCCTGATGGACGCGGCACGCTTCCGAATTGGGCCGCTGGCAGGAACCCCGGTTCGCCGTCCGAACTGGGCGCCTGCCTGCGCAGGAAGGGATAAAAGGTAGAGCAGTCGGATCCGAATCTGCTTTAGAATTTCGCGTCGAAGCTGATCCCGTAGGTGCGCGGGTCGGCGAGATGGGTGTAATCGAACCCGTTGCCGGACAGGTCCAGCGAATAACGCGCATAATATTTGTTGAAGATATTTTTGCCCCACAGGCTGACGCCGTAGCGATCGTCGGCAAATCGATAGCTGAGCTGGCTGTTGACCAGCGCATATCCCTTCTGCGCGGTGCGTTCCGTGTTGAACAGGTCGAAATATTGCTTGGACGTGAAACTGCCGTTCACGCCCCAGCTCAGCTTTCCGCCGCCGGTCTCCACTATATCCCAATCGAAACCCGCCGATGCGCTGAGCTTCGGCGCGTTGGGCAACTGGTTCCCCCGCAGGGACGTGCCGTTGAGCGATCCTTCCTTGATCTTCGTGTCCAATATGCCGACCCCGACATTGATCCGAAGCGCCTGGACCGGGCGCACCGTCAGTTCGAATTCCGCGCCCAGGATGCGGGACTTGGGAATATTGATCAGCGTCTGGATATGGGTGACCGAATTGACGCTGATCGCCTGCTGGTCGCGATAATCATAATAGAATGCCGCCCCGTTGAAGGTCACGGCGCGGTCCAGGAACTGGCTCTTGAAACCCAGTTCATAGGCGTTGACGGTTTCCGGTTCCGCCACGTTCAATTCGGCCGGGGAAAAATAGGCCTGCGCGTTGAAGGCGTTGGCGCGATAGCCGCGACTGAAGCTGGCGTAGATCAGGTCGTTGTCGGCGGTCTTGAAATCGACGCCGACCTTGCCGGTGACCGTGCCTTTCTTGAAACGGGCGCTGGTCGACGCATCGAAATCGAACGGATCGTCGCCTGGGATGGTGTTGACGATGGGAACGCCGTCCGGCCCCTCTATCTGGGCGCGGTAGCCGACGACCTTGCCCCGATCCTGCGTATAGCGGATGCCGCCGCGCAGGATGAGCCGGTCCGACAGCTTGTAATTCATGTCGGTATAGACGGCGGCGCTTTTCCTGACCTGCTTATAATTGTTGCGGTAGATGCAGGAGACCGCGAAGCCGCTGTCGACGCAATCTTCCCAGGTGAGCGCGCCGTCTCCGTTCACGTCGATGTCGCTGTAGAATCCCGCCGACGTCTCGTTCCACAATTTCTCGATATTATAATAGGCGCCGAAGATGAAGTTGAACGGTCCGTCGAAGTCCGAAGACAGGCGAAGATCCTGCGACAACTGCTTGCCCCGTCCTTTCAGGTCGGCCTCCAGCACCCGCAGCGGCGTGCCGTCCGCCTCGTCGATGACGCGCAGGCGCCCATAGTCGTAGGACGTCACCGACGTGACGGTCAGTGCGTCCGCGACATGCCAGTTTCCGGTCAGGGACGCGCCATAGGTGCGGTGGCGATGGCGGCCGATATTGTCCGCCTCCATCTCCCGCCGTCCAAGCCCGGTCCTGAAATAGCTCGACGCGCCGAACATCTCATAGACCCCGTTCCCTATGCCCAGAGACCCGACCGGCTCGCCCAGGACGCCATATTCGATCGGATTTTGCAGGCTGGTCGTCAGCCGCAGGATGAAGTCCAGCTTGTCGTTCGGTTCGAACAGCAGGGACGCCCGGATGCCATATTGGCGCACGGCGCTGCCGTCGGGCCTGCCCGGCATCAGATTCTTGAACCAGCCGTCGGCGCGGGAGAATGTGAAGGCGATGCGCGCCGCCAGCGTGTCGCCCAGGCCCGCCTGCACCGCTCCGTCGGCGTCGTATCGGTTGTAATTGCCGTAGCCCAGTTTCAGATAGGCTTCGGAATCATGCCCCGGTCTCTTGCTGATGAAATTGATGGCGCCGCCGGTCGTATTCTTTCCATATAGGGTTCCCTGCGGTCCCCGCAGCACTTCGACCCGTTCCAGATCGAACATGCCCAGTCCCAGCAGGGGAAAGCTGCCCTTGTAGACTTCGTCGAAATAGGTCGCGACCGGACCCTGCTGGTTGAAGCTGAAGTCCGACATGGAAACGCCGCGCAGCGAGAAGATCGGCAGCCCGTCCCCGGCGACGGTCGACGCCTGAAGATTGGGAACCGACCCGGCGAGATCGCTGACCTGCTGAAGCCGCTGCTGCGACAGCGCCGCGCTGCCCAGCGCCGTCACCGACACGGGCACGTCCTGCAACCTTTCGGACCGGCGGAGCGCGGTCACGACGATGTCGCTGGTGCTGACCGATCCCGACGCGCTTCTTTCCGCCGCGGCCTGATCCGGACCGCTATCCTGCGCCAGGGCGGGTTGCGCAAATGCGAAGGCGCAGACGCCACATAATAGCTGATACCCCAATCCGTTCATTTTCTCTCTCCTTGATTGGCCATCGAGGAGTTTGCCTCCTTCTTGGCAGCGCTTTTGATGGATCGAAACCGTCATTGCCTCCCTAGGGCGCCTGGTTGGACAGGATCAGGGAGGCCGCCGACCAGAAAAGCCCGCCGACCCCCTGGACGAAGCTGAGTTTCATGTCGGGCACCTGCACCACGGCTTCGCCGCGCAACTGGCGCACGGCTTCCTGGATGGCGTACATCCCGTACATGCCGGAATGGGTGTAGGACATACCGCCGCCATTTGTGTTGATCGGCAGGCGGCCGCCCGGCCGCGTGTGCCCTTCGGCATGGAAGGCGCCGGATTCGCCGAAACCGACGAAGCCCGTATCCTCCAGCATGTAGAGCGGCAGGTGCGCGAACGCGTCGTAGAACATGGCATGGTCGATGTCGGCATGGGTGACGCCGGCCGTTTCGAACGCCTCCGCGCTGGCCCTGCGGAAGGAGCCGAAGGAGGTGAGGTCGTCCATCTGCGACACCAGCACGCTCTCGCAGGATTCCCCGGACCCCATCAGATAGACGGCGCGCTTCGCGCTCGGCAGGTCGCGCGCCCGCTCCGCGCTGACGAGGACGAGCGCACCGCCGCCGTCGGTCACGACGCAGCACATGTCGCGGGTGAAGGGATAGGCCACGCGCGGTCCTGCCAGAACATCCTCGACCGTCACCGGCGTCCGGCGCTGGGCGCGTTCGTTGGGGATCGCCCATTCGCGCTGCGCCACCACCACTTCGGCCAGGTCGCGCTGCCCCATGCCCCGCGCCTCCAGGAAGGCCAGCGCGGGCAGGGTGAACAGGGAATAGGGGGCGATGGCGCCATAGGGCTGCTCGAACTGCCCGTCCGGCCCCCTGGGGTTCATCGAATAGTTGGGCATGCCCACCCACGACCGGCCGGATTCGCCATGGGTGATCAGCACGACGCTCGCCTGACCCGTGGCGATCGCGGCGGCGGCGTGGCGGACATGGGCCATGAAGCTGCATCCGCCGATGGTCGTGCCGTCCATCCAGCGCGGGCGGATGCCCAGCATGGCGGCGACTTCGATGACCTGCGTCTCCGCCGTGGCGATGCCGTCCACGTCGGCGGGCGTCAGCCCGGCATCCTTCAGCGCCCGCCGGGCGGCGTCGGCATGCAACTGGATCATCGACATATCGGGAACGACGCCGACGCGTTCCGTCTCCGACGCGCCGACGATGGCGATATTGCCGCCATTGGGGGAAGATAGGGGCATGCTCATATCCTGACGGGCTTGAAGACGGGCAGGAACTGGTCGCCGCGCGGTTCGAACGCGACCTGCAATTCCATCCCCAGCGGCAGATTGTCCGGTTCCGGTTCGACCCCGACGATATTGGTGCAGAGGCGCGGGCCTTCCTCCAGCGTCACCAGCGCGATGATCTGCGGGTCCTTGCTCTCGAATTCCGGCGAAGGGCGATAGTTGATGATGTAGGAGGCCAGCCGCGCCCGCCCCGACACCGGCTTCCATTCGACCTCGTCCGAATTGCATTTCGGGCAGAAGGGACGCGGATAGAAATAGAAGCTTTCGCAACGGACGCAGCGCTGGATGCGCAACTCTCCTTCGGCCGCGCCCTGCCAGAAGGGCGCGGTTTCCGGGGTAGGTTCGGGAATGGGCCCGATCGACATCATGAATCTCCGTCAGTCATGGCCCGGTTCACATCTGCGAATCGAAATAGATGCTGGGCGCCAGCCCGTCCGCGAGCGGGCGGAACTCCCTTTCCACCGTGGCGGCGAAGGTCGCTGCATCCAGATCGGCCATGCCGTTCAGGGTCTTGATCATCTCCGGCACATTGTAGAGCATCAGCTCGCCCCCCGCCGCGCCGATGGTCCGCCCGGACATCCAGCCCGATTGCTTCGAACCCAGGAACACCGCGATGGGCGCGACGCGGTCGGGCGTATAGGGGTCGTCCGCCCGCGCCGGGCCGTCCACATTCTTGTCTTCGGGCGCGGTTTCGGTGAGCCGCGTCGTCGCGCCCGGCGCGATGGCGTTGACCGTGACGCCGTAACGGGCAAGGCCGTTCGCCAGCGACATGGTCAGGCCGACGACGCCCATCTTGGCGGCGGCGTAATTGGGCTGGCCGGGCGACCCGTGCAGGCCCGAAGCGGAGGTGAAGTTGACGATCCGGAAATCGCCCTGCGGATTGCGCAGCGAACGCCAATAGGCGGCGGCGGGCTTGATGGTCGAATAATGCCCCTTCAGGTGGACGCGGATGACCGCATCCCAATCCTTCTCGTCCAGGTTGAAGATCATCCGGTCGCGCAATATGCCCGCCACATTGACGACGATGTCCAGCCCGCCGAACTTCTCTATGGCCAGGCCGACCAGCCGTTCGCCGGTCGCGACGTCGGCGATGTCGCCGCCGTCGGCAATGGCCTGCCCCCCGGCGGCGATGATGTCGCTGGCGACGGCGGCGGCCGGTCCCAGGTCGCTGCCTTCGCCCGTCGTGTCGCCGCCCAGGTCGTTGATGACGACCTTCGCGCCCTCCGCCGCGTAGCGCCGCGCTATCGCCGCCCCGATGCCGCGCCCGGCCCCGGTGATGATGGCGACCCGTCCTTCCAATGCACCCATGACATATCCTCGACTTGTTGCTTGTGGTTTCGTTGTTCCGCTTTCCTCAGGCCGCCGCCCGCCTGGGGGGCGCGTAGAGAAGCTGGATGTCGGTGAAGCCGTGCAGGCCCCATGGTCCGTTTTCGACGCCGATGCCGCTCGACTTCAGCCCGCCGAAGGGCAGATGGGGTTGCAGGCCCATGGCATGGCCGTTGACCTGCACCTGCCCCGCCTCGATCCCCAGCCCGACATTGGCGGCGCGGATCGGGTCGGACGACCAGACCGACGCGGTCAGGCCGAACGGACCCGCATTGGCGCGGGCGACCGCATCGTCGACATCGCTGTAGGACAGGATCGGCAGCGCCGGGCCGAACTGCTCCTCGCTCACGATCCGCGCCCTTTCGTCCAGATCGGCGAGGATGGTCGGCTGGAAGAAGAAGCCGGGCCGGTCCATCGGCGCGCCGCCCGCCGCCACCCGCGCTCCCATGCCGATGGCTTCCGCGACCAGTTCCTTCACGCGCTCGAACTGCGGCCGGTTGCAGAGCGGCCCCAGCAGCGCGCCTTCCTCGTTCCAGGCGCCGACCGCCACGGAACGGGCGCGCTCCGCCAGCGCCTCGACCAGTTCGTCATGGCGGCTTTCATGGACATAGATGCGCTTGATCGCGACGCAGACCTGCCCATTATTGGCGAAGGCGCCCCAGAACAGCTCGTCCGCGATGGCGGATATGTCGGCATCGTCCAATATCACCGCCGGATCGTTGCCGCCCAGTTCCAGCGTCACCCGCTTCAGGTCGTTGGCCCCCGACGCCATCACCTTCCTGCCGGTCGCGGTCGACCCGGTGAAGGTCAGCTTGCGCGGTATGGCATGGGCGGTCATCGCCGCGCCCAGCGGGTCCGGGCCGGAAATGACGTTCAGCACGCCGGGCGGCAGGACCGATTGCAGCGCCTGCCCGACCGCCAGCGTCGAAAGCGGCGTATAGGGCGATGGCTTCAGCACCAGCGTGTTCCCGGCGCGCAGGGCGGGCGCGATCTTCCAGAAGGCGAGGGCGATGGGATAATTCCACGGCGTAATGCCCGCCACCACGCCCAGCGGCCTGCGGACGATTTCCGCATAGGCCGCCGCATCGTCCTGCACCACCTCCCGCGGCAGTTCGAGATCGGCATAATAGCGGAGCCATTCCGCCGACGCCTCAAACTCTATGCCGGTGTCCGCCAGCGGCTTGCCCTGTTCCTGGGCCAGTGTCGGTCCCAGATCGGCGGCCATCTCCATCACCAGCCCGGCGGCCTCCTTCAGCGCCCTGCGGCGCAACCCCTCGTCGCGGCTCCACGAAGCGAAGGCGTCCTGCGCGGTCGCCATCGCCTCCTCCAACTGTTCGGGGCTGGCGGCAGGGGCCTCGGCAAAGGCTTCGCCCGTCGATGGATCGATCACCGGGAAGGTGGCCCCTGTCCCGACGGATCGACCGTTGATGGTCATTGCGATGGCGTTCACGGCTGTTTTTTTCCTTATGCTTGCGATCCGGGGCTCAACGATAGGCGTGCGGCAATATCTGCGGCATGGGTCCGCCGACCGCGACGGCGCGGCGTTCGATCAACTGGTCGATGGTCGCAGGATCGATCCCCGCATCCTCCAATATCCGGACGCTGTGCTCGCCGATCCCCGGCGGCTTCAGCACGCCGCGCCATTCGGTCCTGCTGAAGGATGCGATGCGGCCCGGCGTGGCGATGAAGCCGCCATTGTCGGAAGGATAGACATGGGCGAAGCCAGCCTCGCACAGCCGGGGATCGCGCAGCACCTCCGTCACCTTCCTGACGGATGCCGACGGCACGCCCGCCCGGTTGAGGCGGCGCGTCGCCTCCTCGCGGCTGAGATCGATGATGGCGGCCCCGATGGCGGCAATGGCCCCATCCTTGTCCGCCAGCTTTTCCTCAGGAATTTCCAGGGCGCTGGCGATCTTCGCCGGGGCGTCGGGCGCGGCGATCCGGACCCAGCCGTCCGCCGCCCGATACATGCGGTCGAACGCGCCGTCCCCCTGGAAGTCGACGCCGCCGACGATGGCGGGCGGGCGGCCTTCGAACCGGATGATCTCCGCCGACTGGAGGTAGGTTGCGGTGCCCAGCAGCGTGTCCCATGTCCGCTGGCCTTCCCCGGTGCGCAGCCGGTGGAACAGGGCAAGCGCGATGGTGAGCGAGGACATGGAGGCCGTGCTGATGTCGCAGACGGATATGGTGTTGACGATGGGTTCGCCGTCGCCGCCCTCCGCCGCCATCATCCCGGCCATGCCCTGCAACACCATGTCCACGCCGCCGCGCCCGCCCAGCGGGCCGGTCTGGCCGAAGGCGGAAAGCGACATGGTGACGATGCCGGGGTTGATCGCCTTAAGGGAATCATAGTCGATGCCCAGGCTTTTCGTCACGCCGGGCCTCAGGCCGTCGATGAAGACGTCCGCGCCCTCGATGATCTTGTGGAAGGCCCGGATGCTGTCGGGATGTTTCAGGTCGATGGCGATGCTGCGCATGCCCCGGTTCGCGCCATAGGCGGGCTTGCGGAAGGGGTCGCCCTCTCGCGGTTCCACCTTGATCACGTCCGCGCCCAGCGCCGAAAGCAGGCATCCGGCATAGGGGCTGGCGAGGAACGGCCCGCTGTTGACGACCCTGATGCCCGACAGCGGGCCGGATCGCACGAGCGGGCGCGCATCGGCGGCCGGACGGGGCTGCGCGGGCCATGGCGCGACCTTGCCGCTATGCTCGCCAAGGGCAGGGGCGGGGCCGCGAACGGCGCCCGGCGTCGCGGTCAGGTTGATCGGGACGCCCGGCATGACGACAGGACCACGGTCGGGATCGTCAACCTCCACCCGCATGCCCATGGCGGCGACCTGGGGATGGTCCAGCCACCCCTCGCGCCCGTCGATCGGTCCGGAGGGGATGCCGACGGCGTCGAGGCGGTCCAGCCAATATTGGCGGGGCTGCTTCAGCACCGCTTCCTCGACCGCCTTCTGCACCCAGCCGATATTCTCCGGCGCGACCATGTTCGCCAGGCTGCCGCCCAGCCGCTCATCCTCGACAATCGAACCTAGCCCGATCACCTCCATGAACATCGCCTCGAACCGGGGACCGAGCGCGCCGCTGGTGAACCATTTGCCGTCGCCCGCGATCATCCGGGAATAGGTCGGATGGCGGCCCGCGCCCCCCACGGCGGTGCTGGGGTCCGGCGCGTTGGGATCGACCACCAGCGATATCATGGTAAGCTGCTGAAGCGCGTTGATGCCGGACACGGTGACGCGCTGCCCGAAACCCGAACCCTCGCGCTCGATCAAGGCCGCCACCGCGCAGACCGACGCCCACAGGCCATGCGCATAGAGCAAAGTCTGATAGACGGACTCGACCGGCTCCCCCGATACGGAGGACTGGCGGGCGAACTGGCCGCCATAGGCCCCCAGCAGCGCGGCGGATTCGACCCCGCCCGCCCAGGGGACATGGCCGGGCAGATAGACGGGCATCTCCAGCAGGATCAGCCGGGGATGGCTGGCCAGCAGTTCGTCGCCGTCCAGCCCGAAGGCCGCCAGTTCCTCGCCGTCCCTGGTGATCAGCATGTCGGCCCCGCCGATCCGGTTCCGCAGCCATGCGCGCCCCTCGGCCGATCCGGGATCGATCACCACGCTGCGCTTGCCGCGATTCCACATCGGAAAGCCGGGACGGCCGCGTTCCGGGTCGCCGTCCGGCGTCTCGACCTTCACCACGTCGGCGCCGAAGTCGGCGCAGAACATGCCGACTATGGGGCCGGCGACGCCGGTCGCGAGTTCGATCACCCGAATATCGCCAAGAGCATCCATTGGTCGTCAAAGCTCCCGAAAAATTATCGTTCTTGCGGCCATGGTCAGGCGCGGGACGGAACCGCCACGATGGCGCGCCCCGGCGAAGTGCCCTTGCCGTCCTGATTTTCCACGTCGATCTGAAGGTGGATGAGGGCCGCGCCGTCATCCGCGACGGACTTTTCCACGACCACCGCCCTGGTCGACAATATGTCGTTCTTCTGGTTGATGGCGCGGAACTGCATGGCCAGTTCCCTGATCTCGCTCTCGTCGCCCGCCCAGTCGCGCAGGGCGTTCAGCATATAGGCCCAGCGCAGATTGCCCATGCCGAACGCGCCCGGCTGTCCCGCCGCCTGTCCCGCCTCATCGTCCATATGGACATAGACGAACTCCTCGTTCACCGCGGCGAAGCGGCTCCATTCCATCATGGTCGTCTTGCGGGTGAAGGCCGGAATCTGGTCGCCCACGGCGATGTCTTCGAAGAAAATGGACAAGGCGAAGCTCCTAATAATGAATGAGGGTCATGACGCGGGACTTCACCCATTCGCCGCGCTGGTTCGTCCATTCGGTCTCGTTATAGGTGTAGAGCGTCAGGCCGTTGCGGCCCTCCCGCTCCTCCCAATGGGTCAGGCGGGAACGGCTGGAGATGACGTCGCCCGGCCGCATGCGCGCCCCGAACCTGTCGACCTGGCCGCCGTTCAGGATATTGTCGCCCTTCTTCGTTTCCTGGCCGGGGATCGCGCCCTGAAGCCGCAATTCCTCCTCGGTCAGTTCGCGGGGCAACTGCCAGGCGAAGGGGTTGAAATCCTCCGGCGCGACGATCCCGCCCCAGCGGGTCGTCCGGGCATATTCCTCGTCCCAGAAGAGACGCGGCGGCATCTGCCCCCAATAGGTCGCTATCGCCCAGCGGCGTATGTCGGTGGCCGTGATCGGAAAGCTGGTCTCGAACGAATGCCAGACGCCTTTCGACGCCTCCATCTGCGGCGTGACGAGGGTGGTCGCCTCTTCCATGGTCGGTCCTCCCATCGGTCCTAGAGCGCCACCGGCAGCCGGGCGATGCCGTTGATGCTCGCATGGCTCTTGAACTGGATGTCGGCCGGATCGGTCGCCAGCCGCACGTTCGGAATGCGCCGCAGCAGCGTTTCGAACACGATCTGCAATTCGATGCGGGCCAGCGCCTGACCGATGCACTGGTGCACGCCATAGCCGAAGGCGACATGGTCGCGCGGGCGGCGGCGTATGTCGAACTTCGCCGCATCCGGGAAATGCCCGTCGTCGCGGTTCGCCGCGAAGTTGAGCGGGATGATCCCTTCGCCCGCAGGGATCGTCACCCCGCCAATCTCTATATCCTCCGTCGCGATGCGCAGGATGATGAGGTGCACGACCGTCAGATAGCGCAGCAGTTCCTCTATGGCGTCCGGGATCAGGGCCGGTTCCGCCTGAAGCTGCGCCAGTTGATCCGGATGCTCCAGCAGCGTCAGCATGCCCAGGCCGATCATGTTCGCGGTCGTGTCATGACCCGCGACCAGCAGCAGCCATGCGGTGTTCAGCACGTCCCGCCGCTCGATCTGGCCCTCCCGGCTGGCGCGCACCAGGTCGCCCAATATGTCGTCGCCCGGATCGTCCAGCTTCTCCCGCTCGGCGATCAGCCGGTCGACATAGTCGTTGATGTTCGCATAGGCCTCCGTGGCGCGCTCTATGGCTTCCTCCGTCCCCAGGCTGGCGGCCAGCAGCGCCTCCGTCTCCCGGTTGAAGAAGGGATGGTCCGACGGCGGCACGCCCAGCAGCCAGGCGATCACCGTGGAGGGGACGGGCAGGGCGATCTCCTCCACGAAATCGAACGGCTCCGAACGATCGATGATATGGTCGATATGCTCGTCGACCAGCGCCTGGATGCGCGGCCGCATGACCTCCAGCTTCTTCACGATGAAATGCTTGGAGATGAGCCGCCGGAACAGCGTGTGGCGCGGCGCGTCCATGTTGAGGAAGGTGCTTTCCTCCTCGCTGGGGCGCGGCAACAGTTCGATCTGGGGGAAGCCGGGCAGATTCTGGTTCGAACTGACCCTGGGATCGGCCAGGATGCTCCGGACGTCGTTATAGCGGGTGACGAGCCAGGCCGGCGTGCCGTCGTGCAGGACGACGCGCCGGACCGGCTCGTGCTCGCGCAGCCAGGCATAGGCCGGCGGCGGATCATAAGTGCCGCGCTCCCAGGGGAAGGTGGTTTCGGGAACGGGCTTTTCCTGGATTTGGGTCTCTGTCGTCACTGGCTCGTGCCTTCTTCGTAGTGGGTGTCAGCGGTTCGTCGCGTCATCGGCCCGGCAGCAGGACCGGCTTGATGACCGAACCGGATGCAAGGTCGCGCTCGGCATCGTTGATCTTCTCCAGCGGATATCGGGCGATCAGCCGGTCGAAGGGAAAAAGCCCCTCCGACCAGAGTTCGATCAGTTGCGGGATCAGCAATTGGGGCACCGAATTGCCCTCGATGATGAAGGAAATTTGCTGCCCCTTCATCAGCGCCTCCTGCGGCAGGTCCAGCGGCGCGCCGCCGCCGCCCACCAGCCCCAGCTTCCCCCGCGCGCGCAGGGCCGCCAGGGCGCCGGCGATGACGGCGGGCGCGGCGGTCGTGTCCAGCGCATGGGTCGCGCCGCCCCCGGTGATGGACATGATCTGCTCGACCAGTTCGGGATCGCGGCCGGAGATGCGATGCGTCGCCCCCAGTTCCTGCGCGAGTTGCAGGCGGTTTTCGTGCAGGTCGACCGCGATCACCTTCCGCGCCCCGGCGATGCGCGCCGCCATGATCGCCGCCATGCCGACCGCGCCTGTCCCGAATATGACGACGCTGCTGTCGAAACGGACCTGCAGGGCGTTGAGGACAGCGCCCGCCCCGGTCTGGATGCCGCAGCCCAGCGGCCCCAGCAATTCTATGGGCAGGTCCGGCGACACCTTGACCGCATTGCGCTCGGTCGCCAGCGAATGGGTGGCGAAGGACGACTGGCCGAACCAGCGCGTCTGCAATTCGACCCCGTCCGAATCCCGGCCCGACCGATGCGATCCGGGCCGCAGCCCCAGTTCGTTCCGCTCGCTGAATTCGGAGCAGAAGGATGGCGTGCCGCCATGGCAATTGTCGCACCAGCCGCATGAATCATAGGTCAGGACCACATGGTCCCCGACGGCGAAGCGCGTGACGGAGGGGCCGACCGCCTCGACGATGCCGGATCCTTCATGGCCCAGCACGGCGGGCAGGGGCGCCCATTCGGCGGGGATATGCCTGACCACCAGGTCGGTGTGGCACATGCCGACACCGGCGACGCGGACGAGGATCTCGTTCCCGCCGGGTTCGGGCAGGTCCAATGGCTCGATGGCGAAAGGGGCTTGCGCATGGCGCAGGATCGCGGCGCTGGCGTGCATGTCTTCGACACTCCTCCTGGAAGCGGAAAGCGGACCTGGAGGTCAGGCCTTCGGGGTCGCCGAAAGTCGGATCGCCGCCGCCGGGCAGACATTGGCGGAGGATCGGACCGCGGCTACGCTGGCTTCGTCGCCATCGTCCACCGTGTCGCGCAGCAGGAGGACGACGCCATCATCGTCCTGATCGAAAACCCCGGGCGCCAGCATCACGCATTGGCCCGACGAAACGCACCTCTCCGGCAAGGTTTTTACTTGCATCATCCACGCCTTGTTTTTTGTTATTTATGGCCGAATAGAATCGACAATGAACAAGCTAAATCTTCAAATTTTAAAATAAAGAATAATAATTATCACCTATTGTCTCTTCAGTTCCGGAGGATTTGCAAAGTTGGCGCATATGCCCGGCGTGATACGCCCTGTCTTTGGTTATGACCTGTAACTTTCGCCATGGATGTTCGCTGGACGCCGAAGCCAATTTGCCGGTCGGCGCGCCGCGACATCGACAGGGCCATGGCGATCTGATATGCGGTTGAATCCACGCTTGGCCGATGGTCGGCAACAGATCGAACGCGCTTGGAGGACAGCAAACGCCCCAGCGCCGCCGAATGCCGGAACAGGGCCCAAGCGCCATAAGGCCGAGCGCCAAAAGAAAATGTCGGGAGAGGAGATGACCCAGATAAGAGCCTTCCCCATGAGCGAGTCCCCTGTCATCCCGTTGCGGGAGCGTCGCCGGCAGGAAACGATGAACGAGATTCTCGATCTGTCGATCGAGGTCATAAGGCAGCAAGGCGTCGCCGGACTGAATCTCACGACGGTGGCGCGGCTTCTGGGCGTGCAGCCGACCGCGCTGTACAAATATTTCCCGTCCTTGATGGCGGTCTATGACGCGCTCTACCGCCGCGCCGAAAACGATGTCCTGCATGAAGTCGAAAATGCCGTCGCGAGCGCCGAACCAGGCATGGCGGCGATAAGGGACGCGATGCTGGCCGTGGACCGATGGGCGACGGTGAACCCGGAAATGGCCCAGCTGCTCATCGGCCGGCCGATCCCCGGCTATATTCCCGCTCCCGACGCGCTGGACCCCAGCATCCGGATATTGGGCATTTTCCGCCAGTCGCTGGACCAGGCCGTGGCGCGGCGGCAACTGGACGCCGGCGCGGCCGGATCGCGGCATGTGCTGATGCTGGCCGCGCTGCTGACCGGGGCCTCCACCCTTCGGATGCTGCACGCCGAAGAACCGCCCTGCCAGGCGGATATGGAGGGGTTGATTCCCGATCTGGTCAGCATGTTCTTCAGGGCGTTCCCGCCCCAGGACGCGCCCGTCCCCGCCACCGACCTCTGATCCGTCGCATTCCCTTTCCGCCGGGTCCGTCGAGGACCGATAGCCGCCCGCGCAGCGCTGCGGTTCGGCCTGGACAGGACGAGCTATAAGGCGGGGGCGCCGGCCTGCCCGCGCCATTCCCATGCCGTCGGGAGCCGGCGGCGGCAGTCGTCATCCTTGAAAATATTATGGTTGCAATTTTAAACCATAGGCGGCACTATCCGCATGGTTGCAAAATTAAACCGTAACGAGGCGCCGGGCGCGCCTGGTCGAAAGAAGCGGCCATGCCGTCCTGGAGTAGGGTGTCGGATGATCGATTTGCGCGGACAAGCACGTCAGCCATGGCCCGGCCCCTTCGGATCGTCCGCGCCCGGCTCCCTTGCGGAGAGAGCCGAACGACAGGGATGAAGTCCCGCGACCCTCGCCCCCTTTCCTCAGCCAGCATTGCCAGGAGTTGCCAATGACCCAATCCGCCTTGTTCCAGCCGCTCAGGATCGGTCGGCTCGAACTGTCCCACCGCGTGGTGATGGCTCCGCTGACGCGGATGCGCGCCGGTCCGGGCATGGTGCCGCGCGACATCGCCGTCGAATATTATCGCCAGCGGGCGACGCCGGGCGGCCTCATCGTCGCGGAAGCATCCCAGGTGATGCCGACCGGCCAGGGCTATCCGCAAACCCCCGGCATCCATACGGCGGAACAGATCGCCGGCTGGAAAAGGGTCACCGACGCGGTGCATGAAGCGGGTGGCCACATCTTCCTCCAGCTCTGGCATGTGGGGCGCATTTCCCATTCATCCTACCATGGCGAAACGCCGGTCGCGCCGTCCGCCGTCGCCGCCGCGGGCGATCATTTCACCGCGAGCTGGAAGCTGGAGCCGTTCCAGACGCCCCGCGCCCTTGAGCTTGAGGACATCGCCGCGATCGTCGAGGCCTATCGCACCGGCGCCCGCAACGCGCTCGCCGCAGGATTCGACGGGGTCGAGATCCATGGCGCGAACGGCTATCTGATCGAGCAGTTCCTCCAGTCCCGCTCCAACAGGCGGCAGGATATTTACGGCGGATCGATCGCGAACCGCACCCGCTTCCTGCTCGACGTCACGCGCGCCGTGGTGGAGGAGGCGGGGGCCGACCGCGTCGCCGTGCGCCTGTCGCCCTTCGGCACCACCAACGATTCCGGCGAGGACGATCCGCTGCCGCTGTACCGGCATGCGATCGCCGCGCTTTCCGGCTTCCAACTGGCCTATCTGCACCTGATCGAACCGCGGATAGCCGGGACCGGCAAGGCGGACGTCCTCAATGATAGCGCGCCCTCCGCCGCTGAACTCTTCCGCGACTCCTGGCCCGGCGTCCTGATCGCCGCCGGCGGTTATGAGGGGGCTTCCGCCCAGGAGGAAGTGGGCAAGGGGCTGGCGGACGCGATCGCCTTTGGGCGTCCGTTCATCGCCAATCCCGACCTGGTCGAACGAATCCGCCTGGGCGCTCCGCTCAACCCCTGGGACCGTCCGACCTTCTACGGCGGCGATGCCAAGGGCTATACCGATTATCCGACGCTGGAAACGCTGAACGCAGCGGCCTGAACGAAGGTCGGACCGGGCCGCCTTCGCCCGCGGAAGGCGGCCCCCTTGAAGAGACGTCAGAGAATTCGGGAAGGATGCAGGAATGGCGGTCTACACAGTGGCTCAGGTCAAGATCAACGACGGCGAGAGATATGAGAAATATCGGGAGCGCTTCGGCGCGGTGCTCCAGCAATATGATGGCCGGCTCGTCGCCGCCGACGACAATCCGGTCGTCCAGGAAGGCCAATGGTCTTATGAGAAGATCGTGATCCTGGAATTCGCCGATCTGGACGCCTTCAACGCGTTCGCCGACAGCGAAAGCTATCGCGAGATCGCGGCCCATCGCCATGCCGGGGCGGACAGCCTTATCCTCGTCGCGAAAGGACGCTGAACCGGCGCGCAGGCGCTCCATCCGGGGGAAAACGCCGGCGGAATCCCTATTGCGACCCCCGGCCGGCACCGTACGGCCGGCTTCCCCGGCGCGGCAATGCGCCTGGGGGGTCGACAGGCGTGCGCCATAAGTGTATGCTCACACAATGAGCGCGCTACGACCCATCGCCTTCCTGGAGGAAGTCAGGAACACGCCCCACATCTGCCTCGCGGAAGGTCTGCGGGCGGCCAATCGCGCCGTCATGAAGCATTATGTCGACAGCATGGCGGGATCGCCGGTCAATCCGGTGCAGATGTCGCTGCTCATGCGCGTCTATTATCTGCGCAACGCGACCATGCAGACGCTTGCCCAGCATATGGAGACCGATCGCACCACGACGACGCGCAACGTCGATGTGCTGGTGCGGGACGGATTCCTGGAGATCGGGGAGGGCAAGGACAGGCGCCAGCGGCTGGTGCGCTTGACGGAGCGCGGGCATGAGGCGCTGGAGGTGTCGATCCCCAAATGGCGCAAGGCCCAGGATGAGCTGAAAAATGCGCTGGGCGACGAATTGTGGAACAATATCCTGCGCGAAGCCCGGACGTTGATCGAGCTTGGCGGCATCGCCTGCGATCGCACTGCCCAAGCGGCCTGAGGCATTCCCGACCGATCGGGCCGACATGGCCACCGCGCATGCGTTCGGGCGGCGCCGCAATGCCGCGGCCTGTCTACATCCAGAAAATGGATAAGGGGTTTTCATAATCCGCGCTTGAAAGCGGGGGCGCCACATCCTTTGTGGTTCCGCATAATATGCGCGTGGAGAGAGAGAGAATGGCCTCATCGTCCGTCCTGCCGGAATCCTGTGGCCCTGTCGTCCTTCCTCGTTCTGACGGATTTCGATCCCATGACGCGCCGGCGCAGCATCCCGGATGCGCGGGATGAGCGCCGTCTCTCGCCGATCATGCGCGAACCTGCCCGGCATCATGCGAAGCGGATCGGCCGGGCCGAAGATGGAGATACCGATATATGGGCCTGTTGGTTGACGGCGTCTGGCGCGACGCCTGGTATGACACGAAATCGAGCGGCGGCAGATTCGTGCGCAAGGAATCGCAATATCGCGACGGGCTGGACGGCCGTTTCCAGGCCGAGCCGGGCCGCTATCATATCTATGCCGGCTTCGCCTGTCCCTGGGCGCACCGCGTCCTCATCATGCGCGCGCTCAAGGGGCTGGAGGGGTTGATCTCCGTCTCCATGGTCAATGCGTTCATGGGCGAGAAGGGCTGGACGTTCCTGCCGGGCGAGGGCGTCGTGCCGGACAGCGTCAACGGCGCGCAATATCTCTATCAGGTCTATCTGGCGGGCGATCCGACCTATACCGGCCGCGTGACCATCCCGATCCTGTGGGACAAGTTCGAGAAGAGGATCGTCAACAATGAATCGTCGGAGATCATCCGGATCCTGAACTCGGCGTTCGATCATGTGGGGGCGCTTCCCGGCGATTATTATCCGCAGGAATTGCGCGCCGAAATCGACGCGATCAACGCGCGCGTCTACGAAACGCTCAACAACGGCGTGTACCGTTCGGGTTTCGCGACGACGCAGGAAGCCTATGAGGAGGCGGTCCATCCGCTGTTCGAAACGCTCGACTGGCTGGAGGAGCATCTGACGGGCAGGGAATGGCTTGTCGGAGACAGGCTGACGGAAGCGGACATCCGCCTGTTCACCACGCTGGTCCGCTTCGATGCGATCTACCACGGGCATTTCAAATGCAATCTGCGCCGCATCGCCGACTATCCCAATCTTTCGCGGCTGACCTGGAAGCTGGCGTCCCATGAGCGCGTGGCGCCGACCATCGATCTGCGCCATGCCAAGGCGCATTATTACCGCAGCCACACCAGCGTTAATCCCACGGGCATCGTGCCCGTCGGCCCGGCCGAACCATTGGGGCCGGGCCATTCGCTGACCGGAATCCAGCCTCTTCCGGCTTGATCCTGCCGGTCCGCCCAAGGCAGCGGCCCGGCCGCAAAAGCGCCAATAGTCGAACAGGGGTCGTCCCGATGAAGCATCTGCTCCCAATATTGATATTCGCACTAGCCGGAACCGTGGCTGCGCGGGCGGAAACGCCGCCTGCGCAGCCGCCGCGCCTCATCCTGCTGGGCACGGCCGGCGGGCCGATAGCGCGGCTGGAACGCTCCCAGCCCGCCAATGCGATCGTCGTCGGCGGGCAAACCTATCTCATCGATGCGGGCGACGGCCTTTTGAGGCAGATGGCGGCCAGCAAGCTGGGGCTGGGGTCGGTCAAGGCCCTGTTCCTAACCCACCATCATATCGATCACGTCGCCGATGTTCCCGTGCTGATGATCGACCGCTGGCTTCTCGCCAACGCGCCTCCGCTGGAGATATACGGACCGCCGGGATCGGCGCAGCTCGTCGCCGGGACGCTCGCCGCCTTTCGGCCGGTGGAGCTGGCCCCGGTGACGGTCGGCGGCCCGGTCAAGCCGCCCCTCGCCGGATCGGCGGTCGGCCATGACCTGCCGCTTGACCTCAATGAACCGCGGCTGGTCTACAAGGACGATCGGGTGCGGGTGTTCGCCATCGGCGTCGATCACTATCATTATCCGGCCGGATCGATCGAGGCGCGGTCGTCCCGTTCCTATGCCTATCGCGTGGAGGCGGGAGGCAAGGTCTATGTCTTCAGCGGCGACACCGGACCGTCCGAACGCCTGAAGATCCTGGCGAAGGATGCCGATTATCTTGTCTGCGAGGTGATCGACATTGCCCGCATGGAAAAATTGCTGCGAAGCTATCCGGGCTTCTCCGCCGATCAGATTCCGCCGCTGATGGAACATATGCGCGAAGACCACCTGACCGGGGAGCAGATCGGCGAAATCGCCGCCGCCGCGGGCGTCAAGAAGGTCATCCTCACGCATTTCGCGCCTGGCAATGACGGGGAAACCGATGTCGAATCCTATGCCGCGGGAATATCCCGGCATTTCCACGGCGAAGTCGCCCATGGCCGCGACCTGGACCAATATTGAGGAGCGGACAGTAACGGCCGGATTCGCCGACCCGACATAATCCGAATAATGATTATTCATCCTGAGAGATACTCGACGGGATTGGGAGCCAGTAGGGGAATTTCCCCATATTCACTGTTGAGCGGTGTCGACATCGCGATCTGAAAGCAGGCGGGCGAGTGATCATTTCCGTAATAGCCTTGGCATGTGCCGGCAGCGCGATAGCTGCCATCCTCGCCCGATGGATGCCCAGGGCATTGTTGCCGGCCCTGGTGCTGGAAATCGCCTTCGGCATCCTGATCGGTCCCAACGGCATGGCGCTGCTGGCGCCGGGACCGGCCATGGAAATGCTCGCCAAGCTGGGATTCGGCGTGCTGATGCTGATCGCCGGACTGGAAATCGATCTCGGCATGCTGCTCGCGCGCGGGCAGAAGGCGAAGCAGGCGAGTCCGCTCATGCTCGCGGTGATGATGTCGCTGATGACCGTGGTCATGGCCGCGTTCGGCGCCTGGCTGTTGCTCGACTCCTCGACGCCGCTGCTGCATCTGGCGATCTATGCCGTGATCCTGTCGACGACGTCGGTCGGGATCGTCGTGCCGACCATACAGGAACGACGCCTGGCCGACGGCGCCTATGGCCAGACCATCCTCTCCACCGCGTTGCTCGCGGATTTTTTCACGATGATCGCCATCTCGTCCCTGGCCGGCATCGTCGTCAGCGGCCGCGCCGAGGGCGCATTGGGCAGCCTGGCGCTCGTCGGCATCGCCGGGCTGGCGATCTGGCTGCTGCCCAAGCTGCTGGCGCGGGTGCCGGCCGCGCAGTTGGACAGCCGGACCAGCCTGCCGTTGGTCAGGCTCAGCCTGGCGCTGCTGTTCATGGTCGCCTGGCTCGCGGAGCGGCTGGAATCCGAACTGGTGCTGGCGGCCTTCCTCGCCGGATTGCTGCTGGGGCAGATCATCCCCCGCAACAGCCATCGGCGCGAGACGCTGGAAGCGATCGGCTACGGCTTCATCGTTCCCTTCTTCTTCATCAATGTCGGCCTGAAATTCGACATTCCCGCCCTCTTCGCCTCGCCCAAGGCCTTGCTGCTGGTGCCGGGCTTCGTGGCGGTCGCCTTCGCCAACAAGATCATTCCCGCATTGCTGCTGGTTCCGGCGCATGGTCGGAAGATGGCCGTCGCGGCCGGCCTGCTGCTGAGCGCCCGCCTCAGCCTGATCGTCGCCGCGTCCGACATTGCGACGCGGATCGGCGTGCTCGATACGGCGACCAATGCGGCCATGGTGCTGGTTGCCATCATCAGCGCAGCCCTGGCGCCCCTTCTGTTCAACATATTGGTCGATCGGAAAGCGCCCATATTGGCGAATGCCGAAGCGTAAGGGGCAGGGGCAAGTGCCCCCCCTATCCCCCCTGCCGGACAGGCGGGCGCCCTGAGACCGGCCCGGCGCGGGTTCGTTCCAGGGGGGCCATCCCATCCATCACCGGAGGGCCGGAGAGCAGTCGCCAAATTTTCGCCGGAGTTGCTGTCCCGTGCGGGCAGATGTTGCCCGGATCAGGCGGCTTATCGGCATCGAAGCCCCTGCGCTTGGGCAACGTCATCCTCCTCTTGGAGCGGTTTCGATTGCTTGGAAATCGCTCCAAAGAACCCCTGCGTTAAATCACCGGAGTAGCCGTCGAGTCATTCGACATGCTTAGAGTCCGTTTCGAAAGTCATGATGCGCGGGCCATGCGGCGGACCAAGACCATTGCCGCAGCCGCGTAGAGGAAGGCGGTGGCGGAACTGAGGGTGGCTTCAAAGTCCTTCGCCAACCGCCTGTTTCGTCCGAGCCAAGCGAAGGTGCGCTCGACCACCCATCGACGAGGATGAACGGTAAAGCCGACCTGACCGGCTATTTTTCTAACGATCTCAATGCTGATGGATGTGGCGTTGATGACACGAGCGGCGCTGTATGCACTGTCCGCGAACGCTTTGGAGACAAAGGGGTGTCGGTGTCGAGATTGCTGCAACAAAGGGATGGCTCCGTCGCGATCCTGAACATCTCCAGCATGGATCAACAGTTCTAGGGCGCGGCCATCGGTATCGACCATGGCATGCCGTTTTCGCCCCATGACTTTCTTCCCGGCATCGTAACCGCGTGGTCCGCCTGCCTCCGTGGTTTTCACAGACTGGCTGTCGATCACGGCAGCAGACGGTGCCTCCTCTCGTCCTTGACTGCTACGGTCAGCGATGACGAGGGCATGATTAAGCGCCTGAAAAAAGCCTCGGTCACGTAGAGACGCAAACCATCTGTAGACGGTTTGCCATGGCGGAAAACCGGGAGGCAAGCAGCGCCACGGAGCGCCCGTGCGTAGGATAAACAATATGCCATCGAGCAACGCGCGCCACGACCAGCGCCGTGGCCGTCCGTTTGTCGGGGTATCCTGCGGATGACAGGCGATAATCTGCCATTCGGCGTCCGTTAGGCTGGTTGGATATCGAAGATGATCGCGGCTATGCTGCCGCCGAGTGTCGCGGGTCCACATGATCTGTCCAAGGATGGTGTAAGCAACCCCCTTGAATCAGACCATGCCGCGATGCTCAACCTCTGTCCCACCGCGAGACGTGAAGATGAGCGAAGAGCGCGATGAATATGGCTTGCCCGTCGATCCGGCGGAGCGAATGCAGCAAGTGATGCTGGGTCTCTACGATCTCATGGACGAAGCCGGTATGGCCGACTTTCCCGCTGAACTGATCGGCGAACTGAACATTGTCCGGCTCAAATTTATGGACGAATTCGAGGCCCGCTTTCCCGGATATGGAAAGGGTCGTGCCGTTTGGCGCTGACTACCCTTCGACCTTTCGAAACGGGCTCTTAGGGCCTGTCGAAGAGGCGTATCGAAGGACTGATGCTTCGATATGGGCCTTCGACTTCGCTCGGTTCCTGCTCGGCGAGTTATTGCTCGATGCTGCAAGGACATTCCGGCAATAGCCGTCCTCTCCTTTCCCAGGACTTCAAGGTTCCAGGACGCAAAAAAAGAGGCCCGACATTTGCCGGGCCTCCCTTTCTTTCCTGCGTCAGCGATCAGACGACGATCGGATCGTCTTCCATCGCCTGCTGGATGAGGTGCTTCTTGTCGTCGAACTGCGGCGAAACCTTCAGGTCCATGCCGAGGGTGTTTTCGTCCTCGTCATGGGTGAAGCCCAGGCTGTGGGTCGCTTCGAACATCACGCCGCCCGGGGTACGGACATAGGTGGATTCGAAATAGCCGCGGTTCTTGCGGTCCGAGAAGTCGGTGAAGCCGACGCCCTCGGTGTCGAACTTGATCCGGGCCTGGACGTCCATGTCGGGCACGGCGAAGGCGCCGTGGTGGATGATGCCTTCCGCGATCGTCCAGCTACCCTGGCGCACGTCGGGTTCATGAAGCAGGTCGATGATCGTGCCTGCTTCCGTCGAACCCTTCACGCGGTAGCGGTGACGATTGCCTTCCTCGCCGATCTTCTCGAAATTCCAGCAATTCTCCATGAAGAAGTCCATGTCCTCCAGCTCGCGCACGGAGGCCGTCCAGCTATGGAAACCGCGCTGGGCATATTCGAGCGGCACATAGGGCGAATCATAGGGCGCCCGCGTGTCGGTCTCGTCCTCCAGCACCTCGAATTCGATGCCGCAGTCGGGATGCTGGAAGCTCACGAAGCGCTGACCGAAGCGGGTGCCCGGCGCGCTGGTCTCGATGCCATGCTTGTTGAGGTGGCCGATCCACCATTCCAGCGACCCCTTGGGGATCGAATAGGTGCAGACGGTGAACTGGTTGGAACCCTTGCGGCCCTTCAGGCCCGTGCGACGGGTGGGGAAGGTCGTCATGACGGTGCCGGGCGTGCCCAGTTCGTCCGCGAAGTAAAGGTGATAGATGGGAATGCTGCCATCATAGAACAGGGTCCGCTTCACGAAGCGCTGGCCCAAGACCTTCACGAAAAAGTCGATGTCGCCCTGGGCTGTGCCGGTGCAGATGGTGATATGATGCAGGCTGGTGATATGGTTCGTATCCACGATCGCTCTCCAAGATCAAAATATAGTCCGAAAATCGCGCCTCTGCTTTTCGCCTGGCGGCGAGGAGCGGGACCTCCATTGAAATAGCACTCCAAAGCCGTTTACTCCACGCGGGTTCACGAATATCCGGCATTCGAAAAGCGAATGTTCCTGGCCATGCAGCGCTTTACGCAATAGCAGGGTTTCCGGTGCTTTCTCATTCGGAAACCGGAAATGGCGCAATGATTTCCTTCATGCATTTGACTGTGTTTCAGGCCCTGATGCGGGCGAAAAGCGTGGGGGTGGCGGCGGAGATGCTGGATATGCCGCAGCCCACGCTCAGCCGTCATCTCAAACAGCTCAGGGAGCATTTCGGGAACCAGCTTTTCGTGCGGACCAGCCGGGGCCTGGAGCCCACGTCCCTGGCCATCACCGCCGCGCCCGCCGTGTCGCAGACATTGGAACTCTATCATTCCCGCCTGAGCGGCGAGCCGACATTCGATCCCGCGACTTCGAACCGCGATTTCCACATCGCGGCTTCGGACGTCGGGCATCTGCTCGTCCTTCCCCGCGTCCTGCAATGGGTGCGCGATCTGGCGCCGGGCGTGCGGTTCAAGGCCATTCCCCTGGGAGGGGAAAAGCTGATCGCCCGGCTCGAGACCGGCGAGGTCGACATCGCGATCGGCAGTTTCCCGGCGCTCTATGCCGGCGTCGTCGAACAGACGCTTTTCCCGGAGGAATATGTCTGCGTCGTGCCGCGAAGCTATCTGCCCGCCGGGCGCCTGACCATGAACAGGTTTAAGGCCGCCCGGCACGTCCTGGTCGACGGCCGCCACCTTGGCCACATCCATGAGGATGTGGAAAAGCTGCTTCGCAAGATCGTGGGTCCATCGAACATCACCGTCATGGCGGAGAGCTTCCTCCTGAGCGCCCATATAGCCGAGCAGTCGGAACTGATCCTGACCACGCCCTCCCGCCTTACCGGCTTGCTGAACACCAAGAGCGTCCGCATTCTCAAGCCGCCCGTCGCCCTTCCAGGCTTCACCGTGAAGCAATATTGGCATGAGAGATTCCATGACGATCCCGGCAATCGCTGGCTGCGCGGAATTCTGTCCCGCATGCGCGGCCTTTCGGAGGAGGGCGAAGGCCCGTCCTTGCCCGAATTCGCCGGCGGCGCGGCAGAGGGCGATGGCGCTTCGAATCCGGATATTCGCAATTCGCTCTATGAATAAGTGCCGCGCCGCGCCCCGCCGGAAGGCGAGCCATGCGGCCGGCGAGCCAAGGATGGGGCGGGTCGGGAAAAGGAAAAACACTATAAAATACATATGCTTGCGGGAATTTTCTTCATGTCCGGACCGGCCCGTTCCGGTCGTTGCGACAGCCCTGCCGAACAGGGGGCGGGCGGTTCCCGCACCGGCATGGGCGGGCCTGGCCCCTTGTGCGTCTGCCCGATTTCCCCTTTTATCGGTCGACTTGGCTCATGGCGAAGCGCTGGCAGCAGGCAAAGATCCTCTGCCCTGGATATTCGCCAATTCTAATGAGATAGAGAGGAAGCGTGATGCAATTCGTTTATGATCCCCTACCCTATAGGGTCATTTTCGGCGCGGGTTCGGTGCGGCGGGTGGCTGACGAGCTTTCGCATGTCGGCAGCCGCGCGCTGGTGCTTTCGACGCCGGAGCAGGCCGGCAGCGCGCAGGAGCTTGCCGCCACCCTGGGCGACAAGGCCGTGGGCCTGTTCAGCAAGGCGGTCATGCACGTCCCGGTCGCGACGGTCGACGCGGCGGCTGCCGTCGCCAGGGAACTTGACGCCGATTGCACGGTCGCCATCGGCGGCGGGTCCACCGTCGGGCTGGCCAAGGCGCTCTCGCTTCGGCTCGACCTGCCTTCGCTCGTCGTTCCGACCACCTATGCGGGTTCGGAAGTCACCCCGATCTGGGGCCTGACCGAAGATGGGATCAAGACCACGGGTCGCGACAAGAAGGTGCTGCCCAAGGTGGTCGTTTACGACCCCGATCTCACCCTGTCGCTGCCCGCCGAAATGTCGATCGCAAGCGGCCTCAACGCCATCGCCCATGCGATGGAGGGGCTTTATGCCTTCGACGGCAATCCCATCGTCTCCTTGATGGCGGAGGAAAGCATCAGGGCGCTCGCCAGGAGCCTGCCGCTGATCAAGGCCGATCCCACCGATGCGAAGGCGCGGGGCGACGCGCTCTATGGCTGCTGGCTCGCCGGCAGCGTCCTGGGCGCGGCGAGCGTCGCGCTGCACCACAAGCTCTGCCACACGCTGGGCGGCACCTTCGACATGCCGCATGCGCAGACCCACACCGCCGTGCTGCCCCACGCGATCGCTTATAATGCGCCGTCGGTGCCGGAGGCGATGGAACGGGCCAGCCGCGCACTGGGCGGCGGCGACCCCGCGACCAAGCTGTACGAACTGGCGGTGGGCCTGGGCGCGGAAATGTCGCTGGCGAAGCTCGGCATGCCCAAGGACGGCATCGCGAAGGCCGCCGCGCTGGCGGTCGCCAACCCCTATCCCAACCCCCGTCCGATCACGGAGGAGGGCATCGTGCAGCTTCTGAGCCGCGCGGTGGAGGGGCTTCCGCCGATCACCGCATAAGCCAAGGCCTGATCCTGGAACAGTGCCGGCCGCATCCGATCATTTCCGGATGCGGCCGGTTCTCGATCATCCGGCGCTCCCGTTCGGCCAAGGCCAAGGACGGGGCGAAATTCAGCGGCTTTCCGCGCCGAGCCAGCCCTGCACCGCCGCCTTGATCGGCAACGGCAGTTCATGCCCGCCTTCATAAGGGATGAAAGTCGCCCGCGCGCCGCTGGGGCCGGAGAGATAGGCTTCCGCCTGCTCGAACTTGTGGCGCGGGATCACATCGTCGAATTGGCCCCGGCAGAAGAGGACCGGCTTGTCGAGCAGGCCGTTGTCCGGCAGGTCGCCGTCCTCCACCGCGAAGCAGCCGCCGATCATGATGAGGCCGCTATAGGCCCCCGGATTGCTGAGCAGAAGACTGGCGGCCATCGCGGCGCCGTTGCTGAAACCGCATAGCCAGGGCCGTTGGCGGCCGGTATCTGCGGCGATCCAGTCGCCGACCTTCGACGTTTCGCCCGACAGGCTGGAGGGCAGGGCGACGCCGATCCCGGCATTTTCGAACCAGGCGAACCCCGGCCCCTGGGGAAGCGGCCCGCGATAGGAGCGAACATTCGCGCGGCCGAAAAGGGGCAGCGCGAACCCCGCTTCCCTTTCGGTGCTGCCGCGGCCGTGAAGATATACGATGTCGCGGCCGGACGGAATGTCGGGATTGTCGTATCGCATGACGATGGCATTGTCTCGAGACATGTTCGCTTCCAATTCCTGGCGATGCGAAGCCGAAGCGGCGTCCGGTCCGACGGCGTCGGCCCGGCTGCTCCGGCTTCCTGTTTTAGCGGGCTTTCCGGTCGGCGGATATTCCGCCTGCCGGGAAATGCTCAAGGCGACCATAGCATGCGATGGCTGCTTTCAAAGCGCGGTCGCTCAATCCCCATGACCGATTTGTGGGCAGTTGGCCCCGTTTCGATCAAATCCGTATCGCGAATATTCCTAATTCATTTGCAGCAATTTCCTCCGCAGGCGAAAGCTGCGATCCTTTCCGGACGGCCCGATAAGCATAATAATCACCGACGTGCCGGATAAGACAGGCGCTGATCCATAACAGCGCATGGAGAGGATATTCCTATGCTTCGATCTCCGGGCAATGCGCGGCGCGTCCGTCGCAATCCGCTCCCGGCCTCGACGTCCGCTGGCCCGCTCGCTGCGTGTCCGGCCCATGCGCAACATGGTCCAGGGGGAAACCCCGCCGCCTGTTTTCCGGAACGGCGGGAATGGCCCGATGAACTGCGCGGGCAGGCAAGTTGCGACCGTGCACCGGCTGGAATTCGTCAGTAGGGGAAGATCGAATGCCTAATGGAATGCGCTGTTTGGATCCCTCGATCGCCGATCGGATCACATCATTGTCGACGATGAGAAATAATGAGGAGATATTCGAAACATTCGGCTTCAGCTATAACACGCTGAGAAAAGTCTCGAACGGCATGCCGCTTCGCAGGTCACTTGCGGATCGGATTGAGGAACGTGCCAGAAAGGTTTTCGAAGCCGATGGATTTTTGAACATTTCGGCCTGATCGCATCGGATGGAATGCTCCGGCCTGTCGTTTCGGAGCGTTTTCCGACCGGGCGGATGATTGCTTCCGTTCGGGGCGACGCTCCGGTGCCGAACATATGCATTAAGCCATTTTTTGCCCAGTCCGCAGGAGAATTGCAGGGACATGTTGAAGCTCTACTACAATCCAGGTTCATGCTCATTGGCGTCCCATGCCGCATTGGAGGAAGCCGGCCTTCCTTATGAGGCGGAGCTGATCGACCTGACGCAAAACGCCCAGTTTTCAGACGCCTATCGTCAGAAAAACCCGTGGGCGCGGGTGCCCGCGCTCCAGATCGGCGATGATGTCCTGACCGAAAATATCGCCATCCTCAACCATATCGCGGAACTCGTGCCCGAAAAGGCCTTGCTGCCCACGGAAGGCCTTGCCCGCGCCCGGGCCCTGGAATGGCTCGGGCTCTGTTGCAAAGATTGGCGGCAGTCAGAGGTAGGCTGTCGCTCTGCGCCGATCAGGCGGCTGCTGCGAAATGGTGGTTGAGCATGCCCATGGCCTCCGTCAGCGCCGAGGGCCCAATGCCAAAAGCTCTCTCCACAAGGCGCACCTCGCCCCTGATGCCGGGCTGCAGGCACCAGGGGCGAGCCTGTCCTTTGCGCAGGGCTCGCATGACTTCGAATCCCTTGATCGTGGCATAGGCCGTGGGGATCGATTTGAAACCGCGCACCGGCTTGATCAGTATCTTGAGCTTTCCGTGATCGGCCTCGATCACGTTATTGAGATACTTCACCTGCCGGTGGGCCGTCTCCCGGTCCAGCTTTCCTTCGCGCTTCAATTCGGTGATCGCTGCACCATAGCTCGGCGCTTTGTCGGTATTGAGCGTGGCAGGCTTTTCCCAGTGCTTCAGGCCTCGCAGGGCCTTGCCCAGGAACCGCTTCGCTGCCTTGGCGCTGCGGGTCGGCGACAGGTAGAAATCGATCGTGTCGCCCCGCTTGTCGACTGCCCGGTACAGGTAGGTCCACTTGCCCCGCACCTTGACGTAGGTTTCATCCAGGCGCCAGCTCGGATCAAAGCCACGCCGCCAGAACCAGCGCAGCCGCTTCTCCATCTCCGGGGCGTAGCACTGGACCCAGCGATAGATCGTCGTATGGTCGACCGAAATGCCGCGTTCCGCCAGCATTTCCTCAAGGTCGCGATAGCTGATCGGATAGCGACAATACCAGCGCACCGCCCACAGGATCACATCACCCTGGAAATGGCGCCACTTGAAATCCGTCATCGTTCCGTCCGTCCAATCTCCGCCAAGCATGCTCAAGCTTCACGATTTTTGCAACAGAGCCGACAGGCTCGCCCCTGGTGCCTGCAGCCCGGCATCAGGGGCGAGGTGCGCCTTGTGGAGAGAGCTTTTGGCATTGGGCCCTCGGCGCTGACGGAGGCCATGGGCATGCTCAACCACCATTTCGCAGCAGCCGCCTGATCGGCGCAGAGCGACAGCCTACCTCTGACTGCCGCCAATCTTTGCAACAGAGCCTTTTTTGTTACGCGTACTTCGAGAAGTGTTTGATCCATATAAGAAATCCATGCTCGTCCTGGATTCGAGCGCTGTTGAATGGTCTCGGCCCTGCCGGACGACGCGTTCAGGGCATGGACCGCGTCGCTTGCGGACGGCGCGGTGGTTGCCTTTAGGCGTTGCTCAGGAGATGGATGACATTCTCGCTCGGCGGATGGCCGGGCCACTGGATGATCGCATCCTTGACGGAGGGCCGCGCGAAGAGCCGATTGGCATAGGCCTCGACACGGGGCTTGCCTGCACCGTCTTTCCAGAAACCCGAATAGCCGAGCCAGAGGAAGCGGTAGAGACTGACGGCCCAGAACAGGTCGGCGAGCGTGAAGCGGTCGCCGAACAGCCAAGGTCCGGTGGACGCCCCGAGGTCGCGATCGAGATCGGTAACCAGCTGCTCCGCCTTCGAGATGGCGGTCCGCATTTGCGGCTCGTTGATGACGAACGAGGCGGCGGCTTCCTCCTTCACAATCTTGTGTTGGTAGGCTTCGAGGAGAAGCGGGTCGCCGTCCGCGAGCGGGATATTGCGGCGCACGGCGTCGATCTTGTGTGCGTGGATGCCGGGCATGACCGCCTGCATGCTTTCGGGCCGACGATCACCGTCCGGATCGGCGCCGTAGAGCAGGGCTACATGGGGCGTCGTGTCAGCGAGCTGGACCTGCTTGAGCACAGCCTCCCGTATGTCGGCGGGCAGAAGATCGGTACCGCCGGACAAGGCGTCGCAGAGGTAGAGGCAGATTGCCTTGGAATCGGCGAGGATCCGGCCGGTCTCATGGTCGACGAGGGTCGGTACGACGAGCGGGTCGAACCCTTCGGAATCAACAGACGACTGCCCAGTGAACGAGCTGACAGGACGGTGCTTGGCTGCGGCTTCCGATCGCAACCGCAGCCGGACATATTGCGGACAATAATTCTCATTCTGCGGGGGAAGGATCGTCAACTCGTTGGAGCCGAAGGTCACGCCCTTCTCCATTAGGGTGCCGCGCACCTTTTGCGAGCAGACTGAGAACACGAAGTGGAACAGTTCGAACCGCGGTTCGACCGTCGCTTCGCGGCGAAGGAGGCTCGGTGACTGTCGATCCGGGCTAATCAGAGTCGATTGCTCAGGCTTGATAACCTCTTCACGGACTTTCCTCGCCAGGGTTTCTGTATCAGCGCTCATATTTTTATGATCCTTTTGCCTGGAACTGAGACGTTCGGGGATTTTTGCGGGCTAAATCGTCATGTAGAATGAGTGTGTTCCGCCGGCGGCCGGATGGCTGGTGAACTTTCCCGGCGCTCCTGCCCCACGCAGCGCGCAAGGCCGGTAAGCAGCGGCAGTGCAACATAGGTCGCGGCGGGCACGACAAGCCCCACGACCAAGAAGGAGCGCAGCAAAACGGGAAGATGGGCAATGGTGTCGCCCAAGAGAATGTTGACGAGGGCCACTAGCGGCGCGAGCGTGGTGATCAGCAGCAACACTCTGAGATGGCGTGTGCGGAGCGAAGGTTGGGGCGCAGCGCTCACCCCTTCCTTATTCAGACTTTGATGCGCTGCGTCTTGTCTCTCGACGTTCGCCCCTTGCCAGGGGTATCGCCGATCGAACCCGCCCATCCGCCATTCAAGAATGTCGATGCTTTGACGTGCCCCGGACACGGTCATGGGGTCTTCGGCGATGAAGGCCCGGGCTGCGTTCCAATCGTCGACATCAACGAGATATGTCGATCCGACCAAATCGCCGCCTTCGGCGAAGGTGGTCCCCACTGCCAAAATGCTTGCGGTGTGCGACGCAAGATAGGCGCGGTGTGCCGGTATGGCTGCTGTGCGCTCTGCCAGCTTTTCAGGCGAGATGGTGGTTATGACGGAGAACAGCATGGGACGTTCAATCCGTCAGACTTGGCGTGCTTTGCGGCACGAGCGGCTGATGTCGCGGCCCGCGCGTAGGGACCGGCGGGTTCAGCTCGAAGCGTGCGATCAGGGTGTCTCGCAACAACGCGATCTCGTCCGCCCCAATTCCATGGTCCTTGATCGGTTGAATATACTCGCCGACATCAGCACCAGAGAGTCTAAAGCGCTCAGCTGTCTCCCGCACATGCTCTGCCTTGACCCAATCGTCGTTCAGACCACCTGTGAATATCGCCTTGAGACCGGTAAACCGAGGCTCAACTGGCGCGGTTGGGAGCTCAAAACCCGGGAGGCTTCCGGTCAGCGAGCCCAGGAACCCCATTTTCGCAGCGCCGCACCACATGAAGTGACTGGCGAGGCAGGCACCCTGGCTGAAGCCGACTATGCCCTGACGGTCTAGCGCGACCCAGGCTGCTTCCAGCCGCGAGGAGATCTCAGCCAAGGCGGTGCAGGCGTCAGCCACAGACCTGTCGCCGTCTGGATCGAACCCGTCATATTTGGGCGAGTACCACGCCCCGGCGGGCGCTTGCAGGGCAAGCCAGGCGACAGAGGGCAGATCGAGCTGTCTCGCAAGTTCCAGCATCGCTTGCGCACGCTGGCCACGGCCGTGCAGAAGAATGATCGCAGCATTTGCCTGTTCGACAGGCGGGCCGGTCACGATTGTCCCATAGGGTCCTTCAGGGGAAAACGTCATCGCGGCGCTCCAGCAATATGGCGGCATAGCCGGTCCGCAAAGGCGACAGGATGCTGCATCGCGACCTGGTGCGCGGCACCCGTCACAACTTCGAATGCGGCACCTGGAATGAGAGCGGCGGTCGCGCGGACCGCCTCCGGTGGCACGGCGGCATCGTTCGCACCGGCTATGACGAGCGTTGGCGTTTCGACCTGCGGAAGAAGGCTTCTCGCGTCATGGCCCTTGATCGCTGCGACAGCGCCGGTGAATCCGGCAACTGTCGTGGCCAAGATCATCGACTCAGCAAGATCCAGCAGACCTTGGTCGACCGCTCCGGAAAACCATGCCGGATACACGATCGGCACCTGCGTAATGAGCCCGCCGCTGCGCACTGCGGCCACCCGCTTGTCCCAGATCGGCCAAGCTGGCTCTGGAACGAGAGAACCTGCTGCCACGAGTGTCAGCGAGATAAGCCGGTGTCCCGCCGTGGCGCCAAGATATTGCGCGACCATCGACCCGACCGACGTGCCAACAAGATGAACTCTTGCAAACGCGAGGTTATCCATTACATTAAGCACGTCGGCCGCCAGTTCGGCTAGACTGTAGTCGCCGGCACTCGGCGAACTCGTTCCATGACCCCGCAGGTCCATCGTGATCGCATATACCCCTGAAGGTAAACGACCGGCCACGTCATTCCAGGACCGCCAGTCGGCCAGCAGGGAAGAAAGGAGCAGGATCGGCTCACCGCTCGGCAAGCCAGTGGTATGAACACCGATCCGCGCACCATTTCGGCTATTGACTGCCCGATGTCGCCACATTCTCTTCACCCAGCCTGCGGAGTCATCTTGCGATCAAATGACGATCGGATCGTTCATCGTCCGGAGGAGCTCGTCCTTTACACCTTCGAGCTGCGGCGCGACCTTGACCTCGCTGCCGAGCTTCTCGGGGCTCTCGTCATGGGTGAAACCAAGCGTGACCGAGGCTTCGAACAACACGCCGCCCGGCGTACGAACGTAGATCGATTCGAAGTAGCCGCGGTGCTTGCGATCTGAGAAATCGGTGTAGCCGAGGCCTTCCACGTCAAATTTGAGCGCGGCCTGCACGTCGAGGTCGGCGACTTCAAACGCGGCGTGATGAACTTGGCCTTCGCCAAGCGCCCAGGTGCCGGGCCTTTCGTCCTCATCGATATAGACGTCTAGCACCTTGGCCGCACCGCCATTGCCGAAAGCGTAGCGCTGGTAATTGCCGTCGCGTCCCTGGGGCTTCAGGTTCCAGGCATTGCGCATGAAGGAGTCCATCTCCTCATTGCGATTTAGGGTGGCCGTCCAGCTGTGAAAGCCCCGCAGCGCGACCTCCTTGGGCACATAGGGAGAGTCCCAGGGCTCGAACTGGCCGTCCGTGTCCTGCTCGATGATTTCGAAGCCGACACCGCAGTCGGGGTGCTCGAACGACAGATATTTCTGCCCGAACCGCTCACGCACTTCCGAGACGGTCACAGCGCGCTTTATGAGATGCTCCTGCCACCAGGAAAGCGTACCGACGGGTGCGTTATAGGAAACCGCCGATATCTGCCCTGCACCACGCTTTCCGGTGTAGCCAGCCTGGCGAACGGGGAAAGTGGTGTACAGCGTGCCCGGTTCGCCAAGCTCATTGCCGAAATACAGATGATAGACCGGCCGTGCGCCGTCGTAGAACATCGTCTTCTTGACGAGCCGCTGTCCCAGCGTCTTGACGAGAAGATCCACGTCGCCTTGCGCGGATCCGGTCGCGACGGTGATGTGATGAAGTCCTTCGACGCGTTCGGGCAGTTGCATCATGATCGCTCTCCACTATTTTCTGCGATTGCGGATCGTCTCTTCAAACCTGCACAACGATCGCTGCTGCAGCCTGTTTGAGGGATCAGGGAGTATTTGACAATTGGCGGACCTTCATAGATACAATTCAGATTGTGAATATAGATGACCTGGATTTTCGGCACTTGGTGCTTTTGGATGCGCTGTTAAAGCGGCACAGCGTCAGCGCCGCTGCACGAGAACTCGACCTACCGCAGCCCACCGCCAGCCATGGGCTGGCGCGCCTGCGCAAAGCATTGGGCGACCCGCTTCTCGTCCGGGCGCGCGACGGCATGGAGCCGACACCACGTGCCGAGGCGATCGCCGGGGTTGTTCAGCAACTGCTGGAACTGCGTCGCGACCTGGCTGAAGGCGGGCAGACATTCTCACCTGACCGTCTCAAGCGCGAATTCATCATTGCCGGATCGGACATCGCCCATCTTGTCGTTTTGACGGCGTTGCATTCGGCGGCGCGGTTCGAGGCACCACACACCAGCTACCGCGCACTCACGCTGAGCGGCGATGAAATGGTGAGCGCGCTCGAGACCGGGCATGTCGATATCGCCGTCGGCGCCTATCCGAGCCTTGTTGCCGGCATCAAGACGCAACGGCTCTACCAGGAGGAATATCTGTGCTTCGGAAAGGAAGGTCATCCGTTCATCAAGTCCGGTGAGACCGATGACTTCATGGCCGCAGATCATATCGTGGTCAGCACCAAGGGTATGGCCCATGCCCATCGTGCCGTCGAACGCGCTCTCCTCGACAAGATCCATCCCGATCGGATCAGGATCGTCGCGAGCAGCTTTCTCGTGGCGTTGGCAGCTTGCTTCGAGTCGGACCTTATTCTTACCGCTCCGGCTCGCGTGATTGGTCGGCTCGCCGAGGTCTACGGACTCCGGGCCGTGCGGCCGCCAATTCTTATGGAAGCATTTGAGGTCAGGCAATATTGGCATGCGAGGAACCAAGACGACCCGCCTCACCGCTGGTTGCGACAGCTCCTGCACAAGGTGCTGTCCGCGCGGATGTGAGAAAGCTGCCATCGACCTAGCAAAGAAAGCCCGGCCTAGGTTAAACCCGGGCCGGACAGATAGGAGCATCCGGAGTGGGATCAGTCCGGGTCGATCAGAATTTAAACCTCAAAGTCGCATAATATTCAGACGGCCTGTTCGGCACCGCGCTCAGCAGGCCAGCTCCATTGAGCTGATTGACGCCATTTGCGATGTAGCGTTTGTTGAAAACATTGTTCCCGCCAATTGCGAGAGACCAGTCGTCGCCGGGCGCGCTGTACGTGAGCGAGGCATTGACGAGGCTGACATTCCCACTGAACAACTCGGGCGTGTTTTCCGCATCCGCCGCCATGGTGGACTTGTAGGAATAATCCGCCCGCAGTGTGACCCGACCTTCATTGGCCAGGAAAACGTTGAACTCGGGAGATAGCGTCGCGGTCCACTTCGGGACACGCGGCAGCCGGCTCGCCAGCGTGATCGTGCCCGACGGATCGTTGATCCTCCGATAGTAAGCGTCAATGTATCCCGCCGACGCGCTCACGCGGAAGACGCGGCTCGGCGCGAAGATCGTCTCGACCTCGAAACCCTTGATTCTGGCGTTGCCGGCGTTCTCGAAGGAGGCACCGATGCCGCGCTGGATCTGGATCTGGATGCCCTTGTAGTCCGTGTAGAATGCCGCAGCATTGACTTGCAGCATTCGATCGAAAAGCTGCGACTTGAAGCCGATCTCGAACGTGTCGGCTTTCTCCGGATTGAAGCTCGGCGCCTGCTTGTCCGCAGGCTTGGTCGGATCCGGCGGGACCGGAGCGGCGACGCGGGTCGTCCAGCCGCCCGACTTGAACCCCTTCGAGAATGATCCGTACAGCATTATCCGCTCGGTCGGATGGAGTTCGATGCCGACGCGCGGCGAAACATTGCTGAACGAGAGCTTCTGCTCCCCTGTCGGGTAGAATTGCGACAGGTCTGTCGGATCCGGGAACAGAAATGCCGGAGTACCGAGTTTGGTGAGAAGCATATTGAGGTCCCGCTGGCTTCCAACGAGCGTCTTATCTTCCTTGGTATAACGTCCGCCCAGCGTGATCCCGATGAGATCGTTCACACGGTAGTTGAGGTGCGTGAAGAGCGCGTAGGACTTGGTGTTGAACCGATAGTTTCCGACGATCTGCAACAGACCGCCGGGAAATGCGACATCCTCCGATTCCCTACCACCTTCTGAGAAATAATACGCGCCGACGAGATAATCGAGTTTGTCATTGAACGCCTTGCCCGAAAGCTGCAGCTCTTCGCTGAACTGATGCTGCTTCACCCGGAATGAGCCCTCGAACCCCACGACCGGTGAGTTGTCGAGATCCTGTCCGAAACGGGTGTCGAGATTGCGATAGGCGGTGATCGACTTCAAGGCAGGTCCACCCAAGTCGATATCGACGGTCCCTGTGAATCCGAAATTGCGCGTGTTGGTAAAATTGATACCCGTGCCGTAACCACGGTTGAGGCTACCGGTAACGAAGCGGTTATCGATCGGAAGCCGACTATTGGTGGGATCGGCGTCCGCGTTCGCGCCGGCGATAGCCGGGAGGCCGCCCGCACGCGGGCCACAGGCGCCGCCGAGACCAATCGCGCCGAGCACTGACTCCGGAAGGCTGATGCAGGTATTATAGAGGCCGGCCAAAGTGGAGTCCGGGACGCCGTTTCCGTCCGCATCGACTGGCGTTCCGGCCGGTGACAACACAGTTGACCGTGTACCGAGAAGAGTGCTTGGCGAAGCGCTCGTTTCCGAGTTGAGATAGTCGCCCTCCAGCGTCACATCGATCGCATTGGTCGCGTTCCATAGCAATTTACCGCGAACGCCCTGTTCGCTGATGCCGCCTGCTGCGGTCCGCGAGGTATAATCGATCTGCTGGAAGGCTTCTGAAGGATCCGAAGCAAAGCCTGCAGCTCCAGGGAACGGGATCCGTTTCTGCCAAGCGTTCCGGTTCTTCGACGAGAAGGCAATGCTGCTCTTGAGCTTGCCCTCGACGATCGGGATGTTGATGACGCCACCGACATCGATTCGGTTGAAGCGACCGCCCGAGACCTGACCCATCACGCTGAAATCGTCTGTCGGTTTGCGGGTGACGACGCTGATCGCGCCACCGATGGTGTTGCGTCCGAACAGCGTACCCTGAGGGCCCTTCAGGATCTCGATGCGTTCCACGTCGAGAAGATCGACATTCGACCCGGCGGTACGCGCGAGGTAGACACCATCGACATAGGTGCCGACGCCCGGGTCGAAGTTGAGTGCGAAGTCGTCCTGGCCGATGCCGCGGATGAATCCGGACAACATCGATGGCGAACTGAAAATCTGCGACGTGGACGATAGCTGCACGCCGGGGGTGAGGTTCGCGAGCTGCGAAACATTGTCGACGCCTTTTTCCTGCAGGGCCGCACCGGAAAAAGCTGCAACGGCAATCGGGACCTGTTGGACATTCTCCGCGCGGCGCTGCGCCGTGACCACGATGTCCCCGATGCCGACATTGGACGCGGGGTCTGTGCTTTCCGCCTGAGCAGGCGCCACGGCTTGAGGCAGCGCCGGAGCAATCTGTGCCTCAGCGGGGGCCTGCGCGTATGCCGGGGTCCAGCCGAGCGCACCAGCCGTGCCGAGCATCAGCCCAATTTTGATGCGGTTTTTCATATTGTACCTCTCCCTCCCTCTTTATTTTTCGCAAGCTGGCTGGCTGCTTTGGCAGCCAGTGGCACTTGCGCGCTTTCAAACAGCGTTAATGCAAGAAGTCATCACACCTGACTTTCAACTCACGTGCAGACTGGATCTCGCTAGACTTACGACAGAAGCGACAGTCAGCCAGGAAACAGGCGGACTGAATCCTAAGCGTCCACTGACTGCTTCTGATCGCTCGCCTCTTCGCCGTTGGATTGCTCCTGCGCGATAAGTTTACGCAGCATGCGACGAGCGCGCACCGCGCCAGCATCGCCAGCCAGGAGCACAGGCCGCATGGACATGATGTCCCGATCGCCGACTTGCGCCTGTTGGAGAGCGATCATCGGCTTGTCCTCTTCCTCGAACGCATATTCGATGCCGGCGCGCAATTTTGCGGAGAACTCCTCATTGTCCGGATGGATGTCGCGCCCGAAAGCCCAGAAATAATGTGTGGTGTCCGGTGACTCCGGCGTCATCACGTGGATGGACGTGTGCATATGCCCGTCCTCCTTTGGCGTGCCAGGCTCGGCATAATAGCTGAGCAGCGACATCGACCCGGGCGCTGTCCACTGAACGTCCGTCCATGCGTCGAAGCGCTTGCCATGCGAGTTGAACATGTTGTTCATGATGTCCGAGATGAAGTCGTTAGGATGAGAGACATTGCTCCACACCGTGTCGCCATCCTGGAACACGTGCCTCTTGCCGATGGTGAAGGCCGGCGCGCTTAGATGTAGGCGCTTGCAACCGTAGCAGCTTCTGCTCGCAAACAGCGCCTTTTCCTGCCCAGATTACCTGACAACGAGCCGACTATGCTGCTCACGCTATCCGACAATGTGCTCGCCATCATCCGCGTCTGCTCGCAAACGGCAAAGGGCCGCTCATGGTATCTGCCAACTACAAAGTCGAGATTAGCAGTCATTTGCTGATGCGCGATGCTCACGCAGCTTTGTGGAACCCAAGATCAGAAAGTACACGATGGGGCAAACCACCATCAGCATCACTGCTGGATCGGTAGCCCATCTCGTTGGGCCATCGCTGTCCGGCTCACTTGCTACCGCGAGCATGAGCGCGATTGATCCTCGCACAGCGGCGTAGGTGGCAGGAACAAGCAGGATGTGGAGAAGCCACCCGTAGCGGAACCGCATGGCGCCAAACCAGCAGAGTACAGCTATGGCGGGTGGAGCGAGTGTGGCGGCTACGAAGCCGCAGAACCAAATGGCAAACCCTGCCGGAGTCAGCGTATCGCGATAGTAGCTGGCGATCCCATCCGGTCGCAATCCGAGAGCGACGAAAGAGCCTGCGACGACAACGGCACCCAAAGCCGTCAGTCCGACGCCACGCAATGTCCCGTGTCTCGGCATCAATCTATGCAATCCAGTAAGCCATTGATCAGGCTGCTCGCACTTTGGCTCGGAAGAAGGTCGTTTCCGACCCAATCAGATCGGGGTCGATCCCGCTCTCCTCGGCGGCCAGTTGCTGGATGATCCGCCAAATCTCGGGGGCGGTGAGGCGCGCGCCGTCGCGGGCAAGCCTGCCACGGTTCTGCTCCGTGACCAGTCGGGCGAGATCGCCGATAGTGTCGCACCTCCGAGGTAATCGCCGGCGGTCGAGGTGCCGTAACCATAGCCCCGCGTAGGCGCTCGCTCCAGCAGCGAAGATGCGAAGGGGAGGTGCCAGCGTCGTGAAGGCGAGGATCGCGACCGCGACAGCGAAGCAGAGACCACTGACAATCCCAAGCCATCCGGCTCGCGTCGCCGGCATCTTGAGGTCGGTATCGGCTTCCAGGTCGCTGAACGCTTGGCGCAGCTTCCCACCGATCAGCGGCGCCAACGGCGCATCCGGCCCGACGTGCCGGCCAAGCCCGAGCGCGCGTCGAAGCCTGTAGAACGTCATCTGCGTGGCGCATGTCGTGCCGCCCCCGCTGTAGGCTGCGACATGCGCGACGACATGGTCACGCACCTCGCCGAACGTTGTCCAAGGCAGGTTCGAGCGCAGGCGCAGATCGAAGGTGCGCTCGATTGCGAGGAAGAAGTCGGTGTCGTCGCCATCACCGACCCAGCCAACCGTATCGAGCACCTGCATGAACCCGGCTCCTCAGCGGTTCTGCAAAACGACCGTTTCTGACGAGCCGATCGCCTTGCTGGGCCGGCAACGTAAATCTGCGGGCCGCACTTTGTCAAAACTGTTCTGGAAACCCGCGTCGCAAAACGGTATGCCCCGCACGAGTTTGGAGAAGATCAGACGCTCATGCGGGTCGGCTATGCCAGGGTCAGCACCAGCGACCAGAACCCCGAGCTCCAGCTCGATGCGCTGCGGCGGGCCGGCTGCGAGCGGGTGTTCACCGAAAAGGCGTCGGGCGCGCGCGATGACCGGCCCGAACTGGCGCGCATTCTGGAAGACGTGCTGCGCGCAGGCGACACGCTGGTTGTTTGGAAGCTCGACCGCCTCGCCCGCTCGCTCAAGAAGTTGATCGCCACGGCCGAGGATCTGGAGCGCGAGAAGATCGGGCTGGTGTCGCTGACCGAGAGCATCGACACGACAACGCCGGGTGGCATGCTCACCTTTCACGTGTTCGGCGCCATCGCGCAGTTCGAGCGTGCCCTGATCCGCGAGCGAACTACCGCGGGGCTAGTGGAGGCGCGCCGGCAGGGTCGCAAGGGTGGCCGCCCATCGGCAATGCGCCCGAGCGACGTCGCCGCGGCACGGGCGATGATGAAGGAGGGCACGTTGCCGGTGCGCGACATCGCCAAGCGCATGGGCGTGTCGGTCGCGACCCTCTATCGCTATGCAGGCAAGCGCGGCAGCGGTGCATCGATCAAGGAGGCTGCAACAGCCCATGGCTGACCGGGCGAAGCGACCGCCTGGAGAGGCGCTGATCGATCTTCGCCGACGGTTGTCGCTGTTGCCCCCACGCGACCCCGGTCGCACCGAGATCATCGCCCGTGCGGCCGAGGCCTATGGCATCTCCATCTGGACCCTTTACCGGGCGTTGCGCGAGCTGAACCGCCCCAAGTCGGTGCGCCGGTCCGACCATGGTGCGACGCGGGTTGCCCCGCAGGCCGAGATGGAGCGCTACGCCGAGATCGTCGCCGCACTGAAGATCAGGACCACCAACAAGAAGGGCCGGCACGTTTCGACCGCCCGCGCCATCGAGTTCCTGGAAACCGATGGCGTCGAGACGCCGGAGGGCCTGGTCAAGGTAGCACCCGGCCTGCTGAAGCGGGCGACCATCGACCGGCTGCTCCGCTCATCAGGGCTGGACTATGCCCGCGTGACCCGCCCCCACGCAGCCGTTCGTTTTCAGGCGCGGCGATCCAACGAGCTGTGGCACTTCGACATGAGCCCGTCCGACCTCAAGCAGGTCGAGGCGCCGCTCTGGATCGAGCAGGGTCGCGGCAAACCCACGCTGATGCTGTTCTCGGCCGTCGATGACTGCTCGGGCGTGGTCTACCAGGAATATCGCAGCGTCTATGGCGAGGATGCCGAGTCCGCGCTGCGCTTTCTATTCAACGCCTTCGCCGCCAAGCCTGAGCCCGAACTGCCGTTCCAGGGCCTGCCGGTCACGATCTACATGGACAACGGCCCGGTCAGCCGGTCGCGCGTGTTCCAGTCGGTGATGGGCAGCCTCGGCGTGCGCGTCCTCACCCATCTGCCGCCGAAGGCCGACGACCGGCACACCGCGGCCCGCGCCAAGGGCAAGGTCGAGCGGCCGTTCCGCACGGTGAAGGAGGTGCACGAGACGTTGTACCACTTCCACAAACCCAAGGACGAGGCGGAAGCCAATCTGTGGATGCGGCGTGCGCTGGTCACCTACAACAACGGCGACCATCGTTCCGAGCCACACGCGCGGATCGAGCACTGGCTGCGGCACCTGCCCGGCGATGGCGTGCGGGCCATGTGTTCATGGGAGCGGTTCTGCGCCTTCGCTCGTGAGCCCGAGCGGCGCACCGTTGCGGGCGACGCGACCGTCTCGGTTGAGGGCGCTTCCTACGAGGTCGAGCCCGAGCTCGCCGGCGAGACGGTGACGCTGCTCTGGGGGCTGTTCGACCAGCAGCTCTTCGTGGAGCATGACGGCAAGCGGCATGGCCCTTACGAGCCGTCGCGCGGCGCCGTGCCGCTCTACCGCTATCGCAAGTATCAGAAGAGCCGCGCCGAGGAGCGGCTCGACAAGGTGGTCCGGCTCGCTGACCAGCTGGGGCTGCCCCGCGCGACCGTGACGGGCGGCGACCGGCCGCTGCCGTCGCTGCCGCCCTCCACCGCAGGGCTCGCGGTGCGGCAAACACCTTTTCCGGAGCCGGCGGTCGAGACGGCATACCCGACCGGGCTCGCGGCGCGCCACGCCATCGTCGACCAGCTCCGGCGACCGCTCGGCTCGCTGCCTGAGGCAGACCGCGCCTTCATCGACGCGCTGCTGGGCGAAACGCTCGACAAGACCATCATCGCTGACCGCATCCGAGAGCGGTTCCAGTCAAGACGGGGGACAAGCTGATGCTCGCCGACGTTCAATCCAGCTACGGGCTCGCCCGCCCGTTCCAAGGCGTCGGCAACTTCGAGACAGAGCATCAGCGCAACCTCGTGCGCGAGGTCTGTGCGGCCGTGCAGACCGGCAGGTTGATCGTCGTCTCCGGCCTGGTCGGATCGGGCAAGACGCACCTGCTGCGCCGCATCGAGGACGAGCTGGCCCGGGCGGGCAAGGTCGCCGTCGCCAAGTCGCTTGCGGTCGACAAGCGCCGCACCTCGTTGCCCTCGCTGATCGAGGCGCTGTTCTACGATCTCTCGCCCGGTGACCGTGCCCAGGTGAAGATTCCCAAGCAGGCCGAGCGCCGCGAGCGCGACCTGCGCGACATCATGCGCAAGGGCAAGCGCCCGGTCGTACTGGTGGTCGACGAGGCGCATGACCTGCACCACAAGACGCTGACCGGCCTCAAGCGGTTGATGGAGGTGGTGGCTGATGCCGGCGTGCTGCTGTCGGTCCTTCTGGTCGGCCATCCTCGGCTACGCAACGACCTGCGCCGCCCGCAAATGGAAGAGATCGGCTACCGCACGACCACCTTCGACTATGAGGGCATCGGCGCCGAACGCCGCGACTATGTTGCCTGGCTGCTCGGCGCCTGTGCGGCCGAGGGGGTCAAGGTTGCCGACTTGATGAACGAGGACGCGATCGACCTCATCGCCGAGCGCCTGCGCACCCCGCTCCAGATCGAGATGCACCTGACACTCGCCTTCGAGCAGGGCTTCCGCTTCGCTGCCAAGCCCGTCACGGCCGAGATCGTCGAGCAGGTGCTGTCGCGGGCGATTGACGACCTCGAACCCACGCTGACGCGCAACGGTTACGATGCGGGCGCGCTCGCCAGCCAGCTCAACACCCGGCCGTCCGACATACGCGCGTTCCTCGCCGGAACGCTGGACGCCGAACACACCCGCGACCTGACCGAGCGGCTCCGCGAAGCCGGTGTGCCGATATGATACTGGCTGTCCTCGCCTTGGTATCTCCCGCACGCGGACGCAACGCATGTCGTCTGTGCCACCGATTGTGGACGTTGCGCTTCTCTCATAGCCTGCCGGCATGAACAGGCATCTTACCGCAGCTTCTTTATCGATCGTCAGCTTGCTCAGCGCGTGCTCGGCCTCGGCCGAGAGGAGGTTGGAGGGACGAGTCTTCGACATCCCGAGAGCCAACGACATATCCGACAATGATAAGCCGTTCTTTCTACCAGCGCTCGATCCCAGCGACGGGTTCTCGTTCTACCTAAATCCGAGCGCAAGCTTGCCGGAGCGAAACTTGGTGGGCGTGGCAAGCAAGAAGCGGATGTGTGCCCGCGCAGCGGGAACAGAGGCGCTTGTCAACTCGACTGTCTGCGCAAGTCGCCCGCTTTCATGGCGCGGCCGAACACTGCGCAAGGTAAGTGATGGTGTTTTCTGGACATACCAGTTGCCAGCCGAAGCAGGTCAGAAGCGTCCTCCATCGCTGGCGAGTTGCTCCGCCATGGGCGGAGGCTCGCGGCCGGGGCTCTGCACGGCCAATCTGCCGTATGACAATCTCGTGCTGACGATTCACTTCCGAGACAATCAGGTCGGCTCGCTCCAGGCATTATACGATCAATCCGTTGCTAGCCTGAGGAAGTGGGAGCGCTGATGCTTACGGCAAACCCGGCGGGAACGATCGCTGCCAGACCGCTCACCGGCACTCCTCGCTATTGGCAGAAAGCGAGAACAGGCCTTCTCCGTTTGCGAGCAGGCGCGGATGATGGCGAGCACATTGTCGCATAGCGTGAGCAGCATGGCCCACCTGCTGTCAGCAAATCTGAGCAGAAATCCGCGCTGTTTGCGAGCAGAGGCCAGTATCTTTGCAATCGCCTACAGCTACAAGTCTCGCTTCCCATTGTTTATTGCCACATGCGAGCAGCGAAATAGCCATGGCGTGGCGTATGTGCGCAAAGAACACGGCCGCATCAATGTTGTCGTGGCTCCAGAGGCCAAGCGCTCCGCCGAAATAGGTGTTGATCATACTGGCGAAATCTTCCGGAGACACGTGGCCCACCAAATCGCCACTCTGCCAGATCGCCAAAGCGACCGCATGCCAGTGCCGCACGCCTTTATTCATGAAAGCCGGGCGCAGTTCGGCGTCGGAAACACCGAACAGGAACCGTAACAGCGGCCTGAAAAAATCCGGGTCAGATACGTAGAACTCGACTGCCAAGTCGCCCATGTCGAAAGCATAGCTGAGCGGATCGAAATTGGGGTCGGCCTGGCTGGGCAAATTGGTTATGCGATCGATTGCGCGATGCAGAAGGGTGTAAAGGACCGTGCCCTTGTTCCCGATCAGGTTGTAAGACGTATAATGGCTGATATGTGCGCGCGCAGCGAGTTCTCTCATCGAGAACTCCACAGTGCCCAGTTCCCGGATCAGCTTTTCAGCAGCGCCGAGAATACGACTGCGGCGTTCCTCCTTGTTCTGTTCACGTACCACTAAAGCCGGATCCCCAGAGATACTGCGCCCAATGTAGGCCTTGGCCCCTATCGTAAAAAGCCCGGTAATCCAACGATCTTTCCTTTGCGTGTTTCAGGGCGTCCGTCGCCGACAATATGGAAAAATTGGAGGCAGACTAATTTAGGCTTTACACTAAAAATGAGATCGGCGATTATCCGAGTCGAAAGCAGCCGGGCTTCGCGCGGCTTTTTCCAAGCAAATATCAGCAAGACAATGAAATGCAGGGAGAGGTTTATGAGCGAGGTCAGATCTTTGGCGCTGGTCACGTGCGCGGTTTCGGCGGCGTTGGCGGTGCCGGCGTGGGGACAGGATGGCCCTGCCGCAGGTTCCGGCGATGAAATCATCGTTACGGCCAACAAGCGCAGCCAGAATCTGCAGGATGTCGGCCTTTCGGTTTCCGCGATCAGCGGCGATGCGCTGAAGAACCAGCAGATATCGAACCTTGCCGATGTCGCGCAGATCGTGCCCGGCCTGACATTCTCGCAGACCGCCAACGACACACCGGTCTATACGCTGCGTGGTGTCGGCTTCTTCGAATCGACGCTGGCCGCCTATCCTGACGTCAGCGTCTATCTGGATCAGGTGCCGCTCCCTTTCCCGACGCTCACATCGCTGACCGCGTTCGATCTCGATCGGCTTGAAGTGCTCAAGGGGCCGCAGGGCACGCTGTTCGGCCAGAATTCAACCGGCGGCGCGATCAACTATATCGCGGCCAAGCCCACCAGCGACCTGTCGGCCGGTGGATCGCTGTCCTACGGCCGGTTCGATACGGTTGAACTGGAAGGTTTCCTGAGCGGACCGCTCACCAACACGCTGCGCGTCCGCCTTGCAGGCCGGGTCGCGCGCGGTGACGAATGGCAGAAGAGCCATACCCGCGATGACAGGCTGGGCAAGAAGGACACCAAGGCGATCCGTTTCCTGGCGGACTGGAAGCCGTCTGAACGCCTGTCCTTCGAACTCAATCTCAATGCCTGGCAGAACAAAAGCGATCCGCAAGCGCCGCAGGCCATCGCTATCGTGCAGCAGAATGCGGCGATCCCGTCAGACTATCCGGCGCTGAACATCGCTTTCGCCCCGGCCGGCTCTGTTGCAAAAATCGTGAAGCTTGAGCATGCTTGGCGGAGATTGGACGGACGGAACGATGACGGATTTCAAGTGGCGCCATTTCCAGGGTGATGTGATCCTGTGGGCGGTGCGCTGGTATTGTCGCTATCCGATCAGCTATCGCGACCTTGAGGAAATGCTGGCGGAACGCGGCATTTCGGTCGACCATACGACGATCTATCGCTGGGTCCAGTGCTACGCCCCGGAGATGGAGAAGCGGCTGCGCTGGTTCTGGCGGCGTGGCTTTGATCCGAGCTGGCGCCTGGATGAAACCTACGTCAAGGTGCGGGGCAAGTGGACCTACCTGTACCGGGCAGTCGACAAGCGGGGCGACACGATCGATTTCTACCTGTCGCCGACCCGCAGCGCCAAGGCAGCGAAGCGGTTCCTGGGCAAGGCCCTGCGAGGCCTGAAGCACTGGGAAAAGCCTGCCACGCTCAATACCGACAAAGCGCCGAGCTATGGTGCAGCGATCACCGAATTGAAGCGCGAAGGAAAGCTGGACCGGGAGACGGCCCACCGGCAGGTGAAGTATCTCAATAACGTGATCGAGGCCGATCACGGAAAGCTCAAGATACTGATCAAGCCGGTGCGCGGTTTCAAATCGATCCCCACGGCCTATGCCACGATCAAGGGATTCGAAGTCATGCGAGCCCTGCGCAAAGGACAGGCTCGCCCCTGGTGCCTGCAGCCCGGCATCAGGGGCGAGGTGCGCCTTGTGGAGAGAGCTTTTGGCATTGGGCCCTCGGCGCTGACGGAGGCCATGGGCATGCTCAACCACCATTTCGCAGCAGCCGCCTGATCGGCGCAGAGCGACAGCCTACCTCTGACTGCCGCCAATCTTTGCAACAGAGCCGCAGCGCGAGCCATTCCAGGGCCCGGGCGCGGGCAAGGCCTTCCGTGGGCAGCAAGGCCTTTTCGGGCACGAGTTCCGCGATATGGTTGAGGATGGCGATATTTTCGGTCAGGACATCATCGCCGATCTGGAGCGCGGGCACCCGCGCCCACGGGTTTTTCTGACGATAGGCGTCTGAAAACTGGGCGTTTTGCGTCAGGTCGATCAGCTCCGCCTCATAAGGAAGGCCGGCTTCCTCCAATGCGGCATGGGACGCCAATGAGCATGAACCTGGATTGTAGTAGAGCTTCAACATGTCCCTGCAATTCTCCTGCGGACTGGGCAAAAAATGGCTTAATGCATATGTTCGGCACCGGAGCGTCGCCCCGAACGGAAGCAATCATCCGCCCGGTCGGAAAACGCTCCGAAACGACAGGCCGGAGCATTCCATCCGATGCGATCAGGCCGAAATGTTCAAAAATCCATCGGCTTCGAAAACCTTTCTGGCACGTTCCTCAATCCGATCCGCAAGTGACCTGCGAAGCGGCATGCCGTTCGAGACTTTTCTCAGCGTGTTATAGCTGAAGCCGAATGTTTCGAATATCTCCTCATTATTTCTCATCGTCGACAATGATGTGATCCGATCGGCGATCGAGGGATCCAAACAGCGCATTCCATTAGGCATTCGATCTTCCCCTACTGACGAATTCCAGCCGGTGCACGGTCGCAACTTGCCTGCCCGCGCAGTTCATCGGGCCATTCCCGCCGTTCCGGAAAACAGGCGGCGGGGTTTCCCCCTGGACCATGTTGCGCATGGGCCGGACACGCAGCGAGCGGGCCAGCGGACGTCGAGGCCGGGAGCGGATTGCGACGGACGCGCCGCGCATTGCCCGGAGATCGAAGCATAGGAATATCCTCTCCATGCGCTGTTATGGATCAGCGCCTGTCTTATCCGGCACGTCGGTGATTATTATGCTTATCGGGCCGTCCGGAAAGGATCGCAGCTTTCGCCTGCGGAGGAAATTGCTGCAAATGAATTAGGAATATTCGCGATACGGATTTGATCGAAACGGGGCCAACTGCCCACAAATCGGTCATGGGGATTGAGCGACCGCGCTTTGAAAGCAGCCATCGCATGCTATGGTCGCCTTGAGCATTTCCCGGCAGGCGGAATATCCGCCGACCGGAAAGCCCGCTAAAACAGGAAGCCGGAGCAGCCGGGCCGACGCCGTCGGACCGGACGCCGCTTCGGCTTCGCATCGCCAGGAATTGGAAGCGAACATGTCTCGAGACAATGCCATCGTCATGCGATACGACAATCCCGACATTCCGTCCGGCCGCGACATCGTATATCTTCACGGCCGCGGCAGCACCGAAAGGGAAGCGGGGTTCGCGCTGCCCCTTTTCGGCCGCGCGAATGTTCGCTCCTATCGCGGGCCGCTTCCCCAGGGGCCGGGGTTCGCCTGGTTCGAAAATGCCGGGATCGGCGTCGCCCTGCCCTCCAGCCTGTCGGGCGAAACGTCGAAGGTCGGCGACTGGATCGCCGCAGATACCGGCCGCCAACGGCCCTGGCTATGCGGTTTCAGCAACGGCGCCGCGATGGCCGCCAGTCTTCTGCTCAGCAATCCGGGGGCCTATAGCGGCCTCATCATGATCGGCGGCTGCTTCGCGGTGGAGGACGGCGACCTGCCGGACAACGGCCTGCTCGACAAGCCGGTCCTCTTCTGCCGGGGCCAATTCGACGATGTGATCCCGCGCCACAAGTTCGAGCAGGCGGAAGCCTATCTCTCCGGCCCCAGCGGCGCGCGGGCGACTTTCATCCCTTATGAAGGCGGGCATGAACTGCCGTTGCCGATCAAGGCGGCGGTGCAGGGCTGGCTCGGCGCGGAAAGCCGCTGAATTTCGTCCCGTCCTTGGCCATGGCCGAACGGGAGCGCCGGATGATCGAGAACCGGCCGCATCCGGAAATGATCGGATGCGGCCGGCACTGTTCCAGGATCAGGCCTTTGCTTATGCGGTGATCGGCGGAAGCCCCTCCACCGCGCGGCTCAGAAGCTGCACGATGCCCTCCTCCGTGATCGGACGGGGGTTGGGATAGGGGTTGGCGACCGCCAGCGCGGCGGCCTTCGCGATGCCGTCCTTGGGCATGCCGAGCTTCGCCAGCGACATTTCCGCGCCCAGGCCCACCGCCAGTTCGTACAGCTTGGTCGCGGGGTCGCCGCCGCCTAGTGCGCGGCTAGCCCGTTCCATCGCCTCCGGCACCGACGGCGCATTATAGGCGATCGCATGGGGCAGCACGGCGGTGTGGGTCTGCGCATGCGGCATGTCGAAGGTGCCGCCCAGCGTGTGGCAGAGCTTGTGGTGCAGCGCGACGCTCGCCGGGCTCTGTTGCAAAAATCGTGAAGCTTGAGCATGCTTGGCGGAGATTGGACGGACGGAACGATGACGGATTTCAAGTGGCGCCATTTCCAGGGTGATGTGATCCTGTGGGCGGTGCGCTGGTATTGTCGCTATCCGATCAGCTATCGCGACCTTGAGGAAATGCTGGCGGAACGCGGCATTTCGGTCGACCATACGACGATCTATCGCTGGGTCCAGTGCTACGCCCCGGAGATGGAGAAGCGGCTGCGCTGGTTCTGGCGGCGTGGCTTTGATCCGAGCTGGCGCCTGGATGAAACCTACGTCAAGGTGCGGGGCAAGTGGACCTACCTGTACCGGGCAGTCGACAAGCGGGGCGACACGATCGATTTCTACCTGTCGCCGACCCGCAGCGCCAAGGCAGCGAAGCGGTTCCTGGGCAAGGCCCTGCGAGGCCTGAAGCACTGGGAAAAGCCTGCCACGCTCAATACCGACAAAGCGCCGAGCTATGGTGCAGCGATCACCGAATTGAAGCGCGAAGGAAAGCTGGACCGGGAGACGGCCCACCGGCAGGTGAAGTATCTCAATAACGTGATCGAGGCCGATCACGGAAAGCTCAAGATACTGATCAAGCCGGTGCGCGGTTTCAAATCGATCCCCACGGCCTATGCCACGATCAAGGGATTCGAAGTCATGCGAGCCCTGCGCAAAGGACAGGCTCGCCCCTGGTGCCTGCAGCCCGGCATCAGGGGCGAGGTGCGCCTTGTGGAGAGAGCTTTTGGCATTGGGCCCTCGGCGCTGACGGAGGCCATGGGCATGCTCAACCACCATTTCGCAGCAGCCGCCTGATCGGCGCAGAGCGACAGCCTACCTCTGACTGCCGCCAATCTTTGCAACAGAGCCGATGCTGGCAAGCTCGGTCATCTCGTTCATGCGACGAACTCCTTTACAGCGTTGGCTCTGCCGTCCGCAGGATGCGGACCTGGTGCGGATAGGGCGAATTGTGCGCGCGCGGCTGCTTGTGCAATTCTACGGACATCGCCGCGTGAGCCAGCGCCAGCTGTAGCCTGAACAGGCGCAGCGTCGGCGCCGGCATCGCGTCGAGCGGAAAGGTCTCGACATGGTCGAGGATGGCTTCCGAACGGGAGAGCAGCACATCGTAGAAGCGGGTTATCTCCGCCATAGTCGCGCGCGCCCGGATATCCCATCGTTCCTGCGCCGTCTCGCCGATCCAGTGCGGCACGAATTCGAGAAGATCCTCGAAGCCGGGGGGCAGCACGGGCTCCTCGTCGAGCGCGGGGGCCGGCATCAGATCACCCGCTCGGCCGATGCCAGCATCGTGTAATGCTGGCCGGCCTGTGCCAGGAGCGCATCGAACGCCGCGCGATCACCCGCCACGCCGCGTTCGAAATCGGATAGCGTCGGCCACCACAGTTCGCGCGCGCCGATGAACGGCGAGGTGCCCTTGTGCACCGCGTCTATCGCGAACGAGCGGACATGCCGAAACGCGCCGATGCGATCGCCCAGCGCCTTGTCCTGATCGCCTGCCCAGGCCGGATTGCCATCCGCCTTGACCAGTTGCAGGATCTTGACGCTTACCGACCATTCGGTGGGCGACCACTGCACGGCCGCATCATCGGGATCGTCCACCGCCGGTCGCGAGCGGATAATGTCCTCCTCGAAGAAGGTGAACTTCAGTCCGTCCATGTCGACGAACAGCGGTTCGTCGGGGATGTTGTATTTGCGATGCGCGGGATCTTTGCCCATGTTGAGCGCATCGTCGAGACTGTCATACCACAGCTCGGTAATGCCGTCGTAGGCCAGCTGTGTATCAGGCAGCAGCGGAGAGACGATCCGGTGCGATTGCACATAGCCGCGCAGGCACGCGATCTTCTTGCTGAGTGTGCCGTGCGGATGGCGCCAGTGATCGTGGAACTGCTGTTCCGAAATGTCCTTCCGGCGCGGGATCGTCGCGAGTATCTTGATGCTGTGCATGGAGGCTGCTCCGTAAAATGATCAGATCGCGGTAAAGCCGCCGTCTGCTGCAAGGCAGGAGCCGGTGACGAACGAAGCCGCGTCGGACAGCAACCATACGGCGGCCTGGGCCTGCTCGTGCGGTTCGCTGAAACGGCCGATCGGGTGGATCGAGTTCAGATAGGGCTCAAGGCCCGCATCATTGTCCATCGCGCGCTGCAGCATAGGCGTGCGCACCGCGCCGGGCACAAGCGCGTTCACGCGAATGCCGTGCTTGCCATAGTCTGCCGCCGCCACGCGGGTCAGCCCGACCACCGCATGCTTCGCGCCGACATATTCGCCGTGCATCGGCACGCCGACCACGCCAGCGACGGATGCGGTGTTGACGATCGATCCCTTCGTCCCGCGCTCGATCATCGCAAGGATCTGGTACTTCATGCACAGGAACGTGCCGGTTACATTGATATCCATGCTCTGCCGAAACCGTTCGAGCGACACTTCGGCAAGCGGCAGTCCGGCCTGCGGGATCGCCGCATTGTTGAACGCGCCGTCAAGCCCGCCGAACGCCGCCAGAGTCTGCGCGACAAGTGCCTTCACGTCCTCTTCCTGTGCGATGTCGCACCGGAAATAGGCGGCCTTCCCGCCAGACGCAGCGACGACCGCCTCACCGGCCTCGTCGTTGATGTCCGCCACCGCGACGTTGGCACCACTGGCCACCAGCAATTCCACGGTGGCGCGCCCGATGCCGCTGCCACCACCCGTCACGATTATCGTCTTGCCGCTCAAATCAGACATCTATCCCTCCAACAGTTTCTTATCGGCGTTCCGGTTTCATTACTGGAACTTGAAGCGCACGGTCAAGCCATATTCGGCGGGTCGACCAGCGTAGCGAACAACGGTATCGTAAGTCTGGATCGTGTTTGTCCAGTAATACTTGTTGAAGATATTGCGACCCCAGCCGAAGACCGCCCAGCGGCCATCAGGCGCTTCCACGCCAAGCCGCGCGGAAACGAGCGTGCGGCCATTCACCTCGTAGAGATCCTTGTCCGCGTTGGTGATGGCCAGAACGCCCAGCGATTTGCTTTGTGAGGAGATCGTCGTGCCCATGGTTAGGTTCACGCCACCCAGCGGCAGGCTGTAGTCCGCGCTCAGGCTCGATTGCCATTTGGGCGAAAACGGCAGCCGTGCGCCGCTGAAATCGCCCCGGATCGGATCGAACAGGCCCACTTCGTTGGCAACGGAGCCGACGATCCCCTGATAGTGGCGAACCTTGGCGTCGATATAGGTCGCGGCCGCACTGACCGTGAGCCCCTCGACCACTCTGGCGCTCAGTTCCAGTTCGGCACCCTTGACGCGCGACTTGGGGACATTGACCAGGCCATCCAGCGCATTGAAGAACGGATCGACGATCTTGGCGCGCAGCTGCTTGTTCTTGTAGTCATAATAGAAAACGCCGCCATTCAGCGTCACTTTGCGATCGAACAGTGTGGTCTTGAAGCCTGCTTCGTAATCGACCAGCGATTCCTGCGTGACGGCGGCATATTGCGCGAACGTTCCGGCGGAGACGCCCGGGAAACTTCCCGCCTTGTACCCTTTCGAAACATTGGCGTAGAGCAGGAGCGTCGGCGTCGCCTTGTAGTTCACGCCGAGCATCCATGACGTGCTGTTTTCATTCAGCTTGTCCCGAAACGTGCCCGGCAAGCCCGTCTGGCTGTTCAGCGAAACCGAATCTCCCAATGGCACCAGCGGTATCGGGCCGCCGAAATCGAAGATCTGGCGATAGGTGTTGATGACGGTGGTGAACAAAGACGAGATTGAGCCATCGCCAAGGTCGAATGTCTTGTTGACCGAGGAACGCTTCGCCTCGGTATAGCGTATGCCGCCCTTCAGCGTCAGTTGATCGCTGATGTCATATTCGACATTGCCGAAAACCGCATAGTTCTTCAGGCGCTGCCGGTTGTTGTAGCCGGCCTGATCATAATCCTGCCCGATAACCTGTGTATTGACATAGCTGGATGTCGAATCGGCGTAGTTGACTTCATCGTCCTCGCGCACACGGCTGTGTTCGTAATTGGCACCGACCACCCATCGGAAAGACGAGCGTGCGTCGTTGGCCAGACGCAGTTCCTGATTGAACGACTTGATCGAACCATCGTTGCGATTGACGTCCAAGATCTGGAGATAGGTGCCGTGGCTCTGTTGCAAAGATTGGCGGCAGTCAGAGGTAGGCTGTCGCTCTGCGCCGATCAGGCGGCTGCTGCGAAATGGTGGTTGAGCATGCCCATGGCCTCCGTCAGCGCCGAGGGCCCAATGCCAAAAGCTCTCTCCACAAGGCGCACCTCGCCCCTGATGCCGGGCTGCAGGCACCAGGGGCGAGCCTGTCCTTTGCGCAGGGCTCGCATGACTTCGAATCCCTTGATCGTGGCATAGGCCGTGGGGATCGATTTGAAACCGCGCACCGGCTTGATCAGTATCTTGAGCTTTCCGTGATCGGCCTCGATCACGTTATTGAGATACTTCACCTGCCGGTGGGCCGTCTCCCGGTCCAGCTTTCCTTCGCGCTTCAATTCGGTGATCGCTGCACCATAGCTCGGCGCTTTGTCGGTATTGAGCGTGGCAGGCTTTTCCCAGTGCTTCAGGCCTCGCAGGGCCTTGCCCAGGAACCGCTTCGCTGCCTTGGCGCTGCGGGTCGGCGACAGGTAGAAATCGATCGTGTCGCCCCGCTTGTCGACTGCCCGGTACAGGTAGGTCCACTTGCCCCGCACCTTGACGTAGGTTTCATCCAGGCGCCAGCTCGGATCAAAGCCACGCCGCCAGAACCAGCGCAGCCGCTTCTCCATCTCCGGGGCGTAGCACTGGACCCAGCGATAGATCGTCGTATGGTCGACCGAAATGCCGCGTTCCGCCAGCATTTCCTCAAGGTCGCGATAGCTGATCGGATAGCGACAATACCAGCGCACCGCCCACAGGATCACATCACCCTGGAAATGGCGCCACTTGAAATCCGTCATCGTTCCGTCCGTCCAATCTCCGCCAAGCATGCTCAAGCTTCACGATTTTTGCAACAGAGCCGTGTTGACCGAGCGCGGCCGCGCCTCGCGCTTCTCCTGCAATTACCACAACTGGGTCTACCGCAACGACGGCAGCCTGATGGGCGTGCCAGACGAGGCGAACTTCTTCGATCTCGACAAGAAGAAATGCGGCCTCGTGCCGATCGCCACCGATGTGTGGGAAGGCTGGATATTCCTCAACCACCAGAAGCAGCCCGAAGTCAGCCTGCAGGAATTCCTTGGAGACTTCGGAACGCGGTTTGCCGGGGTTTCTTGGGAAAATACGGATACGTCACTCTATTTCGAGGCGCATCTCGATGCGAACTGGAAAGTGCTGGCCGATGCCTTTTCGGAAACCTACCATATCCCTTCGATCCACCCGGCGACGATCGGCAAGACTTTCGCCAGCGCGGTCAATCCGCATTCCCGCCCGCTCGATGCACGCTTCTGGGGACCACACCGCCAGTTTTCCACTTTCGGCAATCCGGACTACGCTCCGCCCGAAGATGCGATGGTCGAAAAGATGGCCTATGCGAACCGCGATACCGGCAACGTGCTGGGTGCCGCGGAAACGGCGGGGATGACCGAGTATCTCGATCATCCCGCGATCAATCCCAAGCAATCGAAACACTGGGCGCTGGACATCGCCGTCGCTTTTCCCACGCTGCACATAAACCTTTCGCCCGGCGGTTTCTGGTCGCACAGGTTCTGGCCGATCAGCGTCAATCGCACGCGGTGGGAAGCCGAGTTTCATGTACCCAAGCCACTGACCGGGCGGGAAAAGCTGCAACAGGAACTCTATATCACGCGCATCGCGGAAATCCTGCTGGAGGACGTGACGAACACCGAACGCACCCAGCGCGGCATCGAGGCCGGCGCATACGATACGATGCAGTTGCAGGATGGCGAAGTACAGATCCGCCACAACCTTCACCACGTCGATCGCTGGGTGAACGCCAGGACCGTGCGCGAAGCGCTGGGCATCTGACAGGCAGCGCCCTTCACTTGCCCGTCAGTCAAAAATGGGGTCCTCAATGTCCGGATTGGAGCAACGCAGCTATATCGTGACGGGCGCAGGCGGCAGTATCGGCCGCGCTGCCGCCCTTATTCTTGCCCGTCGGGGCGCGAATGTGGTTGTCGCCGATATCGTCGAAGCCGCAGCCGAGGAAACGGTCAGACTGATACGCGCGGAAGGTGGCAACGCCGTCTACAGCCATTGCGACGTCAGTATCGAGGACAACGCGTGGTCGACCGTGGAACTCGCCATCACCGAATTCGGTCGCCTTGATGGCGCATTCAACAATGCGGGGCTGCCGCCGGTCAACGTGCCGCTTCATCAACTGACGAGCGCCGATTTCCAACGATCCCTGGATATCAACGTGCTCGGCGTTTTTCATTGCATGAAACATCAGATCGCAGCGATGCTGAAAGCGGGGAGCGGCGGTTCGATCGTGAACACGGCGTCGGTTGGCGGCACCGTCGCGATCCCCGCACATGGCGAGTACATCGCAGCCAAACATGCCGTTATCGGGCTGACGCGGATCGCTGCCGTCGATTACGGGCAACAGGGAATCCGCGTGAACGCAGTTCTACCGGGCGCTATCCGCACTCCGATGCTGATGTCGGTGATCGAGAACGAGCCTTCGCACGCGGAATTCCTGAAAACCGCCCACCCGATCGGTCGATATGGCGAACCGGCGGAGATCGGCGAAACGGCAGCCTGGTTGCTGTCGGATGCCTCTTCGTTCGTCACCGGCGCCGCCATTGCTGCCGATGGCGGCTACACCGCAATCTGAACTGCCAGAACCGTTGGGAACCGGACTATGAGCGCAATACGAATGATGGCGGTCTTCGCACGGAGAGTGGGAATGACGCCTCAGGCGTTTCACGATCACTGGCGCTATCCCCACGGCTCGCTGGGACAAGGCATCCGGATTATCAAGCGCTATGTCCAGAGCCATCAGGTCGACGTCGATTTCCTCGATGCCGATCAGAACCGCTACGAAGGCATCGCCGAAGTCTGGTTCGACAGCGAAGCGGACGCTGCCGCCTTCGTGACCGATCCTGATTATGTGGCCTATGCGCTGAAAGATGAGCCGAATTTCGTCGACATGGACAACTTCTTTGCCGTTTTCGCACGCGAAGAGGTTCTCAAAAGCCGCGCCGAAGCGCTGCGCGGTGACGAGGCGGCCTATAACTGGTCGATCGACCGACGACCGAACTTCGCCAAGCTTACCCAGGTGGTGTTCGAGGAAGGCGGCACGGCCTGGGCCGGAGACGACGATTTCGCACTTGGCGAGCGTCTTGGCGCATTTCGCCATACCCGGTGCCATCCGATCGAAAAGCTCGTCCTCCCCGGCCCCTCGGTGATCGGTGTGCGCGAACTTTATTGGCCGACGCGGACATTGGCAGAACAGGGCATAGCTGCAGCAGGTGACGCTTTCCATGCGCTGTTTAGCCGAGCGCCAAAGGCACAAACGATCTTCTCGATAAGTGAGCGCTACGTCTGACGGTGCAGGTTAACCGCCCCTGCGCCTCAAGACGCTTCTCAACCAGACGCCGCTCCTGCGCAGCCCATGGTAGAGCCAGAATGCGATCCATACCGAGCTTCAGCGGCCCTTCCAGGCGCTTCTGCAAATAGCGGCCGATCTCGAACGGGTTAGTCTTCGCCTGCCCTTCCACCACGGTCTTGCCGTCGGGATCGAGAACACAGATGCTCGTGCTGCGCTGGCTGACATCCAGACCCACGCTGTATGTTGCTTCGTGCCGGATAGGCGAGCCGTCCGATCAGGCGCAGGATGTTGCGCTCTGCCGGCGATTGTGGCGCATTGCGCAGCCAGGATAGCCATGTCGCGGCCTGCCCCGGTCGTCGGGCTAGCAAATCGTCCAGACCCTGAGCCAGCCAGCGCGGACGACGGCGATGCTGGCCGATGCGCGAAATCGTCGAAGCCATTTTCTATCTGCTACGGGCAGGATGTCCCTGGCGGCTTTTGCCCGACAGTTTTCCGCCATGGCGCACGGTATACCAGTGGTTCTGCACCTTGCGCGACGATGGGGTATTCGAAAGCCTCAATCATCATCTCGTTCGGATCGATCGCATCCGGACAGGGCGAGAACCAGCACCATCCGCGGCAGTCATCGACAGCCAGAGCGTGAAGACCACCGAAGCAGGCGGACCTCGTGGTTACGACGCAGGCAAGAAGACCATGGGACGCAAACGCCATGCAATGGTCGATACCGATGGTCGCGCCCTTATCATACTGGTCCATCCTGCCGATGTGCAGGACCGCGATGGCGCGGTGCCCTTGCTCCAGCAGTCTCACCAGCGGCATCCCTTCGTCGCGCGCGCCTATGCCGACAGCGCCTACAACAGCGATCGCGTCCGGGACGCCACCTCCATTACGATCGAAATCGTCCGCAAATTCGCCGATCAGACCGGCTTCGTCGTCCATCCCAGACGATGGATCGTCGAACGCACCTTCGCATGGATCAACCGCAATCGCCGTCTGGCCAAAGACTTCGAGCGGACCATCAAATCCGCAACCGCGCTCCTCTATGCCGCCGCTGCCATCGTCCTCATCCGACGCATCGCTCGTTACCCATGAGATTCAAGACAGACTCTTAACAAAATTTCGTTACTTGACGGATTTCTTGGACTTAGGGTTGCAGTGCGCCGCATGTAGATGGCTGTTCGTGGAGAAAGACAACGTGATACGTATGTTGGGTGAATTTTGGCCAGATATATTCGTGATCTTACTGGTCTGTTCGCTCGTATCATTTGCAAACCAAAAATTCGGAATATTTGTCGCTACTCCGATAACATTGGGATCGACTGCATTAACGCTATTGCTCGGAGCCGCTGGGGCGACATGATTCTACTCTTATCTTCCTTTTGGCCTTGGCTTGTTCCAGCAATTGCGTGGATCGGATTTTTCACCGGTCGCTATTTTAGAAGAAAGAGCATAGCGAAAAACACATGATTGCCGCAACTCTGGCGGCTTCGCGCGCCTACGCCGGGCCGGGTTACTCCCGGCCGTGAAAGCGGCATCCATCTGCGGCCTGCACGTCAAGCGTGTCGGCGCTCCTTCGCAGCCGCCAACATCTCGCGCCGAAGGATTGCGTTCATGCGAGCCTGATAGCCCTTGCCCTGGGATTTGAGCCAAGCAAGCACATCGGCGTCGAGCCGCGCCGTTACCTGCTGCTTGATCGGCTTATAGAACCGTCCACGCTCGGCGGTCTTCCAGAAATCCTCTGTCAGCGTCGGGGCATCACTATAGTCGATACCGCTATCCGGCATCGCCTGCAGGGCATCCAGCTCGGCCTTCTGTGCCTCGGTCAAGGGGGGCAGATTGCCCGGATCGAGCTGGAAGCGGACGGTATCAGCGTCTTTCTTCTTCATAACGTCGTCTTTCCTTTCGATCGGCTTTTCGGGCCGAAATGATATGGATGATCTCCACATATTCGCCGTCGTCGTCATCCTCAGCGACGGTGTGGGCCACCAGCAGGAGTAAATGTCCTTCGACCAGGCCCAAGGTCTGCCATCGTTGCTCGCCGCCTTCGATCCGATCATGCACGCTAAGCGCAAAGGGGTCTGCGAAGGCGCTGGCGGCCGTCTCGAAACTGATGCCATGCTTTCTCAGATTGCTCTCGGCTTTGGCTGGGTGCCAGGAAAAGCGCATGGATAACATGACGGGAATATAATTATATTTTTGTCGTTATTCAAGGCGTATCCTTGACCGGCGCTGACCACCCGATCCGCTCCAACGTGTCCGTCAATGTTGATCGCGGCACGCTGAACGTGCGAGAAACCGACGCTTTGCTGGCCCCATTGGACAGAGCGGCAACTATCAACTGCATCTTTTCCGCGGCGATCGTCGGCGGTCGTCCACCTTGTCGGCCCCGCCGCTTTGCGGCGGCCAGGCCCGCCATGATCCGCTCCCGCGTCAACGCTCGCTCGTATTGGGCGAGCGCGCCGAACAGCGAGAACAGCAACTCGCCATGCGGCGTGGTGGTATCCATCTGTTCGGTCAGCGACCGGAAGGCGATGCCGCGTTCCTTGAGGTCGGTGACGATCGCCAGCAGGTGCGGCAGCGAGCGGCCGAGCCGATCGAGCTTCCAGACAACCAGCGTGTCGCCGGCGTTCATGTAGTCGAGGCAGGCTTTCAGGCCGGCGCGATCGTCGCGCGCACCGGAAGCCTTGTCGGAGTAGAGGTGCCGTTGATCGACACCAGCGGCCGTGAGCGCATCGCGTTGCAGATCGACCGGCTCTGTTGCAAAAATCGTGAAGCTTGAGCATGCTTGGCGGAGATTGGACGGACGGAACGATGACGGATTTCAAGTGGCGCCATTTCCAGGGTGATGTGATCCTGTGGGCGGTGCGCTGGTATTGTCGCTATCCGATCAGCTATCGCGACCTTGAGGAAATGCTGGCGGAACGCGGCATTTCGGTCGACCATACGACGATCTATCGCTGGGTCCAGTGCTACGCCCCGGAGATGGAGAAGCGGCTGCGCTGGTTCTGGCGGCGTGGCTTTGATCCGAGCTGGCGCCTGGATGAAACCTACGTCAAGGTGCGGGGCAAGTGGACCTACCTGTACCGGGCAGTCGACAAGCGGGGCGACACGATCGATTTCTACCTGTCGCCGACCCGCAGCGCCAAGGCAGCGAAGCGGTTCCTGGGCAAGGCCCTGCGAGGCCTGAAGCACTGGGAAAAGCCTGCCACGCTCAATACCGACAAAGCGCCGAGCTATGGTGCAGCGATCACCGAATTGAAGCGCGAAGGAAAGCTGGACCGGGAGACGGCCCACCGGCAGGTGAAGTATCTCAATAACGTGATCGAGGCCGATCACGGAAAGCTCAAGATACTGATCAAGCCGGTGCGCGGTTTCAAATCGATCCCCACGGCCTATGCCACGATCAAGGGATTCGAAGTCATGCGAGCCCTGCGCAAAGGACAGGCTCGCCCCTGGTGCCTGCAGCCCGGCATCAGGGGCGAGGTGCGCCTTGTGGAGAGAGCTTTTGGCATTGGGCCCTCGGCGCTGACGGAGGCCATGGGCATGCTCAACCACCATTTCGCAGCAGCCGCCTGATCGGCGCAGAGCGACAGCCTACCTCTGACTGCCGCCAATCTTTGCAACAGAGCCAAAAATGTCGTCGCTCATGTCGGTCTCTCCTATTGTCCTGCGCGGGTGATCGGCGTCGCCGCGTCTGTGGTTTGTTCGGATCTTAGAAAATGAGCCGGTTCCGGATTATGCTGGGCGCAATCGCCGGACAAACGCCGCAATCGCCGCGCCAATCTCGTCCGGACTGTCCTCCTGGATGAAATGGGCGCCTGCGACCGTGATTTCGGTCTGGTTTGGCCATGTGCGGCAGAAGTCGCGCATTCGGCCCGTGGTCAGGTGTCCCGGCTCGGCGTTGATGAAGAGTTTCGGAATCGGGCTTTCGCTGAGCCAGCCGGCATAGTCCCGGGCGATCGCGACCACGTCGGCCGGGGTGCCTGCGATCGGGATTTGGCGAGGCCAAGACAGGGTCGGTCGACGGGCTTCGCCGGCGGCGAGGAAGGGCTCGCGATAGGCGGCCATCTCCGCTTCGCTTAAGGGGCGCAGGATCAATCCGGGGAGAACTTGTTCGACAAAAACATTGTCCTGCAACACCAATTCTTCGCCCGCCTGCGAGCGAAAGGCCTGAAACAGATCGCGAGCCTGTTCGGGAAAATCCGCCCATTCGAGCGGCATGGCGAGCGCTTCCATATAGGCAATCCCCTGTACACGCTCGCGGTGGCGGCGGGCCCAGTCGAAGCCGAGGGCGGACCCCCAGTCATGCACGACCAGAACAACCCTGTCCCCGAGATCGAGCGCCTCCCACAGCGCGTCGAGATAGTCACGATGCTCGGCATAGGCATAACGCTCGGGCCCCGACGGATCGAGCTTGTCCGAATCGCCCATGCCGATCAGGTCACAGGCGATCAGCCGTCCCAGCCCGGCGCAATGCGGCATGATATTGCGCCACAGATAGGACGACGTCGGATTGCCGTGCTGGAAGAGGATCGGATCGCCGGTCCCTTCATCGATATAGGCCATGCGCCGGCCCTTGATCTCAATGAATTTCTTCTCGCCAAATGGCTTTGCGCCGAGGCTCATCGATATTCTCCTTGAGCGATTTTCTGGTCTGCCCGGTCGGCGATGCATATCGCATGATGAATATCATGTCAATCGAGGAATCGTTCTAGCCATTGCCGTCGAGCGGAGAGTTGCTGCCGGAGCATCGATGGATGACGGCGTAGGCCACGCAGGCGCCTCTCAGGCGGTAGCTTTCCTTAGCCCCGGGCGCATCCGAAAGATCGAGGAAGGTTTTGTGAGTCGGATACCAGACCGCGAGAATCTCATCGATATGTTGAGTGCCCACGGCCTGGCCAAACACGGGCGTGCACCACAGGATCCGCGCGCCGGCTCTGTTGCAAAAATCGTGAAGCTTGAGCATGCTTGGCGGAGATTGGACGGACGGAACGATGACGGATTTCAAGTGGCGCCATTTCCAGGGTGATGTGATCCTGTGGGCGGTGCGCTGGTATTGTCGCTATCCGATCAGCTATCGCGACCTTGAGGAAATGCTGGCGGAACGCGGCATTTCGGTCGACCATACGACGATCTATCGCTGGGTCCAGTGCTACGCCCCGGAGATGGAGAAGCGGCTGCGCTGGTTCTGGCGGCGTGGCTTTGATCCGAGCTGGCGCCTGGATGAAACCTACGTCAAGGTGCGGGGCAAGTGGACCTACCTGTACCGGGCAGTCGACAAGCGGGGCGACACGATCGATTTCTACCTGTCGCCGACCCGCAGCGCCAAGGCAGCGAAGCGGTTCCTGGGCAAGGCCCTGCGAGGCCTGAAGCACTGGGAAAAGCCTGCCACGCTCAATACCGACAAAGCGCCGAGCTATGGTGCAGCGATCACCGAATTGAAGCGCGAAGGAAAGCTGGACCGGGAGACGGCCCACCGGCAGGTGAAGTATCTCAATAACGTGATCGAGGCCGATCACGGAAAGCTCAAGATACTGATCAAGCCGGTGCGCGGTTTCAAATCGATCCCCACGGCCTATGCCACGATCAAGGGATTCGAAGTCATGCGAGCCCTGCGCAAAGGACAGGCTCGCCCCTGGTGCCTGCAGCCCGGCATCAGGGGCGAGGTGCGCCTTGTGGAGAGAGCTTTTGGCATTGGGCCCTCGGCGCTGACGGAGGCCATGGGCATGCTCAACCACCATTTCGCAGCAGCCGCCTGATCGGCGCAGAGCGACAGCCTACCTCTGACTGCCGCCAATCTTTGCAACAGAGCCACCAGATATTCATGCCTCCCTTTCTCGCCTTGCCACATGTCGTGATCGCGATGCGGAACCTGCGTCAGCGCGCCTGGATGAATTTCGATCGCCTGTGCAACGTTCATTTGGATGCGGTCACATGCCTCGCCCAAAACGGCATTTGCCATGTCGAGAAGGACAGGGTGGGTGACGAGGTCGGCGGCATGGGGTGAGCGCCTCAGCAGCGAACCAAATCTCTTGGTCCGCTCTCCGTAGAATCCTCCTTTGCAGAAGGGCGCTGCTGAAAAGACCGGCGACAGATCCGCTTCCAGCGCTGCTATTTTCTCGAGCGGCAGAAGGTCAGGGATGATGCAATAGCCCTGCTCCAGCAGTTTCTGTGTCCAAGCGGCGGCATCGACCGTCACAGACGGTGATTGGGCCATCACGCGCGCTCCTCCGCAACAGCTGCTGGCTGCTCCGGGAGGCGCGACGGTTCGTACACGCCCGCACGCTTCAGTCCGGCAATGGTGTCGTCATCGATCTCGATATGGATCGCGACCAAGGCCTGGCCTGCTACGGAGGCCACTGGTCCCAGGGGCTTGCAGCGCCACCCGAAAGTCATGATCTGCTCGGACCAGGCTGGCTCAGCCACACCGGTAAAGCCAGTGAGGTCATGCGCGAGCCCATATTCCGCCAGGGCGGTCACGAGCTGATTGCGTGCAAGGCGCCGCGCCGCCCCTCGGTGGTGCCGGCTCAGGCAGAAGCGCGTGATCTCTCGGACCGCCGGCCCCGAGGGCGGCGGCGCCGCGCAAAGCATGGGGAAGCAAGCGGAGAGAAGATGATCCGTGTCGGTTGGGAGTAGCCGCGCCGAGGCGCGGTGCGCACCGTCCCGGTCGGTGAGTATCACATATTCGGCGCCGGGCCCGTCAAACTGGTCAAGCTCATATTCCCCGGCCAGGACGGGCAGGTCCCAGCCCAGCAAATCGATGAACACTTCCTTGCGGGCCCTGAACATCGCGCGCATCGCCGCGCCCTCTGCGCCGTAAATCATGCTTTTGTTCGAATGTTCGAACATGTCCACCTCCCTTGTTGGAGAGCGAAGCGGACCAGATCAGCCGAAAAGCGGCCATACCTGGATATTGGTATAGCGCTCACTTCCAGATGCTCTGGCGCGGGTGCCTGCCGATTCGGCCTCGACCTTGAGACGCTCGTCTGGCACCTCGGGTGTCGCAATTTTTTGAGGAACGCTAAGAATGACCGGAACGGAACTGATCGAGGCTGTCGCGGCGGCGCAGGGCGCGACGAAGGCTGACGTCAAGAAGATCATTGACGCCGCATTGGCCGCCATTGCCGATCCGAGTGTGCGGCCGCTGGGGAATGCAGGATCGCGGGGATCAGGACCGCCGCCATGGCTGGCGCCATCGCCGCGGCCCGGTGCGACCGTGAAATCCATGCGCCCAACCGACCGCAGCATCTCGTCATGATCGGTGATCCGGTCGCAGATGATGTGGATGACCTCGCCTTCCTTCTGCAGCCGTCCCCGCATCGCGATCATCGAGGCGGACATGACCTGACGCCGGTAGATTTCGAACTTGTTTGGCCAGAGAATGCCCTGCGCGACGCCTGTCTCGTCCTCGATGGTGACGAACAGCACGCCCTTGGCTGAACCGGGGCGCTGCCGCACCAGGATCACGCCTGCGACCTCGACATTGCGCCCGTCGCGGATGGATTGAAGATCGGCGCAGCGCACGATGTTCATGGCGTCGAGCTGCGATCGCAGGAAGCTTAGCGGATGCGCGCGCAACGACAGCTGGAGCGAGCGATAATCCTCCACCACCTCGCGCCCCTCGCTCATTGGGCGCAGATCGACCGATGCTTCCTGACCTTCGGCTGAGAATGTCCCCTCCCGCTCATCGGCCGCGGCAAAGAGCGGCAGCGGCGCTTCGCCAAGACCCTTCACCTTCCAGAGGCCCTGCCGCCGGTCCTGCGCGATACAGGCAAAGGCGTCCGCCTCGGCCAGCCGCTCGATCGCGGCCCGCGGCACCCGTGCACGGCGCCAGACCTCCTCAACGCTCTCAAACGGCGCTGGTCCCCGCGCTGCGACGATCGCCGCACCATGCAGATTGGCGAGCCCGCGCACCTGCCGGAACCCGAGCCGCACCGCTCCGTAGCGGCCGCGCGCGGGTTCCAGCGTGCAGTCCCAGTGGCTGTGGTTGATCGAGACCGGCCGCACCTCAACGCCATGTTGACGGGCATCGCGCACGATCTGTGCTGGAGCGTAGAAGCCCATGGGTTGTGCGTTCAGGAGCGCGGCGCAGAAGACATCGGGATGATGATGCTTCATCCAGGAAGAGGCATAGGCAATCTTGGCGAAGCTTGCCGCGTGGCTTTCGGGGAACCCATAGCTGCCGAACCCCTCAATCTGCTTGAAGGTGCGTTCGGCAAAGTCCTTGGGGTAGCCGCGCGACACCATGCCGTTCACCAGCTTGTCGTAGAAGTGGCTGACCCCGCCCGTCAGCTTGAACGTCTGCTGCGATTATTTGCGCCACGTGATCGTTCCAGGCCTCAAGCGCGGCTCGCTTTTCATCGCGCCAATCATGTCGCTGATAGATCCCCGCCACGCCGGACCGAGCCAAGCCTACGTGATTCAGCACAGCCTCGGTAACTTCGAAGCGGACACCCAGACGTTGAAAGTTCGTTGCCAAGGTGCGTCTGAGATCATGCAAACGCCAGGGGGGCAAGGCGAACCCGCGTTCTGCTGCTATTGCGCTGTCCACCTTCAGTTTGCCTTTGTGATAGCTGGTGAACGAGCCGCCCCTGGAGGTCAAAAAGAGCCTTCCATGGCCGGGCCACTGTGCTCCCCCGGCGACGTCATCAAGGATGCGGATGGCAAGGTCGTTCAAGGGGATCGTATTCGCCTTGCCATTCTTCGCCCGTGTGCCGGGAAGGGTCCAAAGCTTTTCGGCGCGATCGAGCTCCTCCCATGCAATCCTCGACACCTCTTCTCGGCGCTGGCCGGTTACAATGAGGAGCCGAACTATCGGACCGAAACAGGGATCTGCCGCAGGAGCGTGCTTCCAGATTCTTTTAAGCTCATCGTCGGCGAGCCAGCGCTCCCGTGGCGTGACAGGAGGCGGTGTCTCCATGCCTTCCATCGGACTGCGCTCGAGATCGCCCCGGCTGACGGCCCAGCGAAACATGCGTCTGATCACTGCGAAGACATTTCGCCGATTGCCGATCTGGCTGACCGGCATAGCGTCGAAAACAGCGGCTATGTCGGGCCGGGTGATCTGCGGCAGCGGCTTGTTCTTGAGTGTCGGCTTGACATGCAGGTCAAGCGAACGCTTGACCATTTTTGTCCAGCCTCGCCCCTTCACTGAATTGCCAAAGAGATCCGCGTATTTGGAGAAGGCGAGGTCGACGGCCTCTCGCCGCCGCAATTTGTCTGCTTCGACTGGGTCTCGTCCTTGCGCGACAAGGATCAGGAGGCGCTCTGCTTCGGTGCGAGCGGTCGTCGCTGTCCAGGGGGATCCGTGCCTACCAATAGTATATCGCCGCGCAGCAGCCTCACGACCGCCCATCCTGTATTGGACGACGTAGGAGATGGCTCCTGATTTGGTGAATTTGGCCCCGAACCCTTTGGTGTCGAGGTCCCATACAAAGCCGACGTACCCTTTGGACACCAACGAATCGATGGTGCGCTTTGTGATCTTTCCGTTCGCCAATTTGGGGCCTCCCGCCAAGCGTGCCGAGTAATCACCGGGTGATCACCGTAGCGGAAAACACTGCTAAAAGACTACCAGGCTGGCGTAGGCATGTCGAAAAAAACCTTTCATTTTCAACGCTATAATACGATCTACCTACGTCTCCAGCGCATATACCAAGCTTCACGCCGTCACCGATGCCAACGGCCGCCCTTTGAGCTTCTTCATCACGGCAGGACAAATCAGCGATTACACCGGCGCGGCAGCCCTGCTCGATGATCTACCCAAGGCGCAGTGGATGCTGGCTGACCGGGGCTATGACGCCGAATGGTTCAGGGATGCGCTCGAACAAAAGGGCATCACGCCTTGCATTCCGGGCCGGAAATCCCGTTCTTTTCCCGTCAAATACGACAAGCGCCGATACAAACGCCGAAACCGCATCGAGATCATGTTTGGTCGCCTGAAAGACTGGCGCCGTGTGGCAACCCGCTACGACCGCTGCCCAACCGTCTTCTTCTCCGCCCTCGCTCTCGCAGCCACCGTGCTCTTCTGGCTGTGATCAACGAGTCCTGAGCCTAAGGACGCCCAAGGGTGTCATTTCTATCTAGCAGAGGGGTGTCATTTCTATCCGGCGCTTACAGGCTTTATGTCCGATAATAAGAATTATGTTAATAGCAATACCACAACGGTCAATGGCCATTCTGTGTCCATGCTGTGCGTTCAGGTGGCGCGAGGCTCAGTCGCCATTCAGCAGCCTGATCATCAGGGAAAAGTCGCGATTGGCCTCGCCTTGGTTTGCGAGGATTTGGTAGAGTGCTTCGGCAGCATTCCCCATCGGCACGCTGGCACCGACCTGAGCGGCCGCTTCGGAGGCAAGCTTGAGGTCCTTGAGCATCAGCCCCACGGCAAACCCGCCCTGATAATCATTGTCCGAGGGACTTTGCGGTCCAACGCCGGGCACCGGGCAGTAACTGGTCATGGACCAGCTCTGGCCGGAAGAGACGCTGGATATGTCATAGAATGTCTGCGGGTCGAGCCCAAGCTTCTGCGCCATGGCGAAGCTTTCGCAAGTGGCGACCATGGTCGCGCCAAGCAGCATGTTGTTGCAGATCTTGGCTGCCTGGCCGTTGCCTGCCGCGCCGGCGTGGATCACCGCCTTGCCCATGGCCGATAGAATGGGCTTGGCTCGGCCGAAAGCCGCGTCGGTGCCGCCCACCATGAAAGTAAGCGTGCCGCTGGCCGCCGCGGCGATGCCGCCGGAGACCGGCGCGTCCACCATCTCGAACCCGTTGGCGGTCGCCGCCTCGATCACGCGCCGCGCCGTGGCAACGTCGATGGTCGAACAGTCGAGAAACAGCGCGCCGGCTTTCGCGGCACTGAAGACGGAGCCGGTATAGACAGCCTCCACATGTTTGCCCGCTGGCAGCATCGACACGACCGCGTCCGCGCCTTCAACCGCATCGCCTGCGCTTGCGCAGGCGACCGCCCCCGCCTCGACGGCCTTGTCCAGCGCGTCCTTCGAAAGGTCGAAGGCGCGAACGGCATAGCCATTCTTCAACAGATTGGCGGCCATGCCGCCGCCCATATTGCCCAGCCCGATGAATGCGACGGTCATGCTCATTGTCTATTCCTCATCCTGATCTGTTGGGAAGGGCGGTCGCTTAGCGGCCCTTCCACTCGGCCTGGCGCTTCTCGACAAAGGCCGCCATGCCCTCTTTCTTATCTTCGGTCGCTGTTAGGATCTGGAACAGGCGCCGCTCGGTCACGATGCCCTGCGCCAGCCCAGTCTCAAAGGCGAGGTTGACCATTTCCTTGTTCACCATTGCAGCCATCGGCGGCATCGCCCCGATGGCTGCAGCGGTCTTGAGCGCGTCCTCCAGCAGATCGGCCGCGGGAACGACGCGTGCGACCAGGCTGGAACGCTCCGCCTCCTCGGCGCTCATCATCCGGCCGGTCAGGCACATTTCCATTGCCTTGGCCTTGCCGATCGCGCGCGTCAGCCGCTGCGACCCGCCCATGCCCGGCGCCACGCCGAGCTTGATCTCGGGCTGGCCGAACTTCGCATTTTCCGAAGCAATGATGAAGTCGGCCATCATCGCCAGCTCGCATCCACCGCCCAGGGCAAAGCCGTTGACGGCTGCAATCCAGGGTTTGCGCGTGGCGACCACATGGGACTGCCAGCCAGCGAAAAAATCCTCCAGGAAGAAGTCGGCGGCGGGCTTGTCCGCCATTTCCTTGATGTCGGCGCCCGCCGCAAAGGCCTTTTCGCCGCTGCCTGTCAACACGGCGCAGCGCTGCGAAGGATCAGCGTCATAGGCGGCAAAGGCGACGGACAGATCCTTCAGAACCTGCGTATTGAGTGCGTTCAGCGCCTGGGGACGGTTGATGGTGATGAGCGTGACAGCATCGCGCTGTTCCACCAGGATCGTTTCATAAGCCATGTCTTCAAACTCCCTTCAACGGCAGCGGCGTCCATTCTCTTTCCGGCGACAAGGGCGCGAACAGGCTGTCGATCAGCGCGTCGCTCACCTCTTCCGGCGTCGCCGGGTTCCACCTGGGCGCATTGTCCTTATCAAAGATCACCGCGCGCACCCCTTCCACAAAGTCGGGCCGCCGGATCACATGGTAAGCGATCCGATATTCATTGCGCATATTATCGGCAAAGTCGGTAAAGGCAGCGCCTTCCTTGAGCTGGCGCAGGGCGACCTTGACGGTCTGGGGCGACTTGGTGGCAAGGGTTGCAAGCTGCGCCCGTGCGAAATCCGACACGTCCGCTTCCAGCACGGCGAGTATCTCTTCATAACGGTCGGACGCAAACAGGCGGTCGATATCGACACGGTCGGCCTGCCATTGCGATGCAGGCGCGGGGTCGGCCATTTCGTCCAATATCTGCCCCGTCGCCGCTGGATCGGCAAAGATGCGAGACTTGACCGCTTCCAACTTCTCAGACGCCATATAGTGGGTGGCGAGCCCCATGGCCGCGGCGTCCGCGCCCTTGATCCGCGAACCCGTGGTAGCCAGCCAGGCGCCCGTGCGGCCCGGCAAGCGCGGCAGGAACCAGCCGCCCCCCACGTCCGGGAACAGACCGATGCCGGTTTCCGGCATGGCAAAGCTGGTGCGCTCGGTCGCGACGCGGTAGCGGGCCGGCAACGAAATGCCGACGCCACCGCCCATGACGATGCCGTCGATGAAGGCGATGACCGGCTTTTCATAGACGAACAGCAGATGGTTCATCCTATACTCGACGAAGAAGAAATGCTCGGCTTCCGCGCAGTCGGCCTTCGCGCTGTTCGCAAGCAGCGCGATGTCGCCGCCAGCGCAAAAGCCCCTGCCCTCCGCATGGTCGATCATCACCGCGACCACGGACTCGTCTTGTCGCCACGCCAGCAGCGCGTCATTGATCGCAATGCACATGCCGGTCGTCAGCGCATGGATCGCCTTGGGCCGGTTGAGCCGAATGCGTCCAACGCCATTGTCGACGGAAAGAAGAACTTCGTCTGTCATCGATACTCCATGGGCTGCGGGTAACGTCGCGGGCTTACTGCCGCAGCATGTCGCGCGCGACGATCATGCGCATGACCTGGTTGGTGCCTTCCAGGATCGAATGGACGCGCAGGTCGCGCCAGAAGCGCTCGATCGGATAGTCCATGAGATAGCCATAGCCGCCGTGGAGTTGCAGCGCACGGTCAACCACCGAAGAGCCGGTGTCGGTAGCGAAGCGCTTAGCCATGGCGGCAAAGCGCGTCTTATCGGGCGCATTCTCCGTCACCTTGACTGCGGCGGCATAGAGCAGCGTCCGCGCGGCCTCCAACTCCGTCTGCATGTCCGCCAGCGTGAACTGCGTGTTCTGGAAGTCGGCGATGCTCTGGCCGAACTGCTTACGATCCTTGGTATATTGCACGGCTTCGTCGATGCAGCGCTGCGCGCCGCCCAACGAGCAGGCGCCGATGTTGAGCCGCCCGCCATCCAGGCCCATCATCGCGATGCGAAAGCCGTCCCCCTCCCCGCCCACGAGATTCTCGACCGGCACCCGCACTCCGTCGAAATTGACCTGAGCCGTCGGCTGCGAATGCCAGCCAAGTTTCCGCTCCTGCGCGCCGAAGCTGACGCCGGGCATGTCCTTCTCAATGACGAGGCAGCTGATTCCTTTCGGGCCATCCTCGCCGGTGCGGACCATGACGACATAGATTTCGTTCTCGCCGCCGCCTGATATGAACTGCTTGGAGCCGGTGACGACATAATGATCGCCTTCGCGCACGGCCTTGGTCTTGAGCGCCGCCGCGTCCGACCCTGAACCGACCTCGGTCAGGCAGTAGCTGCCGAGCCGATCCATCGGCACCATGGAGGGAAGATATTTGTCCCTTACTTCCTGGCTGCCGAAACGGTCGATCATCCAGGCGGCCATATTGTGGATGGAGATGAAGGCGCTGGTGGAGGGGCAGCCATAGGCCATCGCCTCCATGATCAGCGCCGCCTCCAGCCGCCCGAGGCCGATGCCGCCGGACGATTCGGAAACATAGATGGCGCCAAAGCCCAGTTCCGCCCCGGCGCGGATCGTGTCGCGCGGGAAAATATGCTTTTCGTCCCATTCCGCAGCATAGGGGGTGATCGCATCGGCGGTAAAGCGGCGCGCCAGATCCTGGATTTCGCGCTGATCGTCGGTAAGGTCAAACTGAGACATTTGCTGCTCCTTGGGAGTGCGCGCATGTGGGAGACCAATGCCCGCACCCCGGGACTTGCCGGGGCACTCTCATCGGATACGCCGACGTCTGCGAGGTCTGCACCCCTCGCAAATCGGTCACCCCATCGTCGGAATGACGAAGGCGCTGTCTCCGCTCGCACCGCCATCGGGCCAGCGCTGCGTCACGGTCTTGACCTTCGTCCAGAATTTGACGCCTTCCATGCCGTGCTGGTTGGTGTCGCCAAAGGCCGAACGCTTCCAGCCGCCGAAGGTGTGATAGGCGACCGGCACCGGGATCGGGACGTTGATGCCGACCATGCCGACATTCACGCGGGCGGCGAATTCGCGCGCGGCGTGGCCGTTGCGCGTGAAGATCGCAACGCCATTGCCATATTGATGCTGGCTGGGGAGGGCGAGCGCCTCTTCGAAATTCTCTGCACGGACCATCTGCAGGACCGGACCGAAAATCTCTTCCTTGTAGGTGCGCATGGTGGGCTTCACATGGTCGAACAGCGTAGGGCCGACGAAGAAGCCTTCCTCATGCCCCTGCAGCTTAAAGCCGCGCCCGTCGACCACCAGCTCCGCGCCTTCATCGACGCCCATCTGGATATAGCTTTCGATCTTCGCCTTGTGCGCGGCGGTGACGACCGGGCCATAATGGGCATCCGGGTCAGTGGAGACGCCCACGCGCAACCCCTCGATCGCCGGGATCAGCTTTTCGCGCAGGGCAAGGGCGGTCTTTTCACCAACCGGCACGACGACGGGCAGGGCCATGCAGCGTTCGCCGGCCGAGCCAAAGGCAGCGCCCGAAAGGTCATTGACGACCTGATCGAGATCGGCGTCGGGCATGACGATGCCGTGATTTTTGGCGCCACCCATGGCCTGCACGCGCTTTCCGTTGTCGACGCCGCGTTTGTAGACATAATGAGCGATGTCGGATGAACCGACGAAGCTGATCGCGCCAATGTCGGGATGGTCGAGAATGGCGTCCACCATTTCCTTGTCGCCCTGGACCACCTGAAGGATGCCCTCAGGCAGACCCGCTTCGAGGAACAGCTCGGCAAGGCGGACCGGAACGGACGGGTCACGTTCGGAAGGCTTCATGATGAAAGCATTGCCGGTCGCGATCGCGACCCCCGACATCCACAGCGGAATCATGCCAGGGAAGTTGAAGGGCGTGATGCCGGCGCCAATGCCTATCGGCTGACGGAAACTGTAAACGTCGATGCCGGGGCCGGCGCCCTGCGTATATTCCCCCTTCAGCACATGCGGGATGCCGCAGCAGAATTCGATGACTTCCAGCCCACGCTGGATGTCACCCTTGGCATCGGCGACCACCTTGCCATGTTCCGAGCTGAGCAGATGCGCCAACTCCTCCATGTTCTTCTCGACTAGCGTCTTGAAGTTGAACATGATCCGAGCCCGACGCTGCGGATTCGTCATCGCCCAGGCCGGCTGCGCCTTCTTGGCAGCTTCGACCGCGCGATCGAGCAGCGCAGCATCACCGAGCGCCACACGAGCCTGAACGCCGCCATTGTTCGGGTCGAACACATCGCTATAGCGCTGAGCTTTGCCGTCATGGGCAAAGGCCAGCTTGTGGGTAATCTCGCGCATCAGAACATCACTCCAGCCAATTTGCGCGACCATGATCGAAAGCGATATTGCATTCAACGCCTCATTTATGCAGAGCCGCTCTGCAAGTTTGCAGAGGCTAGAAATGTTTGATTGGGATGATCTCCGCCCGTTCCTGGCCGTCGCTCGGATGAAAAGGGTGGCGCCTGCTTCGCGCCTGTTGGGAATTGATGCGACCACCATCGCCCGCAGGCTCAGTCGCCTATCCGCGGCGCTCGACGCGCAATTGTTCGAGCAGGTTGGCGCGGACCGCATCCTGACGCAACGAGGATTGGCCCTGCTTGCGCAGGCCGAGAGCGTAGAGGGTGCAGCGCTCACTGCGCTGGCGGAAGTCAAAGGTGAAAGACACAGCCTCCATGGTCATGTGCGCCTTTCGGTGGCGGAAGGGTTCGGCACTTGGATACTCGCCCCTGCCCTGCCGGCCTTTCATGCGGAGCATCCGGGCATAAGGCTGGATATCATCACGGCGTCGGGCTTTTTGAACCCGTCCAAGCGCGAAGCCGACATGGCGGTGATGCTCGCGCGGCCGCAGCGAGGCGACCTGCACGTGCAGCGGCTCGCTGACTATCACCTCCATCTCTACGCCTCACAGAACTATTTGGCACGGCGCGGGTTACCCCGCACGCGTCCGGCGCTTAGCGAGCATGCGCTGGTCGGCTATGTGCCCGAATTTCTCTTTTCCCCGGAGCTCGACTATCTTGACGAGGTCCATACCGGCCTTGAAGCCTCGTTGCGCTCCAGTAGCATCGGCATTCAGCGGCGGCTTGTCGTCGATGGCGCAGGCATTGGCGTGTTGCCCGACTTCATGATCAGCAAAGAGGATCAGCTTGTGAAGATTTTGGCCGAAGAAGTCAAGATAACACGCAGCTTTTGGCTTGTCACCCATAGCAATCTAAAAAAACTTGCGCGTATTTCGGCGATATCCAACCTGATTCGTGAACGCGCAGCAGAGGTGCTTTCTCAATCCTCATGATTAAGGTAGATGTGGAACAATGGCTTTCACCTATTTGCCTACTTCGCTTGAAATTCAAATTTCCAGTGCTTGCCTGTCGCTGAATTAGGAGAAACGATTTTTAACACCGGGTTACACTGAATAGGCACAACCATTTGTAACAGATCTATATTAATCCTTCCCGAAGGAAGCGAAGCGCCGACATGTTCAGCGCAGGTTGATCCTTCGATCCAATGGCTTTCTCAGAGTGCCTGAACGAGACACAGCTCGTCGGTTCCAAAGTTGAAACGATGGGACCAGCCCACGCATCTGTTCCCGGAACCGGAGGTGCCGGTGAAGATCGATGGGCGCCGGTTGGGCGGTGCCAAGCTCAAACGTCGTCCATGGCTCAGCCAGGCCGAGTTGCAAGCGCGTGGAACGCTCGAGTTCGTGAAGGCACGCTAAAGCGGCGCTGACCGAGCCCGCTGACTGCGCAGCGGGTCCATGCCCTTCCCCATCCAAGTTGCGCTTCCAGCAGGGTCTGCGCTGCGCTATCCCGAGGGCATGACCCAGCACAAGCTTGACCCCATCGACCAAGAAATTGTGCAGAGATTGTCGCACGATGCGCGCATTTCTAACCGTTCGATCGCAAAAGAGGTCGGCATTACCGAAGGCACCGTCCGGCAGCGGATCAAACGGCTTCAGAAAGACGGATTGATCCAGTTCACGGTTGTGACGGATTCCGCATGGCAGGCTCTCCCAATCTTTGCATGATGGGCATCGATGCCGATCCCTCCTGTGTGAGAACCTTAGCAGAGCAGTTGAGGCGAATTCCCGAGATCAATTGCGTCGTGTTGCTACTGGGTCGCTTCAACCTTCTGGCGATGGGTCTGTTCACCAATATCGAGCAGCTTGACCATCTCGTGAAAACACAGATCCGCAATCTGCCAGGCGTGCAGCGGGTCGAAACGGCGATATCCGTCCACAACCTGAAATATGAGGCGGGCGTCGCCAGGATCATGCCAAAGTCTGAGCCGGCCGCAGATCTGGCTCCTGGAGGCGCTCCGCTCGCAAATAGCAAGTCCAAACGCTCAACTCGAAAGCGCCGAGTGTCTGTCTAGATCGGAGGCTTTGCATTCGTGCCGGTCAAAATGGGGCTTGTTGCGGATGAACCCCTGCCTTTCTTTCATAGGGCGGTGACGATGCCGCGCTTGTAAACGCATGCTCCTAGGCAGATGATAAGCCCTCGACTCACAAGAGGAGCGCGGTATGCAAGTCGAGAGCCAAACCGATCATATCGCAATGCTGGCCCTTATGATGGTTGGCGTACTCATCAAGCGGCTGGACGATGTGGGCCAGCTTGATGATGCGACGAAGCATCACCTTCATAAGCTTGCGTCGGCAGTTCGCATTCACGCTGAAAATGCGGGGCACGCTGATCTGCATATACTTTTCGACAACATCGATCGAGCACTGGGCACGGAGTCTGAAACCGCCGCTGGCTAATCAGACCTGAGATGACCATCAGTGGGTGACGCAAAATGCCTCGACTCATTGTCACAACCCGGAGCGGCGAAGAGACTTTGATTGTGGAGTCACGGGAGGTTTCGGTCATGGAAGCCATCCGCGATGCTGGGATCGATGAAGTGCTGGCGCTCTGCGGAGGCTGTTGTTCCTGTGCGACGTGCCATGTTCATGTTGACGAAGATTGGTTCGAAAAGCTGCCCCCGATGACCGACGACGAGGGCGATCTGCTGGATAGTTCGGATCATAGAACAGCAACGTCTCGTCTCTCCTGCCAGCTGCCGTTTAGCGAGGCCCTTGATGGTCTGCGGGTGACTATCGCTCCGGAGGATTGACGTTCACTGGTTGGTGAGTGCGTGCGCATCGGACTCACCTTCTCGGTGACCTCGGGCAGACCGGCGCAAGCAAAGGGGCTGAAAGTTCAGCCGTTCCTCTTATTGGTAGAGGCCGATCCCGATGACAAATCCGAGGGCCCCCTCCCCGACCGGTAGTTCAGGATTTTCCCGCCCCCTATGAGGCGTGCGTCGTAAGCGAGGTGGGTGGGGCAAACTGATCGAGCCTCAGCAGCCCATGCCCTTTTTGACCGGCAACAATTGCTGTGAACGTCGCAACATTACGAAGTGGAAAGCGAAGTTTGCTGAGTGCAGGCATAACTTTCGTTCCGAGGGCTGCTGGATTGATCTCGCTGTAGATCTCGCCGCCAGCCGCTCTGATCATGGCACCTGGTTGATTGACACTGTCTATCTTCTGCATTGGACAGAGCGTCACATCAACAACGCAACATTTACATGTCTACAAATATGTTTAAAGGGGGCATTCTCACTGATCAACGGGTCGATCCTCATGGCAGACGAAAGCACGTCCGACATCACCGCGCTTACCGTTCAACTTCTGAGCGCATTCGTATCCAACAACACGGTTTCCAGCGAAAGTCTTGCTGAGCTGATCAAGACCACGCGAGCCGCGTTGACAGAAGACCTCTCGCCTGCGGCCAACGAAGCGCCAGCACAGGAATTTGTGCCAGCAGTTTCCGTCCGCAAGAGCTTGTCCTCACCAGATCACGTCATCAGTCTCATTGATGGCAAGCCCTATAAGACGCTGAAGCGGCATCTTGCCACGCATGGGCTGACGCCAGAACAATATCGCGAACGCTACAAGCTGCCCAAGTCCTACCCGCTGGTGGCCGCGAGCTATTCGGATGCGCGTCGCGCTGTAGCGGAGAGGCTTGGTCTTGGCAGGAAGCCGGCCGCCGCTTCTGTTCCCACCAATGTCCCGGCTGTGGAGGCACCGGCTGCTGCCGAGAGCAAAAACGCTGCCAGCAAAGCACCTGCCAAGGCCGCAAAGCCCAAGGCGCCCGCTGCATCGGCTGAAAAGGGCGAAGTAAAGGTGCCTGCAGCCGCCAAGGCCGCCCCCCGCAAGCGCCTTTCCATTGCATTTTCCAAGGAAGAAAAATCTCCCACTCCGCCTATTGAGAAAGCGGAGAGCCCGGACACTGTGATGAGCGGCGGGAGCAAGACCGCCAAGCCCAAGGCAAGCGCCGCGAAGGCAATGCCTGCGCCCAAGGTCAAGGCCGCCGACAAGCCCAAATCGTCGAAAACCAATATCACGGCCGCCGCTGCAAATGTGAATGCAAAGGTGCCCGAGCCGACAACTAACTGATCGAAGGATGTGCACCCCTGCCATCGAGTGGGGCTGCACATCCTTTTTGGGGACGATTGCCTGACGGCCAATCTGATGGTCGCATCGCTCTCCCAGCCTCTCTGGACACCGCAGCGGCCTTTCCGTTAAGCGGATGCGATGCCACAAGAACTCAGTCTTGCAGTTGTCGGCGCACTGCACCCCAACCTGGACGGCACGAACCGGCAGTTCGAAATCCGGATGCTCAATCCCGGTGATGCTATTTCGCTGGTGCGGGAGCCCAACAACAAGGCCGACAGCTCCGCCGTTGCGGTGTTCTCATTCCGCGGATTGCAGATCGGTTATCTATCGGCTGAACGGTGCGGCTGGATTGGCTCCAAAATTGGTCAAGGTCAGGATGTCCGCGCCATTTTCCAGGCTGCCACGAAGGACGGCGCAATCATTCGGGTGCATCTCGATGGCGGCACCCCCACCCTACCGCCGCGGCCACCTGAACCAGTCATGACAGAAGACGAGTTGCATGACAGCAACGCCGACCCGGATTGCGGCTTTTGGCCGGATTATATTCCACCGGATGATTGAAGCGTGCCGATCCGACGGGGCTCACTCTAGTGCACGCGGCCTAAAGCTCTCCTCGCCTCCGGCGTGATCGTGTAGACCGCCTCCCGCTGCGCGCCGCGGTTCGCGTGATCGACACGATACCCCTTATAGTGGCGCCGCAGCAAACCCGCCCGCACCAGGTCCGACGCGGCGCGGCTGATGCTTGTCCGTCCGGACCGCAAGATCCGCGCTTTCACCTCATCAGCGAGCACGATCTCCGCGGCAGCAGGATCCTCCGGCAGTTGACCTTTGGCGACCAGGTCCGCGCGCACCGCTTCAATAAGTGTGCGCCGCCGACCGTCACGCTGCGCCAGCGGAATCAACGCCTCGCAGAGCCAATCGCGTACCGGAAGAAGGGCGCCGCCATAGCGGACATAAGGTCCAACGCTGTCACCCTGGCCTACGGCCTTGTAGATGAGGTTCAGCACCATGAACGCATAACGGGGTCGCTTGGAAACCTGCGAAATACGTTCGATGAGATCAGGCAGCGAACCCAAGGTGGACGCTGCTTCATAGGGTGCGAAAAGATCGGCCTGCTGGAACATATCAGGAATCTAGCACAAGCTGCCCGCATGTGAATCCCCCGTACCCGTGGCAAACGACAAAAAACACACGTGTCACTTTACCGTGAGGCGCAGGGCTCTCTCGCCTGGCAAATCTCGTTGCCCGAAGTGGAAAAGCCGATAGATATGGCGCTCCATTTTTTCGGAGATCTTCATGAACAATAGCGCTCTCGCCGAAGCCATCGCGACCGAGCATGGCCTTAGCAAAGCCGACGCCCGCAGCTATGTCGACGCGGTGTTCAATGCCATTGCTACCGCCGCTGCCAACGGCAATGAGGTGAGCTTGAATGGCTTTGGCAAGTTCAAGGTGAAGGATAGCCCTGCTCGTGAAGGCCGCAATCCTGCCAATGGGCAAACGATCCAGATTGCAGCGTCAAAGAAGCTGACGTTCACGCCTGCCAAGGCTGTCAAGGACCAGCTGAACGGCTGAGAAAGGAGCGCCGCCGGACGCGGCGGCGCACTATCTTCGATCCGGGTGTCACTTTTTCTAAGCAGGTAAAGTGACACTTCTGGCATTCAGTTGGTCGGTGCCAGTAGCTGCGCGAGGGCGCTGATTGCACTTTCTGCAATCGCCCTGTCGCCGTTCGCAGTTGTCGAAGGCAAGGTGCGATGCGAAAGGAGGCCTGCCTTTCAGGCATCCTCTCCTAAGACTTAGTGGGCTGGTCGTTCGATCGGCCCTTTTTTTTCGCCTGGCCTGTCCGGATCACCCTTATAGGCTCCGTGGCCGATCATTTGCCGCACAGCCGCTTATCGCGATCCTTGGGGAGCATGCCGCGCTGAGGCTTAAATTTGGCGGGCATAAACCCCCCCGATGCATCATCGACCAGCACTTCAAATCCGTTCGTTATTGCGGTGACGGCCCTCCGCGGCGAACAAGCGTGCAGTTGACAAGCTCGCTCTCTTGTTCTCGGTTTCTAGCCTGAATGCAGGGAGACACATCATGCACCGGATAATGGCGTTGGGCGCGGCGATCGCGGCAGTCGCTAGCACGCCCACGCTCGCGCGAGACAATTCGGCTCGCGCAGTGCAGCTGATTGATCTGACGGGCAGCGCGCCAAACGCCGCTGAGCAGCCAAGCTCGGCTGCTCAGGCTGAAAGCCCGCACCGCGCAGCCGCCGAGCCCAAGATCGCGTCCAGTGCTATGGCATTCCGCGTTCATGACCTCAGCCGCCGTTGGGTAGAGTTCCAAATGGCAAGCAGTCTTGCTGAGCCTGACGAGCTGCCCGTTGCAGTCACCACCGCCGTGTCTGAGACGGACGGTCTCGTCATCCCTGCCTGGATGCGCGGCGGTTCTCCCCTCCCCTCGGCCAATTTACCAAGCTATATGTCGGGCTGTCACCCGCGGGGGTACCGTCCAACCGGCTTCCTCACTCCCGACGCAGAAAGCAGACGCCAGAGCTATTTTGCGCTCATGAGCAGGATCGCCTGCGAACATGGCCTTCCGATCGGCCTCTTCGACGCCATGATCATCCAGGAGAGCCGCTACAATCCGCTCGCGCTTTCCCCCAAGCGCGCGTTCGGCCTCGCGCAACTCATGCCGGGTACCGCCGCAATGCTCGGCGTCAACCGGTTTGATGTGATCGATAATCTCCGCGGCGGCGCCAGATATTTGCGCAGTCACCTCGCTCAGTTCGGCCGCTATGATCTCGCGCTAGCGGCCTATAATGCAGGTCCAGGAAACGTCCAGAATGGCCGAATACCTCCATTCCGCGAAACGCGCGGCTATGTCGCCAGCATCCTTGATTTCTGGCAGAGGCTGAGCGGACCAGTCCAGGCGCAGCCGATATTGTCGCGCACTTCAGGAGCGAGGGTCAGCCGTAGCGTCGCGGTTTCAACCTTCTGAAGCGGGCGTCAGTCTTCCCCGAGCGCAAATTCATCGCGGATGCGGCGGCGCCGGTCTAGCTCGGCGAGCACCCGCTTGATCAGCAGTTCGGCCAACGGCCGCGACCATTCCCTTCGGAACTCCACGCCTTCCAGTTCGGGCGTATTCAGCATCATCTCCGGGAAGGTCGCATTGAACTCCATCAGAAACGCATAGAAGGCGTCAAAGCTCTTATCGTGCGTCATGTCTGCGGTTTCCCGCTTCTTGGCGCCGGCCCACGCATGGATCATTTCAAAACCCAAGGCGCGCAGGATGCCGATGAATTCCGGTAGCTGCATGATGACGCGCTTCGCCGGCTGCCGATGCAGGATGATGCCGAGACGGCTCTTGGAGATTTGGGAGCGGATCGCAAGATCCCGCAGCGTCATTTTCCGCTCGTCCAGCATGCCGTGAATCACTGGAATGTAGCGGTCCATTTCGGCGAAAACCGCAGAATGTTGGCCCTCATCCCGTACACTAGCGTCCATCACTATGCCCCTGTTGCGAACTGATCGCAACTCGCAAAGCATATCATTGGGCCCGTGGCAAGACCCCATTCCTGCAATAAGCTGTTGATTCTAGGTCAATATGAAGTTGATTTGATGTCACTATTTGGTTTCCATCGCGTCAACCAAAGACACCGCGGCGTGCTCAATTACATAGTCGATCAGCATCACTGTGACGGCCTGAGCCTCGCTGATATCCTGGCCCAGATGCTCGGCGATGATTGTCTTGTGCCGCTGGAATGTTTCGTGATCCGCCTCGGGCAGATCGAGCCGCACCGGCAAGGTTGCGTCACCACTGGCGACGACGAGATAATCCCGCAGGTCAGTTGCCGAAGTCTGCGTGATCGCGCGGTCATGATTATGAAGTCGATTGGTGATGATTGAGGTGACTGGATCCTCCTTTTTTGTTTCCGACGAGTAGAGCTTGAAGCTTGCGAGAGCAAGTCCATGAAGGGGAACTGAGATCTCGAACTTCAACGCGACTTTACCCGATGTCATTCTCAGTCCCTACATCCATGAGCGATATTATAGTCTATTGTTTCAACACCATGCGAGCGTGTGTCTCCGGGCCGATTCGGCTCGGCATTACATCGCCCCGCACAACTCTGATATTCGGTCCCGAATGCTCGGACAAGCGGTCCCGGTCGCCGGGACAGCCGTCTTAACCCTCGGGACAAGCTGTCCCGGCTACAAGGACGCATGACGACTTAAGGCCGCCTGAACAGAGTTTTTTCTCGATCCTCCATCTATCGGGTGGGCTTTCCCTTGGCGAATGAAATCCGACCGCCGCAATCTCCTTCTCGGCACGAATGATGTGCCGTCCTTCAATAAGGAAATTGCTTATGCAGTCTCTCAAGAAATTCGCTCGAAAGAGCGAAGTCGCAGCGCTTGGCATGGCCACCTGCGTTATTGGCATTGCGGCCATGGCCTCCCCTGCCTTTGCCGGCGCTGACGCCACTTTTGATACCGCCCTCAATCAGTTCACCGGCTTTCTAGAAGGCTCGGGTGGCAAGATCATCACCGTCCTGTCTCTGGCCGGCGGCATCGTCGGCTTGGCCAGCGGCCGCTTCAGCCTCGGGCAGGTTGCCATCCCCGTGGGCGTGGGCGTGGGCGCCGGAACCGGCATCCCGATCGTCACCTCGACGGTGACCGCGACGATCTGACGCATTTTGGCAGGGCCGGCAATAGCAGCACCGGCACTGCCATGGGGGTGGTGTTATGGCCCAGGACAAATATGTCATACCTTCTCATCTAGACGATCCTGAACTGATTGGATTGTGGACAGTAGATGAGTTCCTGGCGATGGTGGCTCCCTTCATCTGGGGGATCCTGTCTCAGCACATCATCATTGGCATAGCGTCTGGCGGCGCTGGCTGGTGGGGATTACGAAAGGCTAAGGCAGGCCGCACCGCCTCGTGGCTGTTGCACCTGGCCTATTGGCATCTTCCGTCCGGACTTACCGGGCTGAAGGCCACACCACCTTCCTATCTCCGCCTGATGGCAGGGTGACATGGACCTTTCATTTCAGCATGCCCAAGCGCAGCGCATCCTGCGCCAGCGCAATCTTCTGGCAGCCGTCAGCCTTATTCTTGGAGGTTTTGCGCTTCTGCTCGTCTTCATCAGCATGTCGCGCGACCGTGAGGTCGTGCTGCAGCCCGTGCTGCGTTCGCCGGTAACGGTGAGCAGCGCCGGCGTCAGCCGCGAGTATCTTGAGATGATTACGCGCGATGTCGTGGTGCTGACGCTGGATCGTAGCCCGCAAAATCTCGACTATTGGATGAATGCGGTGCTCGATATCACAGCCCCGCGCGTCCACGGCAAGATCAAGGCCGATCTCCTCAAGATCGTGGAAGAACAGCGCGGTTCCTCCATCGCTCAATTCTTCACCATTCAGTCAATGAAGCTCGACCCCGCCGGTCTCCACTCGGAAGTTACAGGTGTCTCACGACCATCGTCGGCAGCAAAGTGGTCTCCAGACAGCCGCGCACCTTCCGCTACGACTGGGAATATTCTGGGCTGAGCTTGAAGCTGATCGGCTTTGGCGTCGTGGAAAAATCAGAAGGCAAGGATTGATGATGGCTTATTATGCCATTGGCAGCGCTGCTACCGGCGCTGCATTTCTCTCGCGCCAGTGCATTGGCAACCGGACGCTCGGCGCGTCGCTGCTTTTGCTCGCGGCAGCGCTGGTAACAACGCCCGCATGGGCCGACCAGAATATCATCGCCGCCGACAGCGCGCAGGTGGATTGCCAGGCTTCGGCCAAGGACCTCACTCGCATCAGCCTCGTCGAGGATGAATTTGCCAGCGTCTCGAAAATCTCGACCGGCAACACTTCCGACGATTTTTCTGTGGTCAATGAACCGGTCCGCGGCGACATTTATCTCTCCGTGCCTGACGGGTTCAAGCGGCCGATGCTTTCCTTTTTCGGGACCAGCAAGCGCGGCTATGTCTATAAGTTCGCTTGCCGGATCGGCGGCGAGCAAGCCGTGCAGGTCTTTGTCTCCAATCCCGCGATTGCGCGGGAGAAAGCGGCCGAAAGCGCGTCCAGCAACGCCGCGCCCGATCCCCAGGAGGCCGCCGTCCAGCTGATGCAGGCCATGTATGCCGGCGGAGCGACTGCAGGGTACGACATGGTCCAGCGTTCGCTGCGCCCCGTTTATGTCGGTGGCCTCAAGGTGCAGATGATCGCGGAATATCGAGGCGCCGACCTGACCGGCAAGGTGTTGCGCATCGAGAATAAGGGCGCCGCACACATCGAACTTAATGAAGCGACGGTTGCGCCAGCGAGCGCGCTCGCCGTCTCGATCGCTGAGCCCAAGCTCGGCCCGGGCAAGGTCACCACGGCCTATCTCGTATCGCACAATGGGAGGCAATAATGGCCCTGGCCGATCTGTTCTCGCGTAAAGCGAAATCCATCAACATGGCGAGTGATGGTGTTTCGCCCGTCGCCGCGGACCTCAACGGCAATGAGGAAGTACGCCGCAAGCAGATGACGCTACTCGCCGGCGTCGCCGGCGTCGGCCTTATCGCCTCCTGCTTCTGGATCTTCAACGACGACAAGAAAACCAACGATGTCGAAACCGACGGCGTCACCGACGTGGATGTGTCCACCAAGGATCTCGTGAACCGCAATCTTTCCCAACAGGAGTGGATGGCGATGTCGGAGAACCAGTTCCAGGCGCAGGAAAACCAGCTCAGGGCCGTTAGCGGCCAGCAGGAACGGATGGATTCGCTGACCGCGCAGGTCGAGGCCCTCAAAGGCCAGAACCAAGCCATGCAGGCAGATGGGCAGCGCGTGCTCTCTGCCTATCAGGCGGAGAATGATCAGCTTAAGCGCCAGCTCTCGCAGGGCCGCCCTGCACCGGCTCCGGTAGCGGGGCCCTCCGCGCTCTATGGTCCGGGCGGCACCCAAGCCTATCAGCGCCCCGATAGTCCTGACGTTAAAGGCGGAGCCTTGGCGCTCGCCCGTTCCAATGAAGTCAAGATGGTGAGCTTCGCCGGCGGCGACAGCGGCACTGCCTCCAAGGTCGAGCGGGGCAACACCGTCTATACCGACAGCCCCAATTATCTGCCACCCAACAGCTTTGCCCGTGCGCGCGTGATCGTCGGCGTGGATGCCAGCGCCGGGGTGAACAGCCAGACTGACCCGCTGCCGGTGGTGCTACGCGTCACAGGCCCTGCCCGCTCGGTCTTCGCCAATGGCAAGCTCCTCACGACCAAGATCGAGGGCTGCCTCGTCAATGGCGCTGCGCGCGGCGATCTCTCCAGCGAGAAGGTCTATGTGAAGCTCCAGAAGATGACCTGCCCGCAGCCCGGCGGGCGCTATGCGGTGTCAGAGGTCAAGGGCTTCATCGCCTTTGCCGGCAAAACCGGCGTGCGCGGCCGCGTGGTGTCCCGCGAAGGCTCCCTCGTCACCCAGGCGTTTCTCGCCGGCATGATGGGCGGCTTTGGTCGGGGCTTCTCTGCCAACACCAACAGCATCTTTCAGGGCACCAATATCGCCACCGACGGCAAGCGGGCGAAGCTCTCGAGCGGCGATATCCTCGAGGGCGGCATTGGCGAGGGCGTCGCCCAGACCGGTGACATGGTGTCCAAATATCTGATCGAGCGCGCCGAGCAATATCAGCCGGTGATCGAGATGCCGACCGGCATCGATGTCGAGATCGTCTTCCTGGAGGGTGTGTATGTCCGCAACTAAACTGGCCCGCCGCATCGGCGGGCTTGTCCGTCCCTCGCGCGTTGTCATCGCTGCCACTGCCTGCGTCGGCCTTGCCAGCCTCGCACTCGCCGCTGATGTCAGCAACGACAATAGTGCAGTTGGCGCCCTGCTGAAGGCCCGCCTGCCCAAGACCCAGGTGAGCGACGTCAACTGCGACAAGGTCAAGGGCCTGTGCGAAATCACCGCCGGTTCCAACCTCTTTTATGTCGACAGGTCGGCGCGCTATCTCATCATCGGCCGGGTCTATGACATGGAAACGCGGCAGGACGTCACGGCAGCGCGCCTGCTGGAGATGAACCCGGACATGCTGGTTGGCGCAGCGGCATCCGCCAATGCAGCGGCAACCAGCGGCGAAGTGCAAAAGGCCGCAGCCGGCGCAGCGCGCAGCGACAATGTCGTGCCGGACACCCCGCGCTTCCTGTCGCTGGCCAAACTGCCCAAGGACGGTGCGATTATCTGGGGCAAAGCGACGGCGCCTGCGGTGACGGTCTTTTCAGATTTCCGGTGCAGCTATTGCCGCGCCCTGTCATCCGTCCTGCGCTCCATGAACGTCCGGGTGATCGAACGACCGATCTCATCGCTTGGCAGCCGCGATCTCTCCGACCGTGTCTATTGCGCGCGCAACAAGGAAGAAGCCTTGCACGCTGCCTATGCCGGCGAGCCGATCAAGACCGGTCCCGCCTGCAATACCAGCGGGCTCGATGCCAATGAAGCCTTTGCCCGCAAACATGGCCTCAATGGCACGCCGGTGATCGTGCGAAGCGATGGCGCTGTGCTGGAAGGCTATCGACCCAAGCAGTTCCTCGAAAAATGGCTGAAGGAAGGCCGGTCATGATGCGGCTCACAACGGCTCGGCCGCTTGGCGGGGCGCAGGCCCTTGCCAGCCTGCTCGCTATCGCCGCGCTGTCCGGCTGCGTGGGCCTGGGCGGAAACATCAAGGGCAGCTTCGCCTGCCAGGCTCCCGATGGCATCTGCGCGCCCAGTGCCGTGATCGACGACCGCGCCCTCGCACTGATCAGCGATGATCCATCGGTCATGCCCGCGCCCGCCGCCCCCTATCGCGACGAGGTCAAGCCACGGCCGCCGCGCCTCGCTGCGGTCCTACCCGTTCGCGGCCCAATCAATGCGACACCGGGGCGGTCAAACGAACGCGTTCTGCGGATCGTATTCCCCGCTTATGTCGATCAGCATGGGCGGCTGCATGAAGCCAGCGCTGTCCATGCCGTCATCTCGCAGGGTGAGTGGCTGACCTGGACCGACGAGAGCGCGGCGCCAGCGCGCAATGCCATGACCGTTGCAGAAATGCCGAGCCTCGCTGAAGCGATGTCCAGCAAGGAGGCTGCGCCTCTCGAAGTTGACCCCAACCTCCCCGATCCCGCCATTGTCGCAGCGGCCAGAGCGCGCAATGCGGATCCGGTGGCCGCTATCAAGGCGGATGTGTCGCAGCGACTGAAACCATCGCCGCGTGCTGCTGCCGCGACCAACATCGCCGCGCCGGCTGCGAGCAGTCAGGCCCCGTCCACCGACGCTCCCGGGCCTGCAACGCCCGTCGTTGGCCCGACGGTGCGCGCCGCCTCGTTCCCCGCAACTGTTGCAGAGGATCAGTAATGGCCCGTTTCCTCCAGCGCCTGATGGCCAATGTCCTGGGCGATGCCGACCAACCCGACGCTGATCGGCCCGACATCGGCGTGCCGATGCTCGCCCATTGGCTTCCCTATCGCAGCTATGACCCCAAGACGGGCATCTTCTACAACAGCGCCTCGCGCGGCTTCGTACTCGAAGTTGCGCCGATGGTAGGCGCGGATGAACGCACCGGCGAAATCCTCGCGCAGTTCATCTCCGAGGGCATTCCAACCCCTGGGTGCCTCCAGTTTCACCAATGGATGAGCCCACGCGTGGGCGAGCATCTCTCGAAATGGAATGTCCCGCGCTATCTCGCCCGCGGGGTCTATGAGCGCATGGCCAAGCATCGGGTCGAGCATCTGACGCAGGGCGTGTGGACCTCGCTTTCAGGCGATGCGCCCTTTTACCTGCGCGATCACCGCGTGGCCATCTCCTATTCGACGCCAGAGTCCTCGACCGTATCGAATGAAGAGATTGTCGGCGTCATGGACGGGATGATCTCCGCCCTCGCCTCGATCAACGTCACCGCCCGCAAGATGGACCCGGTAAAGCTCATCGCCTGGATCGACGACATCACTTCGCCCACCACCGCACCAGGAGACGATGCGGTGAGCTACAGTCCCTATGACAGCATTGCCGACCAGGCCATTCGCCGCGACATCGAAATGCGGATCGAAGCCGACAAGATCCTGCTGCGGACCGAGCGCTTCCGTCCGACCGGCAACGAAATCGACGGAATGCCCGAAATCGGCGAAATCTATCCCGACACGTTCGACGTGCGCTCCTTCTCGGTCCGCAACCTGCCGCAGCGCTGGGCGCCCTGGGACATGACCCGCCTCATTGGCGACATGTTTACCGACAAGCTGCGCATGCCCTGCCCGGTCGCCACGAACCTGTGCATCGACTTTCCCGACATTGAAGCCGCCTCCAGCAGGGCCGGCATGAAATTTATGCGCACCACCAGCCTTGCTGACAGCAAGTCGGCCCGATTCCTGCCGCAGCTCAAGGAGCAGAGCCAGGAATGGGCTCGCGTGAATGAGGAGCTCAAGCAAGGCAGCAAGCTCGTTAAACTCTTCTATTCGGTCACCGCCTTCTCGCCGCAGGGCAAGGGCGATGCCCATGAGCGGGTATTGAAATCCGTGTACCGCGCTTGCGGCTGGGATCTGCTCGACGACCGCTATCTGCAGATCATGGGGCTGCTTTGCGCCATGCCGATGACCATGGCTAACGGCCTCGCCAAGGATCTCGTCCGCATGAAGCGGATGCGCACCATGCTCACCACCACCGCCGCGACCCTCGCGCCGATCCAGGGCGAATATCTGGGTGGCAGCGTGCCGCACATGCTGCTGATCGGCAGGCGCGGCCAGCCCTTCTTCTGGTCTCCTTTCGAAAATGCCGCCGGCAATCACAATGTCGCGGTGTTCGGCAAATCGGGGTCGGGGAAGTCGGTCGCGCTACAAGAGCTGTGTGCATCGCTCTGCGGCGCGGGCGCGCGCGTGGTTGTGATCGATGACGGACGCTCGTTTGAGCATTCCGCCAAGCTCCAGGGCGGCGCCTTTGTCGAATTCACGATGTCGTCGGGCTTTTGCCTTAACCCCTTCAGCATGATTGACATCGAGCTCGCTGCGCGGGACGAGGATTATCTGCTCGATTGCATGGCGATGCTGAAGGCGATCCTAAACCAGATGGCCCGGCATATCGACACGCTCAATGACACCGAGCGCGGGTTAATCGACGGCGCGGTCAATGAGGTGTGGGAAGCGGAGGGTCGGGGCGGCTCGATCGACGCCGTCATTGCGGCGCTGGAGCGAACCGGCGTTGAGCTTGCCACCAATCTCGCCATCGCCATGCGGCCCTTCTCTTCGAAAGGGACATACGGCAAATTCTTCGAAGGCGAGGCGTCGTTCGAACTATCAGCGCAGCTCACCGTGTTCGAACTTTCCGATCTCTCTTCCCGGGAAGAACTGCGCAGCGTGGTGCTGACCGCCATCATGTTCATGGCGCAGCAAATGATGCGCAAGGTTGATCGCGCAACGCCTAAGGCGCTGTTGCTGGACGAAGCCTGGCAGATGTTGCGCGGGGGCGCGATGGCTGACTTTATCGAAACCTATGCGCGCACCTGTCGTAAATATGGAGCCTCGCTGGTGACCGCGACCCAATCGCTCAATGACTATTATAAGTCTGCTGGCTCGATTGCTGCGCTCGAGAATAGTGACTGGTTCATGATCCTCCAGCAGAAGCCGGAAACCATCGCGGACTTCAAAAAGCATGATCGCTTCGAGATGGACGATTATACCGACGCCTTGCTGCGCTCCTTAAAGCGCAACGGCTTTGAATATTCCGACATCATGATCAAGGGACCGGACACGCTGGCAGTCGGTCGGTTGGTGCTCGACCCCTATTCCGCCACCCTCTTCTCCTCCAGCCCAAAGACCTTCGCGGCGATCGAGACGATGATGCAGCGCGGGCTCACCATGGAGGAAGCGATCGAGCGCATGGCCTATCCCGATAATCCTGAAAGATGGACGAGCAGCAACCCGGCGGCATTCGCCCTGGCGGCGGAGTGAAGGCATGGCGATACCCTTCGAACAGCCTCGCTCCTTTGATTGGCGGCACGCGGCCTATTGCCTGCTGCATGTCACCAGCATGGCCGCGTCCACGCTGCTCATGAGCTGGGGCCTTCTTGTCCTCTTCTTCCTGATGCTCGGGGATTTCAGCTTCGACGGGCTGATGCACCAGCTTCATAATCTGACCTCACGCTACATCGTTGCCGATCGCGCGCGCGCGGCCGCCTTCTTTGCGCTCTTTGGCCTTGTCCAGCTATTCCTGGTCGTCTGCCTCCTCCTTTTCCGCCGCCATTCGATCATGCCGCGCCGCGCGCCGCGCAGGAGCCATCCCTATGCCTGAGCAAGACCAACTCCACTTGCCCCATATTCCCGTTCCTCAAGCTACGCCCGCCCCCGACGAACAGCCGCGCCCCCAGCCAATCTTTGCCGGTCTCACCCGATCCCAGTCCGCCGCTGGCGCCCTCATCGTGGCTGCAGTGGTCTGGGGCATGTGGGTCACCAAGACGCTGCTGACGCCTGCCCAAGACCATATTGTGTCTGCGCGCCTGTCCGCGATTGTCGGCGATTATGTGCAAGCGCAGGCCCGCTCCGCCACGACGCCCGATCGGGTCGAAGGCGAGATGCGGCGGTTCATGGCAGCGCTCGACAAGGAGGTTGAGCGCCGCTCCGACAGAGGCGAGATTGTCATGGTCGGAGAAGCGGTGCTGAGCAAAAATGTCCCCGACATCACGGACAGCATCAAGAAGGCGGTTTATGCCTCAGGCGTTCCCTATCCGCGCCAGGCCTCCGCGCAGCAGATGCAGGCGATGTCGCGCCAGCCAAGCGCCATCCCGTCCCCCGCGGCTCTCCCGTCCGCGCCGATCGCCATGACGGCGGACGACGCGAGCGCGTCGCCCTTTACCTCTTCCCCCGCCGATGCTCCGCCAGCTCCCGCCTATGGAGGCTTTGATGGCACAAGCGGTCAGTGACGCGCGGGCCACTCGCTGGCGACCACGCTGGGATTTGTGGGGCGCCATCGGCCTCAGCCTCGTGGCGGTTTGCGGCTACAGGACGATGAGCCAATGGCGCGATGCCCATGCCTTCCTGATCAACAGGACGGACTCCCTGCCAAATTGGGCGTTCATCATCCATAAGGCCAAGGTCCCGCTGCGAGGCGACCATATCTTCTTCATACCCCCGCAGACCGCGCTGGTGCGGCGGCATTTTGGGGCGAGGCCGCAGTCTTTTGGCAAGATTGTCTATGGCCTCCCCGGTGATGTGGTGAGCCATCACGGCTCGGCCGTCGCCATCAACGGGAAGCCCGTCGCGCGGATGAAGCCGAAGACGCGGCTGGGCGAGCCTTTGGCCCCCGGCGTGACCGGGCCGGTACCGGCCGGCTGCTATTATGTCGGTACGCCGCACAAGGACGGGTTCGACAGTCGCTATGCGCAGATCGGCTTTGTCTGCGCCCGTCAGATTATCGGCACGGGGGTGCCGATCCTATGAGAGCGGCGCTGGCGGGAATGACGGGCGCGACCGCCCTGCTGGGCGCGTTGTTCGCGGTCGAGCCGATGCGGGGACAAGCCAAGGATTATGGCCAGGCCGGGCAGACCTTCCCTGTGATCGAGCCCGATCTGCTCGCCACCATCGAAGCCCGGTTGAAGCGAGCGGAGGCTTCAGGGGAGATGGCACGGATAAACGCGCAATTTGCCAAGCGCGCAGAGGTCAAGGTGCGACGGCTCGATCCGGTGGCCGGCATCACCACGACAGAGCGGGCTCGGACATGGGACTATGACCCGTCCGTCACGCTGGAGCAGGATATTCGGGATCAGCAGGGCCAGCTGATCGCGGCCGCTGGACAGCGGATCAACCCGCTCGATTTCGTGACCATCCGCCAGGACCTCGTGTTCATCGACGGTGACAATATAGCCCAACTGGATTGGGCGACAGCCCGCTACAGCGATAGCCAGGCCAAGATCATCCTCGTTGCCGGATCGCCGATCGAGGAAATGACCCGCCGCCAGCGCCGCTTCTATTTCGACCAGGAAGGCCGCCTCTGCGACAAGTTCGGGATCGAGCATGTCCCGGCGGTGGTGAAGCCAGCGGGCAAGCTTATGCGCGTGAGCGAAATCTTGTTGTCCAAGCGACAGGCGAGCTGATGCCGCTCTGGCTCGACCTGATGCGCACGCCCATGGCGGCGCCCGAGACGCGCCGCCTGCAGCGGATGCGGATCGCCTGGCAACTCCTCTGCCTCTTCACCGCGCTAAGCGTGGGACTTATTGGGCCGCTGCGAGCGGTGCTTGGCCAAGGCGCCCCTGGTCTCGCCGCGGTGCTGATCGTGCTGACCCTCATCCAGAGCCTGGTCTATTGGGTGGCGAAGCAGCGCGCGGACAACGCCCTTCTTGATCTGAAGGAGCCGTCGGAATGACCCGGCTGCTTCGGCGCGCCATGCTGGTCCTCTCGGCCGCCCTGCTGGGCCTTGCCCTATCGCCCGAAGCGCAGGCCGCGCCCACATGCAACGGCAAGTTCGTCAATCCCATCACCGATGTGTGCTGGTCCTGCCTCTTTCCGCTGTCGGTCGGGGGGCTGAAGATTTGGCCGGGCAACCGCCCCGATGCGTCCAACCCCTCCTCCCCGATCTGCGCCTGCGCTGATCCCATTCCGCGCATCGGCATCTCGGTTGGCTTCTGGGAACCTGCGCGGCTCGCCGATGTCACGATGAAGCCTTGGTGCTTCCCCAACCTTGGCGGCATCCGCATCGCCCCGGGCTTCGACATCGGCCAAGGCTATATGGCGGGCCCCTCGATGGTCGGCGGCCGCTCACAAAACACGGCCAAATGGCATGTCCACTGGTATGTCTATCCCCTGCTCTACTGGATGGAGCTGCTTACGGATTTCGTCTGTTTCGAGCAGGCGAGCTTCGACATCGCCTATATGACCGAGGTCGATCCGCTCTGGCAGGATGATGCGCTCTCCGGCCTCATCAATCCTGAAGCCATCGTCTTCGCCAATCCCATCGCGCAAGCCGCCTGCGCCGCTGACTGCGTGACCGCGACTGCCGCCATGCCGATCGACTCCCTCTTCTGGTGCGCGGGTTGCCAGGGAAGCATGTACCCCATGAACGGGAACATCCCGTCCTCGATCGGCCATGTTCAGTCCTCGCGGCTCGCGCTCTCCCGCTTTGCCTACAAGATGCACCGTCAGGCGCTCGCATGGGGAACGATGGGATCAAAGGGCCTGTGCGAAAAATATGTCATGCCGATCATGCGCAAGCAGCAATATCGCTTCCAGATGGTGAACCCGATGCCGACGGTGTCGGGCCGCTACGCCTGCTCCTCCATCGGTACGTCCACCATGCCCCCTGGTGCCGGGCGCGCCTATCCCGCCGGCGGGGAGGATATGGGCTATCTCGTTTGGAGGAAGAGGAATTGCTGTGTCTTTTAAGCAGCGTTCGCCCGAGCGGCGAGGGAAGCGCACAATGAGCGTAGCCTGGGCGCGGATCGGCGTCGGCGCGCTGCTTGGCACAGCCGGGATTTCGGCGCTGCTGGCGCAGACCGTCAACGGCCTCGATGTTCAGGCCATCAAGGCGCGCGCCGCCGAACTCCAAAGCGATGCGGAAGCCTTCGTCAACCACGTCAAGGATCGCGGCGACGCGTTCCGCGATGAGGCTCTGGCTGTTCAGCAGGGCGGCACCGAGAATATGCGCCGGGTCGCTTCCAGCGATCTGCCCAAGGGGCCGGACGGCGCGATCGATTTCGATGCGATCGTTTCGGGCGCTGTGACCAACCTCGAGGGCAAGCCAGGTGAAGCGCCGCAGTTCATTGCCTTTGCCAGCCTCTCCATGCCGCCTGCGTCATTGAAGCAGATGGTCCACGATGTAGCCCTGGCCGGGGGCGTCGTCGTGTTCCGGGGCTTCCCCAATGATAGCATGAAGACCTTCTCGACCGCATTGGCCAAGGTCGTCGACGCGAGCGACCTCGCCAATATCGGCATCGATCCTCGGCTGTTCCGCGCCTTCGACGTGCAGGCCGTGCCGACCTATGTCGCGGTGTCATCCGGTTTTGATCCCTGTTCGGGCTTCCACTGCGTGAGCGCCGTTCCGCCCTATGACCGGATGACCGGCAATGTGACCGCGCAATATGCGCTGGGCAGTTTCGTCGATGGCAATGGCCCTGGGGCGCGCGTCGCCGCGATCGCCTTGGCCAATATGAAGCGTAGCCAGCGATGAAACGGCTCGCCTCCCTACTTGCCTTGGTCTTGTTAGGCGCGGCTGTGCCCACGCCTGCGCAGATGACCAGCAGGCAAGCGCGTGACGAGGGCAAGACGCTCGGCACCGCGATGCGCAGCGATGAAGCCTGGGTTCCCAAGGACGATAGCCAAGCAGCGATCGTGCCCGGCTATCAGGGCACGGACCTGCCGCAGGCGGACTATTTCAGCGATCCCGAAAGGCTGGCCAGTGAGGCAGCCGCACTCAAAGGGTCGAGTGAGGTCTACCAGATCACGACCGACGCCAACAAAAGCCGCCCCACCTTCTCAGCTAAGGAGATCAAGGCGGTTACGGCCAATGCGTCAGCCATCGAAAATGATCCCTCCACGCAGCTGGGCGGCGAGAGCATCAGCGGCGGTAGTGGCGAGTGCAAACCCCTTCCCGCCGATGAAAGCCAGATCTTCTATGACGCGACATGCGATACCGGCGTCGTCGTCAATTCGGTGCCGTCGCAGACCGTCTATAGCTGCCCACCTGGTTGGACGCTGGGCGGCACGAACTGCTCGATGGTCCAGACCGTCCCCGCCAGTATCCGCTATAGCTGCGATGCGGGCTGGACCTTGACGGGGTCGCAATGCGCGCAGACCCAGCCAGCCAACGTCAGCGCCTATAGCTGCCCCTCCGGTTGGACATTGAATGGCAGCCGGTGCAGCCGGAGCCTCACGCAGAGCGCCGATCAGACTGGGTTCAGCTGCCCAAGCGACTATCACTTGGCCGGCTCGGTCTGCCAGATGACCGTCATCACCGGCGCAACCCCGGTCTATTCCTGCCCTGCCGACTCCTCGCTGTCGGGCACGCTGTGTGTCCGCAACTTCAGCTACGCGGCCACGGCAATCTATAGCTGCGAGGCGGGATGGACTTTGAACGGTACGACCTGCAGCCGCCAAGTGTCGCAGCCGGCTGCTGAAAGCTATTCCTGCCCGCCGGGCTATAGCCTTGAGAATGGGACCTGCTCGCAAAGCGCGAATTATGCGGCGACCGCGACCTATAGCTGCCCCAATGGCGGGACCGTCCAGGGCAGCCAATGTGTGACGACCAACACCACGTCGGCAACGCCCGCTTATGCCTGCCCCTATTATTATTATAATCCATCAGGCTTTGCCGGCGGTCCGCACTGCGTCATGCGCAAGGCCGAGTTTGCAAACAGGAAGTGCGCACCTACCAGCACCAATCCGGGCAGCATCGAATTTCTTCGCGAAGAAAAGAAATATGGCGACAGCTGGTGCCTCTACAAGCCGCTGACCACCTATACATGTCCGAGTGCACTCTGGAATTTCGATCCCGCCTATAATCAGTGCGTCTCGAACGTCGTTCAAAACGGCGTCGTCACCTACACTTGCCCGCAGGGCGGTGTCTTACAGGGCACGACCTGCTATCGCACCAACGTGACCGGCGCGACCGTCACTTATGTCTGCCCATCCGACTATATGTTATCAGGGCAAACATGCGTAAAATCTGAATACCGCCAGGCCACCGTCCACTATAGCTGCCCGAGCAGCGGCACGCTGTCGGGCACGACCTGCAGTGTGAACGAGCAGATCGCAGCATCGGTCAGCTATTCTTGCCCTGCTGGCTATGACCTCAGCGGCACAGCCTGTTCTCGCACGAATAGCGTGCCCGGCACGCCGGTATATGCCTGCCCCAACGGATATGCACTGAGTGGCACGACCTGCACCCGTGTCGAAGATCAGGCGGCTTCCCCGATTTATTCCTGCCCGACCGGGTTCGTGCTGTCAGGATCGACATGCACCGCAACCGTCGTCGCGCAGCCCATCTATTATTGCCCGGCCAATTTCACCCTATCCGGCCAGAGCTGCTCCCAGACCCACAGCCAGCCCGCCGCCTCGCACCAGCAATGTCCGGAAGGATCCAAAACCAACCCCGGCGGCAGCTGCTATACCGAAGATCCACAAAGTGACTGCGGCGCGCTCCAGGGCAATCCCCAATGCAGCTGGAAATATGACAATTGCCTTGACGACAACCCCTCGGCCGACGGCTGCAAGATGATGGAGAAAGTCTATCGCTGCCCGGTGCCGGGCGGGACGGTCCAGCAACCGCCCAAATATGTCTGCGGCGATGATGTCTACTGCTTCAATGGCGATTGCGAGGCGATCAACCGGGAGGCATCGAGCGAGTTTAAGGACGCGCTCACCGCGCTGCACGCGATCGATACGGCGGGCAAGGATTACGATCCTGACGACATGCATGTGTTCCCCGGCACCCGCGACACCTGCCACAAGCCGATTTTCGGCGTCGTTAATTGCTGCGCAGGCAAAGTGTCCGGCATGCTACCGCTCGGCATTGGCGGCGCCGCGCTCGCAGGCGCGATCAGCGGCAATGTCGCCGCACTGGCTGGGGTCGCCACGCAGTTTCTCACCACCTTCCTATGCTCGACCGAAGAAAAGATGCTCGACGTCAAGGATCGCATGGGCTTTTGCACCTTCGTTGGCAGCTATTGCTCCTCCAGCATCCTGGGGGTCTGCGAGACGAAGCGGAAGACCTATTGCTGCTTTGAAAGCAAGCTCTCGCGCATTCTCCAGGAGCAGGGCCGACCGCAGATCAGCAAGCCGTTCGGCAAACCCAAGACCGAGCAGTGCGAGGGCTTCACCGTCGACGAGTTCTCGCGACTTGACCTCTCGGTGATGGACTTCACCGATGTCTATTCCGACTTCATGGACGCGGCGCGAATGCCCGACGAAGTCCAGACGATGAACGACATTCAACAGAAGATACAGGACTATTATGAACTGCATAGTCGGTGATCTCCCCTCGCGCGCGCAGCCCTTCGGGTGGAATATGACCGCCTTCGAACTGGCTGTGTTTGTCCGCATTTATCGCAACGATGCGCCGCTCTGGCGCGATAATGTGCGCAAGGAAGTGAGCCTCTGGGTTGAGCACATGGTGGCTCCAGCTGAACTCAAGGCTTGCCTCGATCATATGCTCGCACGCGGATGGCTGCTGCAGCGCGGCGATCGGTTGCGCGCGAGCAATGAGGGCCGCGCCATCGCCCGGCCGCTGATGAACGGGCTCATTCGCATGCTGGATCAGGGCACACGCCTGGTCGACGTCGCCCTGATGTTGTCCATCCTGCGGCTGCCCCATGACCAGCTCGGCAGCCCGGTTGCGGAGGAACGCTCATGAAAGCGATGGGAATGACGATGCTGCTACTGGCCCTTGCGCCGCTGGCAGCGCGTGCGCGCGCGCAGGAGGCAGGCGGTGTTGATGCCGCCGACAGGCAGGGCCAGGGCGACGACTTCTATTGCGGTGAGCGCCGGCTCGGCCAGTGGTTCTATTGCAGCAAGCCCAAGGCCCCACAACGCCAGGCATCGGAGGCGCCGAAGGCAAGCGCGGCCGATCGCATGGCTGCGATCACCAAGGAACTGGATGAGCTCAAGGCCAAGGCGATCCTGGAACCGACAGAGGCCAATGTGATCGCCTATGTCCAGTTCCAACGCGAGCAACTCGATCGCGCCTCGACCTTCTCCGACACCTGGCAGCGCGCGCTGTGGCAGAATCCCGACCTCGACTATACGCTTCAGCGGCCAGTGAGCACGGTGGGCAAGCGCGCCTGGCTCGACAACCGCAAGGCCGACCGCGATGCGGTGCTCACCAATCTTGGCCAGCGCTATGGCCTCTTCTATTTTTACGCCCAGAGCTGCGGCGCCTGCGACATATTCGCACCGATCCTGCGCTCGGTCGCCGATAGCCACCGCATGGCGGTGATGGCGGTTTCGATGGATGGCGGACCCAGCCGCGATTTCCCCAACTATGTGGTCGATACCGGGCAGCGCGCGCGCATGGGCGTCCCCGGCAACGAGACGCCGGCGCTGGTGCTGTTCGACACGGCGACCAAGCGGGCCATACCGGTCGGGTTCGGCATCCTTTCGGGCGACGAGATCATGGACCGCATCTTCATGCTGACCAACACCAAGGTGGGGAGCGACTTCTGATGGAGCAGGATGGCAAGCCCGGCCGCGTTCGCCGTTTCCTGAACAGCGCGGGATCGACCATCGGGATGATGGCCGCCGCGCATTTCGCTGTGACGGGCGTTGCTAACGCCAATGTCGCCTCGGAAATGAACGTTTTCTTCAGCGAAGCGGGGGGCGCTGCCAATGTCACCGGTCCCTCCGCCTTCCAGGGCCAGTCGGCGGGCTATTATTCCATGGGCAATGTCTGGACGCGGTTCCCGCAGAAAAGCGTGTCGCCGTTCAACCTCCAGCTTCCCAGTGCGCGGGCAGGCTGCGGCGGCATCGATCTCTTCTCAGGCTCCTTCTCCTTTATAAATGCCTCGGAGATCGTGGCGATGCTGAAGGCGACGGCCAATAATGCGCTTGGGTTCGCGTTCAAGCTCGCGATCGACTCCGTCTCCCCCGAGATCGGCAAGGTGATGGACGAGTTTAGCCAGAAGGCGCAGCTCTTGAATCAGATGAACATCTCCAGCTGCGAAACGGCGCAGGCGCTGGTCGGCGGCATCTGGCCGACCATGGACACCACCCGGGCGACGATCTGTGAGGCCGTGGGTAATTCTCAAGGCATCTTCTCCGACTGGGCCGCCTCCCGGCAAGGCTGCAACAATGGCGGGAGCCGCGACAGCACGATCGCCGGAAATTCGGACGCCGCCATGAAGGACCAGCTCGTCGGCGAGAACCATAATTACACCTGGGAAGCGCTCAAGAAATCCGCAAAATTTGGCGCGTTCGATCAAGATTTCTCGGAATATATCATGACCCTGGTCGGCACCATCGTCACCCGGCCGTCGACCAGCGCCAGCGTTGGTGGCAATGTCGTGATGTTCGGCCCGGCCGAAGACGCCGTGGTCACCGCCTTGCTTGATGGGACGCAGAATGCTCCGGCGGTGAAGGTGCTCAAATGCAATGACAGCAATTGCTATGATGTGGGGGAAACCACCCTTTCGGTTCCCGCATCCGCAGCGCTGCGTCCCCGCATCCGGCAGATGGTCAGCAATATGAGCATGAAGGCCCGCACCAACGGCACGCTGACGGCTGCCGAGAAGCAGCTGCTCAACATGGCGACGATCCCCCTTTACAAGATCCTGACGGTGCAGGCGTTCGCGCATAACGCGCTGACCGATGGAGAGATTGAGGCACTCTCCGAGATCGTGGCGGTCGACATATTGAATGCCATGCTCGATAACATGCTCGATCGGGTTGAGCAGTCCAAGGTCCATTATCAGACGGCCGATCAGGCGACGGCCGAGCAGTGGAAGGCGCAGATCGCTGCTACCCGGCAGAAGTTCGGGCAGCGGGAGGTGAAGCTCAACAACAAGCTGCAACTCACCTATCAGGTCATCAACCGGAGCGTGTTTTTGGAGTCGACACTGCAAAATACGATGTCGCCGGGCATGGCGGCCGCGCTCAACTTCTCGCGCGGCCTGAACGCGCAAGGCATCCGGTAAAAGACGAACCGGATGCTGGAAGTCTTCACAGTCGGCGGCGGGGAATATCTCGTCAACACGTTCAACGCGGTTGCGGCCTGGACCGGGGGTGGCGGTTATCGCTCCATGATCCGGGTGATCATGGTGATGGGCCTCATTTACTCCCTACTCGTGGTGGCGTTCACGCTCAACTATAAAGCCTGGCTGAACTGGTTCCTTCAGGCCACCACGATCTACCTATGCCTGATGGTACCGACTGTCGACATCAAGGTCACTGACCGGGTCAATCCAAGCCTGGCGCCGGCGACGGTCGCCAACGTGCCGTTGGGCCTTGGGGTGCTCGCAAGCTTCACGACCCAGATTGGCGACTATCTGACCCGCACGGCCGAGACCGTGTTCGTGAGCCCAAGCGAACTCAACTATAGCAGCAATGGCCTCATCTACGGCGCCCGGCTGTTCGACGCGACGCGCAATTTCAATATACGGGATGCCGAGTTTTCCGCCAATCTCGATCATTATATGAAGCAGTGCGTCTTCGGCGACATCATGCTGTACCAGAAATCGCTGACCGACCTTGCCAACGCCACCAACCTGTGGGGCGCGATCGCGTCGGATGCGGGATCCCGGTCGCAGGAATGGCTGGAGCGCAGCGGCGGCACGGTCACGCCCTATATCGTGACGTGCAAGGACGCTTACTCCATGCTCGATGCCCAATGGGCGTCGATGATCGAGTCCAACTCCAAAATCTGGGGGCTGGAACTCTATCCCAAGCTCTCGGAAGCGATCGCGCAAGCCAAGCTCCGCAGTGACCTGCCGATCGCCAATCAGGCCTTTACCCAATCGACCGCCGGCTTTGTCGAAACGATGCGGCAGAACACCGCAATCAATGCCTTTATGCAGGCCCGCAACAATATGAGCGGGAGCGCGATCGACGCATTTGCGCAAACCCGCGCCGACATTCAGGCGCGCAACACCTATAACAGCATTGCCCAGCAGGCGATGACCTGGGTGCCGATCCTTAATATCGTGCTGACGGTCGTGTTTTTTGCCATGTTCCCGGTCATCTTTCCGCTGTTTCTGATGCCGCAGACAGGCCTGTCGGCGCTGAAGGGATATGCGACGGGGTTTTTCTATCTCGCTGCCTGGGGTCCACTTTATGTAATCTTGCACATGATCTGCATGACGCGGGCGGAGGTTGCCGCCACCGGCGTTGCCAAGGGCGGCGTGACGCTTGGCACCTATGCCGGGATCGGCGCGGTCAACGCGGAAACTGCGACGATCGCGGGGTTCATGCTCATGAGCGTACCCTTCCTTGCCGCGGGTCTGGCGCGCGGGGCCATGTCCATCGCAGGGCAATCCATGTCGATGCTGGCGCCGGCTCAGAACGCGGCGGAGGCGGCGGCGCTGGAGGAGACCACCGGCAATTATTCCTATGGGAATGTGAGCTGGGCGAACCAGACGTCCAATATGCGGCAGAGCGACCAGTGGAATACGGCGGCCTCCTATCAGGCCGGTGGGACTGCTTATAGCTGGCGTCATGAAAATGGCGGGGTCGTGTCAAGCTTCGGCAATGGGCAGGAGGTGATTGATACTTCTCATGCCATCTCCCGGCTTGGGTTCACGCCGACTGCCAATACCGGGTTCGTGTCCGAAATGCGGGAGCAGGCGCATGAGGCGCATCGGCAGGCGCAGGCGTATCGGGCCGCCGCGAGCGATATTCTCACAAGCACCCATACCGATCGTAGTTCGTCTAGCGTGTCGTCCGAGCGAACAAACGGATGGGACACCAGCGTGGGCCGCAGCTCGGGCACATCGGTCGAGCAAACCGACCGGCAAACCGGCAGCAGTTCCAGCGGCATTGACCAGCGGTCATCGACAGGACTTAGCCAATCAGAAAGCAGAGGGCGGGATTGGACAACTAATTGGAACGAAAATGTCTCGGGAGGTCTCGGTGGTCAGTTGAGTTTCGGCAAGGGCGGTAAGTCCGGTTTGGGCTCTGGAATCGACGGTCGAGTTGGGATTACTGCAAACCAAAACGATCAGTTGGGACAATCTCTCAAAGAGACGCGGTCAGCGGATGAATCTAGCAGTTCCTTCAGCGGCGTACGTGACGAACATTCGACCGGAAGCAGCGCTTCGACATCTGAGGGCACATATGAAAAGGGCGGGTCATTTGACCGGGCATCGACGACCAGTTCCTCGTCGCAAGGACGGGAAGATGCGCTTGCACGGGCCCGCTCCTATCAGGAGTCGGCAGATAAGCTCGAAGAGCTCTCCCAGCAGCTTTCCCGCGACGCCAGCTATGCCGAAACCCATGGAATGCAGCTAAGTGAAAATCTAAGCCAGGATCTGGCGCAGTGGTATCGCAAGGAGCAAGCAAGCAATCCTGGCCTCGACGCGCCGGAGCTATGGGCAACCGATCTGACCGACCACCAACGCATAGTCCGCGATAGCATGATAAACCGTTGGATGGGAGAGAAGCGGGATTCAGTCCGTGCTGAAGTACAGGACCGCCTTCGTGGGCCGGACATCGTAGACGTGCCGCATCGCACGATGGGCGGTTTTGACGACGTGCAGAAATCCTATCATCCTGGCGGTGTCGGAAGCTTGCCGAAGGGGCCAGCGTTGGGTGATCCGAGCCTGGCAGTCGAGATCATCGCAGAAGGGCAGAAAACCTATGCGGCCGTTAGACAAGCATCACAGGCCGGACGCGCAGGTCACATTCAGGCGGGCATGAACATGCAAAGCGACGTTAACGGGGAGACCAGCCGGAAATTTTTCGAAACCAGCCCGCCCGATGAATAATCTATCGCACTAGACAGAAGTAGAGGAGCATGCCGGAAATCAGGATCAAGGAGATTCCCTTCCCAATCAGCACACCGGCAGAAAGCCCACCTCCCTCATCGATTTCGTCGTGAACGCCATAGGAGACAGGCTGATCGACCACTTTGATGATCGGCCCACCCAGCGTATTCTGGGTCGTCAGATAGGTATCGATGTCAAACATCCCACAAACCTCCGGAGGTTCCCTCATAGAGCATTCTAGACGTGTTTTCAATGTGATAGGAGAATTCGAATGGTCCAACATTCAGCACCGCAACAGCTTTGGACATGTCATAGGATCTGCAACTGATCGCTCCCGGTCTGGGCGCCGCTAGATCGTTTGGGCAAGAGACCGAACGGCACGCTGGTCTTCACAGAGATGCCGCGAAGGGGGGGCCGACCAGCTTCGATGTGAGTGTGGTTCGCTGCTGAATGCCCGGAAAGGAGAAATCCGCGTCGCTCACTTCCCGGACCCGGGTGCAATGCCACACCTCAGGCAAAGCTGCACCGCTGGTCATCGCTGCACCCTGTAATTAAGTGCGCGCTCGATTGCTCCGCGAAGCATTGCCCTGTCGCCGTCCAACTCCGATCTGCAACACGCCTTTTTCAACGCGATCGGCCAGCAGTCCCTACCGGGCGCACCTCGGCCATAGCGTCATAGCTTTCGGTGAGTTCAAGCTGACGACCATCGGCGAACACGACCAGCGTTCCATCGTCGCAGGGCTGAAAATAATCGATCTGGTCCATGTTGATCGTGACCGGATTGCCGTCGCCCAGGGTAAATTCCGCGATCATCGCCGTCCTCCGTTTCGATACTGAAACGCAGTCGGTCGGCTAATGATCCTTAGCGGCTGCGCGGCGGCGGCCTGGATAGCTACATGCCGGAGCTAAAAGCGCCATCTCATGGATCATTCACCGGCAGCGGCTTGTGCTCCTCCTCGGCGTGGTACACCACATCCCCTAGCCGCCTCATGTCCACCAGCTGGCCACACGCTGGGCAGGCGTAAAAGTTATCCGCCTCGTCCTCAGAAACGGCATAGGTGGGCAAACAAGCATTTAGCTCTTCGCGTGTCTTTTCGTCGATCAGAGCACCACCGCTCCGGGCTGCCCCGCGCCGGAAACTGCCTGTTTGAGCTGGCGTCCCGCAGCTACAGAAGAAGCCCCGCAGCAGGGGTCACTGGCGGGGCTTCACAGGCTTTGCGCCTGTCCGCCAGTATACTCTCAGCTTGGTCGAAAACCCATGTCTCATAGGGATGAAAATCTCCGACATGGATTAAGAGGCTGCAGCAATTCCATCATGGTCGCGTGCCGCACCTTCTCTTCGCCTCCGAGATGTCGCACCTTCGCGCGCAATAGTGGCGTAATCCATTGCGCTGCCTTCCGCTTCTCTATGGCCACTGGCGGCGTTGATCGGCGCTGGCCCTCGATCGCTGCCCAGAAACGATCGCGCTCGTTCGCGTTGAGCGTGACCATGGCACCGCCAGCATCTTCCACGCCGTGCAGCGCCTCGCGCGCGCAATGCGCCATAGTAGGCCTAAGCCCTGCTCTGTGCCGACGATGACGAACTGCTCGACAGCGAACGCCTTAATCTTCAGCCATGACGTGGAATAGCCAGCGCGATATCGGCTGACCGCCAGCTTAGAGGCGGTCCCCTTCAGCCCCAGCTGTTCCGCCTTGTGGAAAAACTCGGGTCCGTGCCCCACGATAGTCGCTGAACTGGATCGGAAAGGCAGGGTCCCGATCATATCGCGCCGCTTCTGGTCCAAAGCAGCTTTGTCGTTCAGCGGTCCAATTACCTAACCGTCGCGAGATCCTTCAGCCAACACTCAAACCCCAACGGCCCCTTGGCGATATGACGGATGGCGCCCAGCACGTGGCGCCTGACGACCCATTGGAGCGTGCGGCGCCGCTTGGCGATCTCCGCGTAGCTTAATCCCTCCACGCTATTGAGTATGAATGTGTTGCGCCAATGTTCGGGCATCGAGGATAGCAACATTTGCTTCACGGCTTGGTCGTCGACTACATCACCATCCCATAAAATGATGCCGGTGATGCCCAGCTCGTGCAATGTCTTTTCGCAATATGCCCGATAACGGATTTGCAATGCCGATTCCGCTCTTTCGATTTCAGCGGCCTTCCGACGCTCTGTTGTTTCGCCATCGAGCATCACGGTGATCATGGCGAGTGCCTCGGCGACGCATGCCTCGATCGCGGAAGGCTCGATGGACAGGCGAACCGCTATTTCCTCATAGGGAAGATCATCCAGGCGGTGCAGAAGATAGATCACCCTGGTCACCACCGGCAGCCGCGCCATAGCTCCTGCGTATGCGGCGGGCGTCAATCTCGCGCGTTCAAACATCACAGAATTCTCCTGTTGCGCGAGCTATCGTGGCAAGCGGTTGGCCGCATTGGCTTTCCACCCTTTGATGCAGTAAGCCCGCACACTCTATCGCCCGTGCGAGTTCGGTACTTCTGATCCGGTACGCCCGGCTGTGCCTCGAACAGCATTGCCGTGACGTTGCGCAGATCGCGCTGAACCAGCGATAACAGATGGTCCATATTGGTGCGCCTCGTCATGCCTGTGCCTCCTGCTCTTCGCGCCTCGAGCCGACTGGACGCGGGTGCCCCGTCACGTCTTGCACGCGGTCGAGAAGGTCGCGTAGCAGCGGGCGTACCTGCGTCGCAGTGAAACCGCCGCTGTCGGGTTGCCGATTATCAAGTCGATGCGCACGGCCCCATTTCCAATAGGGCGACAGAATGGCAGCAAGGCGCGCCATGTCGGGACAGTGATGACCAAGGCCTGTCGCGTTTGCATAGGCAAGTGCCTTCCCGACGTCCAACCGGATATTGCGCGCATTCCACTCGTCGGCGAAACCGATATCCAGCAAATGCGATGAAATTGCCAACTGGCCGACGATGCCGGCCTGGTAAAGCATTTCCCCGGCGTCTTTGGCAAACAGGCCGTGGTCGATTCCCAGGCAAAAGGACTCCGCATTGTGATAGCGGAAGCGGCTTAAGCGCTGCCCTTCCCCACTGCGTACGATCTCTGCGGGCCAGTCGTCGTATCGGTGGTGGAGCGCAGCAACAGCCTCGCCCCAACACGTGTTGGCAGCCGCGGCAACGGCAACCGGCGAGACTATCAAACCGCGCAACATTGCGCGTCGTGATCTGGTGGGAGGACTGTCACCCATATGCACCTCCATTTTGTATTTTCGGCAGCCCAAGGAAGAGTTCGGGGGAAGCCGCGATGCCCGCAGTACCTCCGCACGATTCGCGGTCAGCATTGCAACTATGCGGGTCACAATCTCGCTTGCCCCAATATACGCAACCGTTTATCCAATAAACGACGGCGTATATTGAAATAAACGGTGGCGTCAACCAGTTTGGCTTGGAGATTGCCCGTATGGCCGATAGCGCCGAAACGATGGGACGCCCACCGCTTGGAATGAAGCCGACAACGATCAGGCTATCGGCAGAGACGATCAGACGCATTGAAGCGCTGGTCGGCAACAGGCGGCTTGCCTTGTTCATTCGGGAGGCGGTCGAGAATGAGTTACAGCGCCGAGAGGAACCAAAGGTGCCAAGCGACTGATTCCTACCTGAGAGGATGTCGGCTAAGCCGGCCTTGAAAAAGTGACCTTGAAGGTGTACATCCATTGACGGTAAAGAAAAAGCCGCACCACGACCTCGCTGCGATCAAGGTGAAATTCGCGGATGCGGAATCGCTGGAGATCACGGGCAAGGCGGAGCGCGATGCCCGGGCTATTGGTTACTCGCTGGAGGATATCGTTGATGTCGTACAAGCACTGGATCCGGGTGACTTCGTGAAGTCGGAAACGGCTCATAACCCAGTTAACCCGCGCAATTGGCACGACACTTACCACATCCCTTGCGATGGCTTGTATCTTTATCTGAAGTTTGCCGGCGAGACATTGGTCGACGTGATGCTTACGTCGTTCAAGGAGGTTTGAGACGTGTCAGAAACCCGAATTCATCCTGAGACCGGAAAGTCGCTGCGGCGTGATGTCCGCCAGCAGACGGTGCGGGTCGGTTCAATGTCACAGGTCGTCGATGTTCCGGGCTGGTATCCCGATGACGATGGCGATTCCGTCCATACTGGTGCCGACCTGAAAGCCTCAAATGAGGCCTATAAGTCGCTTCGGGACGCCTATGCCAAACATGTGAGGGCCGTCCGCAAGAAGCTCGGCCTTACACAGGAAGAAGCCGGCCATATCATTGGTGGAGGTAAACGCGCGTTTCAGAAATATGAGAGCGGCGCTACGCCGCCGAGCGAGGCTGCCGTTGGTCTCATTGAGCTGCTTGCCCGCCACCCCGATGAGATAGAAACGCTGCGAGCCTTTCGTCCCCCGTTCAAAGAGCGCACGTTGGCCAATCCAAAGCCATCGGTCGCTTTACCTGCGGTTCCCGCCCGCCGCGGCGTTCGTACCGAACGCAAGTTGCAAGCATAAAAAGGGCGACGATCGCACTCAGCCCGCAGAATCTGCCTATCTAAGTTTCATCCCTATGGCGGACCTACATCAGCACATTGCGGGTCTGTCCCGCTTCGGCTCTCAGTTTGGCGCCACAGAAACGGCTTCTGATGCCCGTCTCCACCTCGACCAGCGACAGCATGGTACTGCCTCGCCAGCGTCATGGCCTTGAGGCCCACAGCCGAGCAGAAGCTCCCTCCGACACCGCCGGCGCCCCCCGGTTGTTAGCGTCGGACTACAGGACCTGCGCGGAAGAAAATAATCGGCTGCTGTGGTCTCCTTAAAGATCGAGGCCAAGGCTCCGGTCAGGGAGCGTAGGGAAGATTTCTGCGCGATCGGATTGCGAGCGGCCCTGCCTATCGGCAGCGGCTACGTCGTTGCTCTTAGGCCCCGAACTCTGAGCACGATCGCTCGGCGATGACGGAGCTCCATCGGTAAGACCCAGCTCCCCTGTCCGTGCGGCGCGCGCTGCCCCGTCCGACTTGCCATCAATGTCGAGCCGACCGACGGTTTCGAGCGCGGAGGTCTTGTTGCCAGGATTGCTGGCAAGCTGGCGTTCGAGCTTGGCCTTGTCGTCGACGATCATGGTCAGCTGATCACGAACACGGGTGACACCAACGTTGAACAAGCGCTGATTGGAGAGATGCTTTTCATAGCTGGCCATGACCGTGATGGCCCTGTCAGTCGTGATACCCTGCGCCATGTGCATGTTGAGGCTATAGGCCAAGTCCACCCGCGACAGCATCGGATCGGACACGCCCAGGGTAATCCGCTGCTGTGCTGCCGTCTCGACCGTGACGCCGCTCCCATCGATTGCAACGATCTTGGCAATGGCGGCATTGTGCAGGTCGCGCGGTTTATCGTTGGCGGTCCAGCGGATGCGTTCGCCCGCCCGGACCTGGATGGTCTTCTTTTCCGACAGCTGAAGCCGGTCACGGGTTTTCTGCATGGAAAGCTTCTGGGGGTCGAAGAGGAGGCGCTCGCGGCCATTACGAAGGGCGACTTTGCCGTTGGCGTGGACCTTGACCACCTCATAGCGTCCACGCTTCAGACCGACATCCTGCGCACCGCCGTGCCCGACCTCCAACGTCTGGCCCGCCTGGTAGTTCTTCGCGTAGCGCAATTCCTCGCGGGTGAGGTTGACGCGCTCGTAGACAGTGAGGTTGATCGGCTTACCGCGCAGTGTGCCTTCTGTGGCCAGGCCTTCCTGTATGCGTTCATTGATTGCCGCCCGCGCTTCGCGGCCCGATGCAAAGACCGCTGTGCGCTCCCGTTCTTCGGCCGAGAGGCCGAGCCAACGATCGGCTGCATCTTCGGCCGGGCTATCCGATTCAATGACGTTGTCCCGCAGGATACGCATGGCGACGCCTGCCTTCCCCGCATTTGCCAATGACGCCACCGTTCGGAGCAGCGTGTTGCGCTGACGGATATTCTGGTCCATCCGGGCCATGGTCCCGCCGCCGGCCTGTATCATGGCAAAGGCTTTGCCAGCATCGATCGAGGAAAGCTGTTGACGGTCACCGACCAGGACCAGCTTGTCGATCCTGAGCGCGTCGGCGATCTGGTGCAGCCTCAGCATATCCTGCGACGACACCATGGAGGTTTCGTCGACGACGATCATCGTGTTTGCGAGGCCTGCGCGGACCTCCTCATAGCGCGAGCCGCTCTGCTCGGTGATGAACCGCTGATGGGCAAGGACAAAGGATGCAATGGTCTGGCTCTTGATCCCGGCCCCTTCCGCCATATCGGCCACCATCTTGTTCTGGAAGGCGAGACCCAGAACCTGACGGCCTTCCCCCTCGGCCACGCGCGCCACCGCAGACAGCATGGTTGATTTGCCGGCCCCCGCGACGCCCTGGATGGTCACGGTTCGATCCGCCGTGGACACAATCAGGCTCGCGGCGCCTAGTTGCCCAGCGTTTAGCTCATGGACGCTGACGGCCTGAAGGCGAGCGGGAGCGTCCGCGGCCGCGACGATCGGTGCGGCCGAACCCTTGCCAGATTCGACAAGCCCAAGGATCCTTTCTTCGGTGGCGAGGGCTTGCCTGGTCGTCACCATCGATATGGCCCCGTCGCTGTCGCGGCCGACGCCGGGTATAAGCGTACCCCGCTTGGTCAGCGTGGCTATGCGCTGATCGACATGTTCGATCGTAACTCCCTTCAACCCCAGGTCCAGCGCGGTTTTGGCAAGGTCCGTGATCTTGAAGGCGGCCTCGCGCTCGGCCTGAATCCTTACCGCCGACGCGACGGCAAGCTGCGCGCGAGCGGCTGATGCAGTGACCATCATGCGGGCCAGTCCACGATCGACCAAAGGGTCGTCCCGCGCGAGGATTCCGGACAGCTTGTCGAAGGCCGTCGCAATGACCTCCTTCATGGCATGATAGCCCCGATGCAGCGTGCCCTGTGCCCGTTCCTGCGTGCTGCGCGCCTCGGCCATCGAGAGGAAGTCCTTGCCGGTAAAACCGAGCTCGGCGGCCTTTTCCTTCCACGCCTTCCCCAGCGCATCACGATCGTCGATATTGAGCTTGGGATCGCGGGTCCGCTTGGTGATCGAAAATAGTGCCTCGCGTGACGTGACGCCGAGCTCAGCAGCCTTGGCAAGAATGTCCTGCCGCCGCTGACTGAAAGCGTCGATCACGTCCCTTGGCACACCGGCAATTTCAAAGGTGCCATGCTTGCCCTTCATGTCCATCACATAGCCCAGCTTCTCCAGCTCATGGCGCAAGGCGGCATGGTAGATCGTGCCGATGACGCTGTTGGCCTTCCAGATCGCGCCATTGTGGAGGGCCTGCCATTTCCCATCAGGCATCCGCGTCAGATTGGCGATAACCGCATGGACATGCCCCTGGGGGTCGAGGGCGCGGCTCGTGTCATGCTCGAACAAGGCATAGACGAGGTTGCCGGTCTTTATCGGGGCCTTCTTTCCGTCAATGTCCCGCCGCCCCTCGGCGAGGTTCTGTTCCACCCATTTCATGGTGGATTGCACCGCGCTCATATTGGCAGCGAGAATATGTCGGTCTCCGGCTACATAGGCCATGATTGAGGCTGATTTGGGCATGGAGAAGGTGAGGTCGGTCCCCGACTGGCGGTTCTCCACCTGGGCAACACCGGTGCCGTCAGGGAGAATGCCATTGAGAATGCGTTCGAACGCATCTTTCGTGACCTGGCCGGAAAGGCCGAGCTCCTGTGCCCCCTCCCCTGCCCAGATGCTCACTTCCGACGACCCTTCGACCGTGTAATAATTATCCTTCGCAAAATAGTTGGCGGCGCCGGAGGCGGAGCGAACGGGTGCGACGGAAAGCATGGATCAGATCCCGAAACCGTCGGTGTCTAGGCCGGCAGAGAGATCGTGGCGCAGTTCAATGAGGGTCTGATCCTCAACGACCGGGGCGCTGGACGCGGTCTCATGATCGCCGCGCTCTGACCGGCCCCGCTCCAGCGGCGCTTGGCGCTGCTCATTCTCCGATGCGGTGCCGGCGCTATCGGTGCGCGAGGGCGCCGCCCTGCTTACAAGCGGTTCGCTGGCGCGATCCGTCCTGCTGCCGTCCTCGGCCTGCGGATCGTCGTTAGCGGGTGACAGCCGAACTTGGTCGATCGCGCCGCCCGCGACGGTCGGATCGCTCACATTCACGATGACCTGCGCGGCGCCGTCGCGGCCTCCCGCCTCTCCGCTCTGCGGCTCCTCCTCAAAGGCCCCCTCCCCTCGTTTCGACCGCAGCGGCTGGATGTTCTTCCGGCGCACAAAACCCTGCGCGACCGATGGGTAATCCTGGTAGTGAAGAACGAGGCGGGCAGCGGGAAATCCATCGGGAAATTTGACGAAGCCATGGAGCGAGGGAAGGTTCGTGATGTCGTCGGCGATCACGAGCGGTTCTGTCTGCTTGCGCGGCGTCAGGGTCGATGCATCGCGGGTGTTGTTGTAGCCATAGCTATAGGCCTCATCCATCTGGCGGACCTCGCGATTGCCGATATAGCGCGCGCACTGTTCGGCGGTGTCGAGATCTGAGGTGGCGAGGATCAGCTTCGATCGTGCGAGCGAGGCAAGATTCTTCGCGCCATGCTCACCATAAACCTCCACCAATTTCTCGAAACTGTGCAGCCCCAAGATCATCGCGCCGCCGAAGGCGCGGGCGGTCTGGAGACCATTTTCAATCGCCGGGATGCGGTGAAGCGCGCCCAGCTCGTCGAACATGAACCAAGTCCGCAGCGACCGCGTTCGGGGCATCGACATCAGGTTGTTGATGGCAAGGTCCATCCAGAGCGTCAACAGCGCCTTGTTCATCGGCAGGTCGAGATAATGGGAGGTGATGAAAAGGATCGCGCCGGACTTCTTCTCCCCCGTGATCCAGCGCCTGATCGAGAAGGGTTCGCCCTCTTCGGGAAGGAAGCGCAGCACCTGCGCATTGGTATTGAAAACAGCGCGAATGGATTCCGCCATGCGTGCCGCTTCCGGTGCCGTCAGCGGGTCAGCAATGGTGTTGGAGAGATAGCGGTGAACCCGCGCCAGATCGGCGGTCATCAGATTTTCAGAGAGGGCCAAATTGGTGGCCTGTCCGCGCTCGATCAGGCGCATGCACATCTCGATGAACAAGGTGCGCGCCGCAAGCGCCCAAAAAGGTTCGGACGAACCGCCATCGGAAGGGATGAGGGCCGCGGCAGCGGAAGTAAATTCGCTATGGGAAGAGCAGTCGTTGAAGATGGACCAGACAGGGCAACGCTCGTCCATGGGATTGAGGATCGTGTCGCGCGCAGGGTCGTAGAAGGACTCCACATAGGCGCCGGTCAGGTCGAAGATGACCGCGCTATCCTGACGCTCGCGCATCTGCGCGACGAGGCTTCGGAGCTCCGTCGTTTTCCCCGAGCCGGTGGTGCCGATCAGCATGGCGTGGGATTGCTCGAGCCGATGCGGAAAAGGGATGCCGCCCAAGCTATAGGGATGGTGGATGCCCCTCCCCTTCCGCTCGGCAAATGGGAGCCGCAAAACCTCGCTTGGCTTCATGCCGGGACATAGATGGGCGACATCCTCCTCAAACTTGATGCGGTTATGCTCGATGATCTCGGACCGCAGCAATTCGACGTCCACCAGCATCGCCCCGCGCTCATGCCGCTCCTGAAGGATCGACTTGCCCCTGCGCTTGGATATGTCGACGAACCAGATGGCGGCAGGAACGGTGATGAAGATCGACAGCAGGAACGAGCCGATCAGCCCTCGCATCGCGACGTCCCAGGCGCGGATCACGTCGGGAATATAGGGCACGGCGGACATGATGGTGCGAATGATATCGCCGCTCGGCAGAGTGACGTTGACACGCTTCATCGGATCGAGGTCGACCCAGTTCCAAAGCTCGGAATAGACCTTCATGCAGATGAGCTGAAAACCATGCTCATCGAGCTTCACTGACATGATGCCGAACCAGCAGCCAAGAAACACGAAGAACCAGAAGATGACGGGCAATTTCGCGCCTGACAGCCACATCAACATTTCGTGACTCAGGAGCTGGCTTCCACGGGTGAAATTGCCCGAGTTGCGCTGGACGTTCCCGCGCGCCGAATGGTGACTGAGCGGTATGTTCTGGCCGTTGTCGCGGATGTCCTTACGCGCCATGATAAAGCTCCACGCGCTTGTCGGTTTCAGCGACGATGCGGTCGCGATATTGGGGAAATTGTTCACGGATCAGAACATCGAGGGCGAGGTGCTGAAACTCGCCTATGCGCGCGAGGCGCAGGCGGCTCATGTCCTTCAGGGAATCGCCGGACAAAAGTAGGTCCACCGCCGTCCGAATGAGATCAGCGGTAGGCACCCCCCGGCTACGGGATTGCTGCTCAAGGCGCTCCCACTGATCCTGTTCGAGACGGACCGTGTAACGCCGTTGCTTAATTGTCATCCACCCTACCTCCTAGCAGAGAGGCTGGTGGGGATTACGAAAGTGGAATATCGATAGCCGAGGCTCGTGCCCATTGCAAGTTGTCAGACAGTGCAGGCGCGGCTAATGGCCGATTTAACTATTCGCCATACAGGTTGAACTTCCTGTCATACAATGTCTGACACTTCCGAAACGGGGATTGCGTGCGGTTCCACTGATTTTGGTTGAACCGCAGGTGCATACGGTGTGCTGGCTGACCACTTGGGAAGGCACTCACGCAAATGGCGCGCTGGTTACCTGTAACCGGCTCCTGCTTACCCGGCCGCAGGGCCCGGTCGCCGATCCGGCAGGGATCGGCTCCGCCCATCGGGCGGAAGGATATGGCCAAACCATATCTCGCCGTTGCATGAGGGGTTCATCCCTCTAGGCCGCGGCGAAACTGCCCAAAACTGGCTCCAGGCGAAACGCAGTTCCGCCGCCAAACGACGATGCTATTCCGGCGCTCGTGCGCCACAGTATGGGGAGATGGAAGGAGCGCGGATTGCATCGCCGACCGCCACACCTCCAAGGACAATTCCCATGCAATATCAAAGGGATTGGGTCACGTCGTCAATGTGGCGTAATTTCGGGTGTGGTCACCGGGCGCCATCGTCAGGCGGCCTTGGGTGTAATCTGTAGCGGTTGAGCCTCCTCGATTTGGGGTGTGGCGAGCGCCATCATGCCTTCGAGCTGCATGTAGCGGTGTTGAAGTTGGTATTCGTCGTTTTGCTCGAGGAGCACGGCGCCGATCAGGCGGGTGATGCTGTCCTCGTTGGGGAAGATGCCGACGACGTCGGCCCGGCGCTTCACCTCCTTGTTCAAGCGTTCGAGCGGATTGGTGCTGTGCAACTTGACCCGATGCTGTTCGGGGAAGGTCATGTAGGCGAGCACGTCGTGCTCGGCGGCATCCATGCAGGCGCCCAGCTTGGGCCAGCGGCCGCGCAACTGATCCGCGACATGGCGCCAGGTCTGGGTCGCGGCCGCGTGGTCGGGCTGCAGGAAGACCTGGCGGATCGCGGCGGCGACAACGGTGTTCTGGCCCTTGGGCACATGCGCCAGTGCGTTCCTCATGAAGTGCACGCGGCACCGTTGCCAGGTCGCGCCGACGACGCGGGTGATGGCAGCTTTGAGGCCCTCATGGGCATCGGAGATGACCAGCTTCACCCCCTTCAAGCCGCGCCGGACGAGGTTGCGCAGGAAGGTGGATTAGAACGGCTCGGCCTCGCTCGGACCGATGTGCAGGCCGACGATCTCGCGCTTGCCCTCGGTGGTGACCGCGACAGCGATTATCGCGGCGACGCTGACGATCCTGCCGCCCTCGCGCACCTTGAGGTAGGTGGCATCGAGCCACAGATACGGCCAGTCGCCGACCAGCGGGCGCTTGAGGAACGCGTTCACGCGCTCGTCGATGTCCTTGCACAGCTTGGACACCGATGACTTGGAGATGCCGCTCATGCCCATTGCCTGGACCAGTTCATCGACCCGTCGGGTGCTGACGCCGGCGATCCATGCCTCCTGGATGACCGACACCAGCGCCTTCTCGGCGGTCTTGCGAGGTTCGAGGAAGCCGGGGAAGTAGGCGCCCGTCCGCAATTTGGGGATCTTCAGGTTGAGGGTGCCGAGCCGGGTGTCCAGACTGCGGTCGCGGTAGCCATTGCGCCATGTGCTGCGCTCACCGGATCGCTCGTGGCGTCCAGCACCGATCAGGCCGTCGACATCGGCCTCCATGATGATCTGCAGGACACTTTCGGCGACGGTGCGCAGAAAGTCGCCATCTCCGGTCTTCGCCATCAGCTCGGCAAGCGGTAGTCTATCATCGGTCATCGGGATCAACTCCTCGGTTGGTGAAGCTTCGACACTTCCACCTTACCGATGAGCCCGGTGGCCACCAGATGCGCCGCCGTGGGTGTGGCCTCGGCCACACCCACGGCAACACCATCAGCTACACCAGGAAATTACACCACGACCGCGGACGCTAGCAGGGATTGAGCTGGACTGAGGAGAAGCTATAACGGCCCCGTCCACAATCCGATCCGACATATGGGAAATGATCCATGGCCAAAGATCTGGACAAGGAACGGGCTGCCATTGCGGCGGAAGAAGCCAAGCTGGTCGAACGCAAAAAGCAGCTCGCTGAAAAGGAACGAGATGCCTCGCTGAAGGTCATCGAAAAAGCGGGCCTGATGAAGCTGTCCCTGGAGGATCTGGAAGCGCTGGTCGGGCGCATCCGCAAGCTTGGGCTCGAGGAGGTTCAGCGTCGCCTGGCGGCGTGAAGGCCAAACCGATCCTAACCAAAATGGGCAGGCCGGGCTCGATGCCCAGCCTGCCCAATGACCCAGGCCATAATATCTTTGGGAGAGCCTCACCGGCCCTCCCCTTTAGATTTCAGTAGCTGTCGTCGAGCTTGCCTGGAATGCTGTACACCACCCGGTTGATGATGGTCGTTGGCAGAGCGCCATAATCGCCTTCATCAATGGCGAAGAACCCACCCTCTTCATCCCGGATGATGTGCTGCGGAAAGTAGCTCGTCATCGCGCGTAGCTCGGCGTTGGCAAATGCTGCGATGTAGGTGCCCTCTGCGGCGAAAGCGTTGTGATTGATGTGCATGGGTTTTCCTCATCAAAATGAAATGATGGAGGTCAGCGGGCATGTGGATCGTGGCTGGGTCAACGACGGCGAAGCCGCCGCGAAGCGGGGAGCGGAGGACCCGATTTTGCTGCGGCCGGAACTGGACTTGTAACGGTTTTGTGCCGGTCACTTGAGAGTTTAAGGCTCATTCAAGGAGACCGACGAGATGATCAAGCATAGCGAAGAGTTCAAGCAGGAGGCCGTGCGCATTGCGCTGACCAGCGGGTTGCCGCGCGAACGGGTCGCGTCGGATTTGGGGATCGGCAAATCGACGCTGAACAAATGGGTGTCGCACTATCGCCCCTCGGATCTGGTGGCAGCGCCGCAGGCAGATCTGGCTCGAGAGAATGAACGGCTTCGTTTGGAGAACCGTATCCTCAGGGAGGAGAGGGAAGTCCTAAAAAAGGCCACTCAGTTCTTTGCGAGCCAAAGGTCGTGAGGTTCGCCTTTGTGCATAGCTGGCGGCACCGTTGGCCAGTGGAGTTGATGTGCCGTGTCCTACAGGTGAGTGAGCGCGGCTATCGGTCCTGGCGGTCGCGCCCGATCAGCCATCGGGAACGGACAGACATGAGGGTGCTGGCCCATATCCGGGAGCAATATAGTCTGAGCCTTGGCAGTTATGGTCGCCCCAGGATGACGATGGAGCTCAAGGAAGCAGGGCTCGACGTTGGCGAGCGCCGGGTTGGCCGCCTCATGCGGATCAACGGGATCAAGCCAGTCCGCACACGCAAGCACAAGTTCACGACGGACAGCCACCATCGCCTGGGTGTCGCGGCGAACTGGCTAGACGGAGATTTTGCGGCCGATGCGCCCAACCGGAAATGGGCGGGCGACATCACCTATGTCTGGACATCGGAAGGCTGGCTCTACCTTGCCGTCATCCTCGACCTGCACAGCCGTCGTGTTGTTGGCTGGGCTGTCAGCGATAGGATGAAGAAGGATCTGGCGATCCGGGCGTTGGATATGGCGGTGCGGCTGCGTCAGCCGCCTGAAGGCTGCATTTTCCACTCCGATCGCGGCAGCCAATATTGCTCTTATGATTATCAGAAAAAGCTGCAGGCCTATGGCCTGCGTCCATCTATGAGCGGCAAGGGAAATTGTTACGACTGTGAGAAGATGCATGCAGTCTGGAAGGTCTGACCCGTGCTTACGACTGACCACGTGTCATGGCGTTGATCTGTCGGCCCTCCAGGCTGCACCCGGGGCGTCGCGAAACGTGACTTGATAGGAGCCTGAGGGAGTGCCGTCCCGTCACAGTCCTGTCCGCTCGCGAAGGGCCTTCGGGTTCCACCCGCCTGGAGGACCAGTATGCATGATATCACACCAGACGCTGTCGTCATCGGCATCGACACCCATAAAGACGTTCACGTCGCGGTCGCGATCAACGGACTGGGCGCGCGGCTTGCCACAGCATCGTTCCCGGTAACCAGCAAGGGCTATCGCCAGGTGGCAGCTTGGGCAACCGAGCACGGAACCGTGCACGCGTTCGGCATCGAAGGAACTGGCTCATACGGTGCCGGCCTCGCACGCGCGCTGGCTGCGAAGGGTTTGCGCGTCATTGAGGTCGGCCGGATCAACCGGCAGCTCCGGCGTCGATATGGCAAGACCGATACCGTGGATGCCGAGTCCGCTGCAAGGGCCGTGCTTGCGGGTGACGCCGACGGTGAGCCCAAAGTCGGTGATGGCACCGTCGAAATGATCCGTCACCTCAAGATCGCCCGCGACACTGCGCTCAAAGCGCGAACACAAGCCATGGTCACGCTCAAGACAATGCTGGTGAACGCGCCACAGGCGTTGCGCGAGCGGTTCATCGGCATCACCGGCAAGATGACGCTTATCCGCGCGATCGCAGCACTGCGCCCGGGGGCACTGGTATCCACCAATGCATCGGCGAAGATGGCGCTACGCGCATTGGCGAACCGATGGCTGATGCTGGATGCCGAGATCAAGGAGCACGAAGCCGTCCTCGAGCAGTTGGTGCGTGCCCACGCACCGGCACTGATGGATGCGCCTGGCGTGTCGACCGGTACCATCGCCGACATGCTCATTGTCTTGGGCGACAATCCTCAGCGGATCCGATCCGAGGCCGCGTTCGCCAAGCTATGCGGCGTGTGCCCCGTGCCGGCATCAAGTGGCAAGACCAACCGTCACCGGCTCAACCGGGGTGGCAACCGGCGGGCGAATGCGGCCCTGTACCGCGTCGCCTTGGTTCGCATGCGCCACCATCCGCCGACCCGCGAATATATCCAGCGCCGAACCGCCGAAGGCAAGTCACCTCGCGAAATCCGGCGGTGCCTCAAGCGGTACATCGCTCGCGAAATCTACCAACACCTCTGTGCTGAAAAGCCGCTCCCAGCAGCCGCGAAAGGCTCTTGACCAACATAGGAGCATCAATGCCTCCGTCGAGACATTCTTCAAATCCCTGAAGGCCGAACTCATCTGGCGGCAGAATTGGCCAACCCGCCGGCACGCTGAAGCCGCCATCTTCCAGTACATCAATGATGGGATGGACGCCCCCCGACTGATAATTGTTCGGGGCGGATTGCCGCAGGGGCAATTTAACGATCAGGAGAAGGAACATGACGGAAATTGCATCGATTGGTCTCGATATCGCAAAAACGTGGTTTCAGGTTCACGCTGCTGATCGCGACGGCATGCCAGTTTTGCGTCGAAAGCTCAGACGAGACCAGATGCTGCAGTTTTTCGAAGACCTGCCTGCGTGCTTAGTCGGAATTGAGGCATGTTCAACCTCGCATCATTGGGCTCGTATGATTGAAAGCACGGGGCACCAAGTGCGGCTGATTCCTCCCCAATATGTCAAACCATTCGTGAAGCGTTCGAAAACAGACAGCGCGGATGCCGAGGCGATTTGTGAGGCACTTAAACGCGCCGGCATCCGTTATGTGGCGATCAAGACTCGGGAGCAACAAGCGTCGCTTGCTTTGCACCGCGCGCGGGATTTGCTGGTACGTCAACGTACAATGCTGACCAATATGATCCGTGGGACCGCCGCAGAATTTGGCGTTGTCGTCGCCACAGGTGTCCAGCGGGTGAGAGTCCTTCGTGAAGCACTGCAATCTGCCGAACAGGATGTCTTGCCGAACGAAGCAAGGGATACGGTGCAGTTGCTATTTGCCCAGTTCGACGATCTGGGCTGGAAGATCGAGATACTGGAGCAGCGCATAATGGCATGGCATCGTGCAAATGCGGTTAGTCGGCGACTTGCTTCCATACCGGGTATCGGCCCCATGAATGCGACACTTCTGGCCGCCACGGTGCCCGATGCCACACAGTTCAAGTCTGGGCGCGAATTTGCGGCGTGGATCGGGCTTGTGCCGCGCGAACATTCCAGTGGTGGAAAACAACGCCTTGGCGGAATATCGAAGCGCGGCAATCCCTACATGCGCCGTCTCCTCATCGTCGGAGCCCATGCGGTATTACGATGGACCCGGCGCGGCAAAGGCATGCAAAGCGCCTGGCTCCTGAGCTTGATCGAGCGCAAGCCAGCCAACGTCGTAGCTGTCGCGATCGCCAACAAACTTGCTCGCATTGCGTGGGCAATTATGGCGCGAGGAGGCGTTTACCAATCAGCCAACATCGCAATCGCCTAGAGGGCGCGTTTACGATGCACGGCTGAAGCTTGCATGTGTGAAAGGAGTGATGGCGCAAAGGTCGCAGACCTCGGATCGGACAAACCCGATAGAAGCCCAGGGCGTTAATGCCCGCATCAACGATAGGGACCGGTTCGCGAATACCCATCAGGGCCAGCGGCTATGACCGCGCAAACAGGCCGAATACATGGCTGCAAGCGATCTTCCGTTGTCAAACACTCCATTTCTGCACTTGCCAGTCGGGGTGCGTCCATACACGGCTTCTACAATTCCCGTCGCCGCCATTCATACCTGGGCGGCATCAGCCCACTCGCGTTCGAAGCCAAGGTGGCATAATGAGATAGGTGACCGGCGCAAAACCGTTACAAGTCCAGGGTTCATCTTGACGGTCGAGAGCATAATTGTCGTCTCATTAAGGGCTCGCCACGCGCCACGCCCACGCACAGACACGCGCTTAGGTTACCTGCTTGCGAGACAAAATAGCCCGATGTGTCACGCAAGCACCAAACCCCGGACATGACTTTGCTGATGAGGCTTTTGAGCCTTGTGTCTCATGATTTATAGGTGCGCGTAGGGAAGATCGACCTCCACTACAGCGAGCCCGGCAGGAATGTTCTCGCGTCCGATGACGGCATCGATATGCTGTTCGTGGTTATAGATGAACTGCTCCGACCAACACAGCGGGATCGAATCAATGCCGCCGTGGGCGAGGGCCTTGTGCATACCCGAGAGCGCATCAAGATCTTCGCCGATGAAGCTCCGGAAGAAGGTCAGGGTGTCCTGATCCAGTTTCTCATTGTCTGGTCCGCTGCCCGTCTTGACGAACGAAACCTCTACCCGGCATCGGCCGGGATCGATCGGCCAGACCATCACAATTGGAAACAAATACTCTGCGATCGGAAAAGTCGCGTTGGGGAAGACATTATAGCTGCGCTGGCCGCTCCGGGAGATCTCCGCGAGCTTGCTCGCCTGCTGCTCGGCGGTGTCGTCGTCCGACTTGAAGAATGCGGCGCCCATTCCGCTCGTCAGAGTTCCACGCGACTTGATGACGATGGCGTTGTGCCCGCCGCGGATCATTTGCAGAGCCGACGTCTTCGAATCGATGACTTTGTCGATCGTGTTCTCATGCACATATTTGGCATGATAATTTTCAGCGAAATTATCTTGCAGACATTTCCAGTTACAGTCGACCTCGAAACTGAATCGTTCGAACAACCGGAGATCGTTCAGCGGAATGTCGGACCACAGCGCCGGGATGTCGGTCAGATATTCCAACAGCGGCACCGCCTCATTGTCGAAGTTTACAAAGACCAAGCTCCCGAATTGCTCGCAGCGGATCGGCTTGAGGCTCCGTTCAGCCTTGTTGAGGCCGGAAAAATAATGCTCGTCCGGTACGAAGATCAATTTACCTTCGAGATCGTAGGTCCAGCAATGGTAGAGGCAGCGCATGTTTCGCGAGACGCCCGCCTCGTCTTTCATGAGCAGCGAGCCGCGATGCTGACATACATTGTGAAACGCTCTCAGTTCATTGTCTCGTCCGCGCATGACGACGACCGGCGCATCGTTGAGCGTGTAGGTCCGATAGCTTCCCGGTCCCTCGAATTCATGCGCCAATCCGACGAAAAGCCAGGTCTTCGACCAGAGATGCTGCTTTTCCAGCTCGTAAAAAACGTCGCTAGTGTAGCGAGCCGCCGGCATATCCGGAAGCGCCGGAAAATCGTCAGGGTGCCGGCGCGCGCGCATCTGCGTGCTTGCCGCTTCCCACATCGATTGAATGCGCTCGGGGGTTTCCAGGGTCATTACAGCTTTCCTCATCCTATCTCCATCTACGTTCTAACTTTCCGGAGATAGTCGCTCTATCCCCCTGGCGGGGGACCGGGAGGCTGGTCGATATCGTCCCGTCCAGTAGGGACTGCACCGCGAGCCAGTGAGCGCTAGGCAGAGCCTATTGGGACGGCTGGACTGAGAGCAACGATGCCACGGCCAACAGACCGTACCGCAGCGGAAGGACTGGATGTTGCCTAGGATTGTTGAAAGCGCTCAGGCCGCCCTTGATGGCGTTCTGTCGGATGGAATGACCATCGTCGCCGGAGGCTTCGGTCTTTGCGGCATCCCGGAAAAGCTGATTCTGGGCGTCCGCGATTCAAGGGTCAGCGGATTGACGGTCATCTCAAACAACGCCGGCGTGGACGATTTCGGCCTCGGGGTGCTGCTCCAGACCCGCCAGATCAAGAAGATGATCAGCTCCTATGTTGGTGAGAACAGGGAGTTTGCGCGGCAATATCTCTCCGGCGAGCTCGAGCTGGAATTCAATCCTCAGGGCACACTGGCCGAGCGAATCCGGGCCGGTGGGGCAGGTATACCGGCGTTCTTCACCAAGACCGGCGTCGGGACGCTGGTCGCGGACGGCAAGGAGGAACGTTTTTTTGAGGGAGAGCGGTATATCATGGAGACAAGCCTGTTTGCCGACGTGGCACTGGTGAAGGCATGGAAGGCGGACACAAAGGGCAATCTCATCTTCCGCAAGACCGCGCGCAATTTCAACCCCATCGCAGCGACGGCCGCAAGGGTCACGTTGGTTGAAGTGGAGGAACTGGTACCCGTGGGCGCGATCGATCCCGACCAGATCCATACGCCAGGCATTTATGTCGACCGCATTCTTGTCGGCGCGGACTATGTGAAGCCAATCGAACAGCGCACGATTCGGATGGAGACTGCGTAATGGCTTGGACACGTCACGACATCGCCGCACGCGCGGCGCGCGAGCTCCGAGACGGTGATTATGTCAATCTCGGCATCGGCGTCCCGACCCTTGTTCCCAATTACCTTGCTGAAGGCATCGAGGTCACGTTTCAATCCGAAAACGGGATGCTGGGCGTGGGCCCGTTCCCGCTCGAGGATGAGGTCGATGCGGACCTGATCAACGCCGGCAAGCAAACGGTCACCGCTCTTCCTGGCGCCTCATTCGTGAACTCTGCCGAGAGCTTCGCGATGATCCGTGGTGGCCATGTCGACCTGTCGATATTGGGCGCACTCGAGGTCGCCCAGAATGGTGACCTGGCGAATTGGACGGTTCCGGGCAAGATGGTCAAAGGCATGGGAGGCGCCATGGATCTTGTCGCCGGCGTCGCGCGGATCATAGTCCTGATGGACCATGTCTCGAAAGTAGGCGAGCCCAAGTTCCGCGCGGCTTGCAGCCTGCCGCTGACCGGCGCGAATGTCGTTGACATGATCATTACCGACTTGGCGGTCTTCGAGCGTCGAGTGCGCGGATCATCGCCCTTCCGTTTGACGGAACTGGCGCCTGACGTCTCGCTGGATGAATTGAGATCCAAGACCGAGGCAGCATTCACAGTCGATTGACTGTAGTGCCTGCTGCAGCCGTTGAGGCGCGCCCCATCGAACGGGAGACCAGCCACAACGTGCCGGCGGCTATCGGAAAGAAAGGGGTCAGGCCGAGCATAGCGCAGATAAGCGCCTGCGAACCAAAATGCGACGTCAGCGCCTCGCTCACAATCCCGACGAACCATGGCCCAAGCCCCGTCCCCAAGAGATTGAGCACCAGCAGCAGGATCGCGGCGGCGGCGCTGCGTTGATTGGGCGGCACATTGTTCTATACGAGCGCCGTCGCAGGCGCGAGGTACATCGAGCTGGTTGTCATTGGGATTACAAGGCAAGGGCGCATTGAGCACGGCGGACAGGCTATGGTCTCCGTAGGAGCCACAGCGGGCGCGGATTTGGCTTCGGAAGCGAACATCGGAGCAATTGGCATCGTCTCGGTGTGACCGGCACGATGAAAATGATGAAGCACGAGCGCGGAGCGTTCCGCCGACTTGAACCTACCCGGTCTGCTTTCGGCGGATCCACACTCCGCCACGATGGGTCTGCCCTCCCAGCGAAAACGAACGTCGCCGACTGATGTTCAGGACTCGTAGCGTGTGGCGTGCGACAAGGACGGCAGGCGGCATGTCATCCCGCCATCTACGGTAATGGACTGGCCAGTGACGTAGGCCGCTCCATCGGACGCCAGATACAGAGCAGCGGCTGCCATATCTTCCGGATGGCTGTATCGGCCCAGTACCGAGGCCACATCGAGATAGGCCCGACCCTCGGTGGACTGCGCCGACGAGAACCAGTCACGTGTGATGCCGGTGACGGTGTTCGCCGGATTGATGCAGTTCGCGGTAATGCCATATTGGCCGAGCTCAATCGCAAAGCCTTTCATCAAGCCCGAAACGGCATGCTTTGATGCGACATAGGCGCCTTGGAGCCGAAGGCCGTACTCGGCGCAAACGGACGCGGTGGTTATGATGCGCCCGCATTTGCTCGATCGCAGCAAGGGAACGCAAGCGCGTGTGAGGCGAAAAACCGCGTCGACGTTGACGACGAAGACTTGGTGCCAATTTGCATCGGTAGTTTCCTCAAGCAATGCCAGCTTTCCAGGGATGCCGGCATTGTTCACGAGAATATCGAGGCCGCCCAGCAATTCGCCCGATTTAACAACGAGGGTCTCGGCCGCATCGGTTGCAGTGACGTCCTGAACAATTGGGATTATCGCGGCATCTCGTGCGAAGGCCGCATTCAGTTTTTCGCCCGACACATCGATGGCCAGCACTTGCGCGCCCTCGCGCGCAAACGATTCCGCGATCGCCTTGCCAATTCCGTCAGCGGCACCCGTGACGAGCGCGCGGCGTCCTTCGAGTTGACCCATGCCCAATCCTTTCGAACGACCGCCTGACCGTCAGTTGAAATACATGCCGCCATCGACGTTCAGCGTCTGGCCTGTGACGAACGCACTCTGCTCCGTGCAGAGATAAAGAATTGCGTGAGCACAGTCTTGCGGGCGGCAGAGGCGCCCGAGAGGCGTTACGCTACGCATGGCCGTTTCGATCGTCGGACCGTCGCCAGTCTCGCCCTCTCGATAGGCACTCTTGACCGCGTCCCACATGGGTGTTTCGACAGCGCCAGGCGCAATCGCATTCACGCGTATGTCGTGTGCAGCCAGCTCCTGCGCCATCCCTTGCGTCAAACTGATGACAGCCGCCTTGCTCGCCGAATAGACCATGGAGCCGATCGAAGGTCTGCGAGCGGCTGCCGAGGCGATATTGACGATTGCTCCGCCTCGGCCCGCCTTGACCATGTAGCGTGCGGCGATCTGGCTGACAAAGAAGAGACCTTTCAGGTTGATCGACAGGACACGGTCATATTCGGCCTCGGTGATATCCATCATCTGCTGCATCGAATAAACGCCGGCGCAATTGATCAATATGTCGAGAGCGCCGTGCTCCTGCCAGACCGCGTCGAGTGCCGCCCGAACGCTCGATAGCTTTGTGACATCGCAGGGCAGGTAAGACATCCTGTCAGGGAATGCTGCGCAGGTTTCCAGGCAACCGCTACTCGCTCTGTCGACGGCGAAGACCATCGCCCCGGCCTCGGCCAAATCCCTTGCCGTCTGACGGCCGATCCCACTGGCAGCTCCCGTCACGAACGCAATCCTGCCGCCCATGTCAATGCGGGGTCCGTTTGTCCGGGCTTGCGTTCTCTGCACCATTATCGCGGTCCCATACGGATTGCGCCGTCGAGGCGGATCACCTCGCCGTTCAGCATAGGGTTGACGATGATCGATCGGACGAGATCGGCATATTCTTCAGGCTGCCCCAGCCGGCTCGGATGCGGAACCTGCTGCCCAAGGCTGTCCTGGGCGGCCTGCGAAAAGCCCAGCATCATTGGAGTCATGAAGATGCCCGGAGCAATCGTCATGACCCGTATCTTTTCCCGAGCAAGGTCACGCGCGACTGGTAGTGTCAGCCCAACAATCCCGCTCTTTGACGCTGCATAGGCTGCCTGACCTATCTGCCCATCGAAGGCGGCGATCGAGGCGGTGTTGACGATGATCCCGCGCTCCTCGCCGAGCGGGTCTGCCGTGATCAGCCTTGCGGCAAACTGGCTGAGGACGTTGAACGTGCCCACGAGGTTGACCTCGATCGCGCGGCGGAAATCAGCGAGTTTATGCGGGCTCCCGTCGCGGCCAACGGTCTTGATGGAGGGAGCGACGCCGGCGCAATTGACGAGTATCCGGGCGATCCCAAAAACTGATTCTGCTTGCACGAGGGCCTCTGCGACAGCCTCCTCGTCCCCGACGTCAGCTATGAAAAATCGGCCGCCGATCACGCGGGCTTGCGCCTCGCCGGCCTCAGGATCCCGATCAAGGATCACCACCCTGGCACCTTCTGTCGCAAGCATTTTGGCAGTCGCCGCGCCAAGTCCCGAGGCCCCTCCTGTCACGATCGCTGTCAGGCCCTCAATTTTCACACTCATTCTCCCTATTGCGATGTCGATTGCTTATCGGTCCCTTGGCCCGTTCGTCGGTCATGGCAGCGCTGCGAATTCTGGTTGTCGCTTTCCGAGGAATGCCGATACGCCTTCTCGACCTTCCGCCCCCATCGCTTGCGCGCGAACGCTCCGCGCCTCCAGATCCATCTGGGCCTTCGCGGTAGCGCAATCGGAAGACAGCAGAAGGCGCCGTGCCGCAGCAAAAGCTCCCACAGGACCGCGAGCAAGACGTTCGGCCATCTCGCGCCCCTCCTGGCGAAGATCTTTGTCCGGAACCGACCGCGTCACGAGACCGAGCGATGCTGCCTCGGCGCTCGTCAGGCGCCTGTTGGCGTAGGCGAGCTCCTGGGTTCTGCGCAGCCCGATTAGGCGAGGCAGTAACCATGTCGCGGCGCCGTCCGGCGAGAAGCCTATCCCGGCATAGGCCATTGAGAAATGAGCAGCCTCGGAGGCCAAGACAATGTCGCCGACCGCGGCGAGACCAAGCCCTCCGCCCGCGACGGGCCCGTTCACCGCCACTACGAGTGGCTTTTCCATATGAAGCAGTGTCTCGATCGCCCTGTGCAACGGAGTGGTGATCCGATCCAGCAGCGCGCCCACATCGTCTCCGGCCGCGCCAATGCTCCTGACATCGCCGCCGACACAGAAGAAGCGCCCCTCGGCCGTCATCAAGACGGATCGGATCGTACTATCTTCAGCCGCTTCCTCCACCCGTAGGAGCAGCGCTTCAGCCATGTCGACACTCAGCGCATTTCCCTTTTCGGGATTGGAAAGGGTTATCACCGCGATCCCGTTTTCTCGTTCGATCCGCACCAGGGGATTGATGTCGTCGCTGCCGCTCATTTAAGCGACCGCCTGTTGGGCTGCGATCTTTCTGTTCGCGATGATGTCGGCTGCCTTTTCTCCAATCATGACGGCCGTGGCATTGGTGTTGGTGCTCGGCAGCGTCGGCATGATCGACGCATCGGCCACACGGAGACCTTGCACGCCACGGACCTGCAGTGCGGGATCGAGCACTGATCCGTCGTCGCTACCCATGCGACATGTTCCGACAGCATGATATCCGAGGGCCGCTTTGGCCCGCACGAACGCCGCCCACTCGTCGTCGCTCTCCGGTATCGGGTTGGGATTGCGGTCGGCGACCACAAGCGCCTGCATGGACGGGGTGTGATAGAGCTGGTTGATCAGTCTACAACCCTCGATCATCGTGCTGAGATCGCGCTCATCGTCGAAGAGGCGATGGACAATTCGCGGACGACGATCCGCATTGAGCAGCACCCTGCCACGACTCTTCGGATGGCAAACCGATGCGTAAAGCGTGATGATTTGTTCTTTCGGCAGTCCTTTCGAATCCCAGGAGGTCGCGTTGGGGTCCATATCGTAGCCCAGCGGCATGAAATGGAATTGGATGTTCGGCTCATCCAGATCAGCGCGCGTTCGGACCAATCCCATCGCGGGCACAGCCGGCGCGGAAAGGGGGCCGCTGCGGTTCCAGGCGTAGCGTAGAAAATAGCCAAGAATGTCGATCGGACGCATCCGGCTGTTCATCGTCGGACGATTTACATATTTGTTCTGGCCTACGCCGGGATGCTCTTGAAGGTTGGCACCCACCTGTGGTGCGTCGTGCCGAACAGTTATCCCGTGCTCCAGCAGGACGCCGGCGGGTCCGATGCCGGAACGCATCAATAAGGCGGGTGTACCCATGGCGCCTGCCGAGAGAATGACTTCGGCGCGCGCCTTCGCCTTGCGCTCGACACCCTTGTGCCGGAAGGTTACCCCAACCGCCAGTCGACCCTCGAAGTCGACATGCTCGACATCGGCGTCGACGATAATCTCCAGATTGCTGCGCGAGCGGGCGGGACGAAGATAGGCCTTTTCCGTGCTGCAGCGCCAACCGTCACGCTGCGAGCCGTGAGTGAGATATACCCCCTCCATCTGGCCGTCCTGATATTCGGCGAGCGTTGGAATGCCCAGCTCGTTACACGCCTTCAGGAAAGTGTGCGTCAGTGGATGGAAGCCGGGCCGCATCGGCGCGACGGTCAATGGACCGTGTGAACCATGGGCTTGGCTCGGCGTACCTGACCAGGTCTCGGACCGGAGAAAATAGGGAAAGACGTCATTGAATCCCCAGCCGGTGGCTCCAGCCTCGGCCCACCGATCATAATCACGCCGCGTTCCGCGGACATAGACCATCCCGTTGATGGCGCTGCCGCCCCCCAAGGCCCGTCCGGCTGACCAGGCAAAGGTCCGGTTGTCGATGGTGGGATCGGGATCCTGGGCGTAGAGCCAGTCATATTCCTTGTTGCCGATGAGCTGCACGACACCGGCAGGAACTTGCATAATCAGGGAGCGGCCTTTCCCGCCGGCCTCAAGCAAGAGCACCTTGGTTTTTCCGTCTTCGCTCAAACGGTTGGCGAGCACCGCGCCCGCGCTACCCCCACCGACAATGATGTAGTCGGCAACTATCGCCTCGTCGTTCATATACTTCCTTTCTGGCGAGGCCTGATCGTAAATGGGTTCAACTGTAGCGCCTCGGCACGGCCGTTCGGGCGTCAGGCCACCGCGGAACGGGGATCGGATTCGCCGTCGTTGCTGGGCGCAATGCGGGCCTCGCGAAGTTGCTGTCGCCGAACCTTGCCCGCGTCGTCGCGCAGCATATCGGTTACGAACTCGAAGCTTCGCGGGAGCTTGTAGGCCACCAGTCTCTCGCGCAGGAAGGAAAGGAGCTCGTCAGACGTGAGATGTCCCTGTGCCCCGTCGGTTGGCTGAATAATGGCGTGGGTGGCAGCGCCGAAATCGCTGTCCGGAAGGCCGATCACAACGGCTCCCTGCACGCCAGGGTGGGCCATCAGTGCGCCCTCGACCTCGGCAGGAAAGATGTTCGCACCCCCGGACACGATCATGTCCGTGCGACGGTCGGCGATATAGAGGTATCCCTCTTGATCCATCCAGCCGAAATCGCCCAAGGTTTCGAACCCATCATCCGTCACGCGCGCGTCGGCGCCGATGTAACTATATGTCGAGCCCCGGCCTCCGGCCGGAAGGGCAAAGATCTCGCCCACCTCGCCGCGGGGCAGCTCGTTCCCCGCCTCATCGACGATCTTGATCTTGTCGAGGAGCGCGCGTCCGACCGAGCCGCGGTGCGCCAGCCATTCAACGCCATTCAGGATGGTTGTGACGATCCCTTCCGTCCCGCCATAAAGCTCCCAGATTTTCTCGGGACCAATCCAGTCGATCCATTCCTGTTTGAGTTCTGGCGGCATCGGTGCGGCCCAATGCCACACGGTTTCCAATGAAGAGACATCGTACTTATCGCGCACTTCCTTCGGCAGACGCGATATCCGCATCATCATCGTCGGCACGAAGCTTGTCCATTTTATGCCGAACGTCTCGATCAGGCGAAGCGCCTCTTCCGGATCGAACCTCGTCATCCCGATGACGGAATGGCCTTCGGACAGGGCCTGAATGTTCGTCGTCACGGGCATGTTGTGGTAGACCGGACCCGTGGCGAGGATGGGGCCATCCGCCGGAAACCGAAGGGGCGGCTTGCGCTCGGTGTCGAAGGTATTTGGCCCAGGGGCCACGATAATCTTCGGACGGCCGGTAGAGCCACCCGAAGACATGGCCTTCCAGCGCGGCGCAATGACAGCTTCCAGAGGGGTGGTATCGGCGTGACCCCGGCCGAAATCGGCCGGCTGTGCGCCGAAAGCTCTCCGCAACGCCTCGTCGGAAGCAATCACCATCCTGGGCCCAGCCACGGCTACAATCGCCTGAAGCTCCGCCAGCGGCAGGCGATAAGACACGACGTGCGGCGTCGCCCCGATCGTCCATAGCGCGAACATCAGTTCGTAAAATGCCGACCCGTTCGGCAGCGCCAGCGTAACAAGGTCGCCCGGTTCTACGCCGGCAGCGCGCAGCGCATGGGCGCGCCGCGTCGCGCGATCGGCCAAGTCTCCCCAGCTTATCACATCGTCGCCGTGCCGGATCGCCCATGCATCATGCCCGTGCAGCGCCGCGCCGCGCGCGGGTATCTCAGCCAGTGGAAATATGGCCATCGACGAAATCCTCCAAAATCCCTCGCCCGCTCACTCCGACGCGGGCTTGCCCTTCCAGGCCGCCTTGTCCTTCACGCTGGCCGGCAGTCCCGTCGGGTCAATCGGCAAGCCAAAAACCTGCTCATTGTGAGAATGGCTCAATTGATGCAGCGCGAAACTCGTCCCCATCGCATTCACGCGTCCTTGCGCGTCCTGTGCTGCGTTAACGGCTTCCTTCAGCAGCTTCAGCGTGAAGGATGGCTTTCTGGCGATCTTCTTCGCCATCGCCTCGGTAAAGCTTTGCAGCTCCTCGTTGGGAACCACATGGTTCACCATTCCCAGGCGATGAGCTTCATGTGCACCGATGAAATCGCTGGTGAACAGCATTTCCTTGGCTTTGCGGACACCAAGCTCCCAAGGGTGATTGAAAAACTCCGCCCCCGCGACACCGATTTCGCCGGTGTTATCCGCGAACTCCGCATCTTCGGCTGCGATGATGATGTCGCAGGGCCAGATGAGCATCAGCCCCCCGGAAATGGCCTTTCCCTGCACCTGGGCGATCGTGACCTTGGGAATGTTGCGCCAGCGCTCGGAGAGCCCCAGGAACATTTCCTTCTCGATCCCCATGCGGCCTTCCGCCCCTGCGCAGCCGAACCCGCACCAGGTTCCGACCGGATCCCAAGGGGCCATTTCCGCGACGAAATCCGGCACGCGAAGATCGTGTCCCGAGGAGAAATGCTTGCCGTGTGCGGCCAGGATGATCACCTTGACCGCGTCGTCCCGGGCTGCCTCGTTGAAAGCCGTGTTGAGCTCATAAAGCATGGCCGCATTTTGGGCATTGCGGCTCTCGGGCCGATTGAGCGCGATCCGTACTACGTCGGTCGACACCTTCTCGACGAGTATCGTTTCAAACACCTCTGCTCGGCCAACGCTCATCGCAGCAATCCTCTTCAGTATGGTTTTCTTGTTGGGGGGCTCGGTGCCCGAGGCGCTCGAGACCCTTTTCTCAAGCGCCTCGGACAACGGTCAGGCGGCGTCGCGCTTCCGTCCGGCGCCCGCGTCCGCCTGGTCCTTGGGATAGAGCCGCTGCAGCTTGGAGAAGGTCTCCTGACCCTCATTGCTCTTGTCCCAGACCATCCAACCACGGTCCATGTGGGAGAGGGCCTGCAACGCCATGCCGTAACCGACGCCGACCTGATCGTTGAAGAGCTGTTTCCAGCGATCCACGAAGCACTGCCGCGTGTAGCGGAGCGTGAGATCGTCATAGGTCGCCATCTGGTGGGCAAGCTCCAGGGCGCGAGGCATGAGATCCTCCGGGTTCAGCACCTCGTTGACCACACCGAGACGCTGCGCCTCGTGAGCATCGATATGCTGGCCCGTCAGCAGGAAATATTTGCCCCGATTCGTCCCGAGCAGTTCCTGCCACAGGATATGCACACCATCGCCCGGAACCTCGCCGGCCGTGAAATGGCCCTCGTCGGCATAGACTGCGGTCGTCGATGCGAGATTGATGTCGCCGAGGACCATCAGTTCGCCGTGGATCAACGCGGGGCCGTTGCAGGCACAAATCAAAGGCGCTTCGATTTCGAAAAGCCGACGGAACATCATCTTTTCGCCCCATGCGGGCACGTCGAAATTGCTGGGGGTCTTGATAGGCACGCCCCACTCACCATGGCGGTCAATGAAGACGTCTCCCGTGCCGGTGAATACGACGACCCGATTGCCGCGGTCTCCACCGATATCGGTGAAAGCCGGGGCCCATTCGGAGTGATGTTCCGCGCCGTAGAGCACCGGTCCGTCATTACTGTGCCACTGTACGACAAGAACACCATCATCCGACCGCTCGAACTTGAGGGTCTTGTACTTGTCGAAATATTCAGGACGCTCGCTCATCACATCTTCTCCATTAAATTGAAATTTCTGAATCGACTTTTCAGGCGATTACCATTCCGCCATCGACTGAGAGGGTCGCTCCAGTCAGGTAAGAGGCTGCTTCCGAACATGCCCATATGACGGCCGAAGCGATTTCATCAGGTCTTCCCGCCCTATTCATCGGCACGGACGACTGGACATATTGATCGATGCTGAAGAAACCCTCGGCAGCTTTCTTTGCGAGCATCGGTGTTTCTATGACGCCGGGACATATAATGTTCACCCGGATGTTCTGCTTGGCATATTCGAGAGCCGTAACCTTGGTCAGACCGATCAAGGCATGCTTGCTCGCCACATAGGCGGGCAATTGCGGCGCTGCCCGAAGCGATGACACGGATCCCGTGTTCATGATCGCACCACCGCCGGTCTTGAGCATGGCTTCGATCTCGTGCTTCATGCACAGCCACACGCCGGTCACATTCACGGCGAATATCTGATCCCAACGCTCCCGCGAGCAGTCCACGGTGGTGCCAGTGTCAGGCGATATTCCGGCATTGTTGTATGCCGCGTCCAGCCGACCGAACCGGCTGACGGTTTCGGCCACCGACGCAGCTACCGAGTCCTCACTGGTGACGTCGGTGGGCAAGAAGATCGCCTCGCCGCCAGCGCGAAGAATGGCCTCCAGCGTTTCACTGCCGGCACCCTCGTCACGATCGAGGATAGCCACTTTCGCGCCCAGCGCCGCAAACTCCTGTGCGGTGGACCGGCCAATTCCGCTACCGGCGCCGGTAATGAGGGCAACGCGGCCGCTCCAATTCATCACATTCACCTGTGTTGCTCCCAATCACCGACTCCAGAGACGCATTACTTGCGCATGTGCTCGGGCAGACGGTCATCGGGGATGGGGGGGCGATAATCTTCGGCCATTCCGTCGGTGATGCAGACACGCTGGAGGGTGCGGGTTTTGCCGGGAACAAGTCCGCCGCGAGCGTGATGATAGGCCTGGTTCGCCCAGATCACGATGTCGCCGTTGCGCCAGCGATGTTCGTAGATATTCGAGTCCGCATAGAGGTGCACGTGCAGCTCGGAGAGCAGATCCTCGCTTTCGGCTTCGCTCAGACCGATGACGAGAGCGGTGTTCTGCTGGGTCGCGTAAAGCACCTCCTGGCCCGTGATGGGATCGCGATGAATGAGAGGGTGTTCGGCCCGCGGAGCATTTTCCGGATAACCCTCAATGCGCTGGCGGCCGGTCAACCCTTCCTCGCTCGCGGAAAAGAGGTTGAGGCCCTTCAGGCCCCGCAGACGTTCCCTGGTCGCCGGCGCAAGCGCCTCGAGCGCCAGCCGGCCGCTTGCGAAGCGCGTCCAGGTTTCCTCGTACGGGACTTCGATACCGTGGAGGGATATGCCCAGAAGCGGCACCGGCGTGTACAGGAAGTCCAGATGGAACGAGACCTCAGAGTCGCCCAGAAGACCGTCCTTGCGCGTGTTCGAGACATAACCGACAGTCGTGAAATCTTCCAGGACCGGGCCCAGCTTGGACATCACCCGTTTTTGCTGATCCTGCGTCAGCTCCTGCTCACGGAACACGAGATAGCCATATTCCTTAAACAGGCGAGCGACCTCGTCGTCATTCTTCTCGTCCCTCAGGTCGAGATCGACCTCGACGCCGAATGGCTGGATCTTCGTAATCTTCGTTGCCGATTTGACAGACATCACAACCTCCAAATGCTGGAATTTCTCGTGCGGCGGGTTTGGTTATAGGTCCGCCGCTTCGTTTTCATCGTTCAGTAGACATCCCGTTGGTACCGACCCTCACTTTGCAGTGTTCCCAGGAGTGCCTCGGCGGCAGAGTCCGTGATGCCCATGCCGTCGCGAAGGGCGCAGACGAGGGCGCGATGAACGTCCGGCGCCATGTTCGCAGCGTCGCCGCAGACAAAGATATGAGCCCCGTCGGCGATCCACCGGCACAGTTCGCCGCTTTGCTCCAGCAGCCGGTGCTGGACGTAAACCTTGTTCATCTCGTCGCGGGAGAAAGCCGTATCGAGCCTCGTCAGCACGCCCGATCGAAGAAACGCACTCAGCTCTTCCTCGTACAGGAAATCCGTCGCGCGATTTCGTTCGCCGAAGACGAGCCAGGACCGGCCAGCACCGTCCTGCGCGGCGCGTTCCTGTAGAAAGCCGAGATAGGGGGCGACACCGGTGCCAGCTCCGATCATGATGATGGGAACGCCCGCCGCCGGCAGCCGGAAATGCGCGTTGGAATGCACATAGACCTGAAGCCGAGAGCCGATCGGGGTCCGTTCGCAAAGCTGCCCGGTTGCGACGCCACGGCGCTGCTCACCCCAAAGGGAATAGGATACAGGCGCTATGGTCAGATGCACTTGCCGAGGCGACGCCTTGAGGCTGGACGCAATCGAATAGAGCCGGGGCTGCAAAGGCCGAAGCATTTCGACAAAGATCTGAGCGTCGAGAGAAGCGGCAGGATATCTCCGCATGATATCGACGATATGATGGTTGCGCATCAGCGCGGTTCGTTCGCCCGCGTCGGGAGCGAGCGCGACGCCGGCGAGCATGTCATTGTGCGATGCTGCGCCCCAGGCCCCCAGAAAGCGGGGTGTCACTGCGGCGATGTCCAGATAAAGGCGAAGCGCTTCATCAAGTGGAAGGGACTCCCCCTTGAGCGTAACGATTGCTTTGGCATTGAGCCCGCCCGCTTCAAGGACCGCATCGATCAGCGCCGGATCGTTCTCGACGATGACGCCAAGGGCATCGCCGGGTTCATAAGCCGCGTCCGCCAGCTCAGGCAGCTCGAGAGCCAGGTGCCGCGTCGCCTTGCTGGAGCCTGGACCCGTCAGAACGCGGCTGTCGACCACGACGCCTTCGATCAGCCGATATTTTTCGCGTCGCGCTGCCGCCGGCCCGCTGGGGCCGAGAGCATCCTGCAACGCCAAAGGCTTCTGCACGATCGCTTGGAGAACCGCCGCGCGCCACTCGGCAGCCGGTTCCTCATAGTCGATGTCGCAATCTATCCGGTCCAAAATCCGTTTTGCGCCCAGCGCCGCGAGGGAAGTGTCCAGACGACGCCCCGCTGCGCAGAAGTGCTCATAAGTCGAATCGCCGAGGGCCAGCACGGCATAGCGCAGATGTCCGAGCGATCCGGCTTCAGCGGCGCCGAGCGCAGCAAAGAAACTTTCCGCGGCATAAGGCGCATCACCATCACCCGTCGTGCTGGCGACGAACAGGGCGATCTCCGTCTCCCCCAGTTCGGAGATGTCCGCGTCGGCCATATCCATGACGCGCGACGTCAACCCGTTCTGGTCGATCGCCTTGCCGAGAGCTTTCGCGACCTCCTCGCTGGCCCCGGTCTCAGTCGCGAACAATATCGTCACATGGCCCGAGGGCACATTGCCATCGCTGCTCTGCCCGCCATTGGCATACGCAACATGGGGCTCCCCAAGAGTGTCGCCTTGACCTCGCTGCGGCTCGAAAGTGCTTTCGCTGAGCGTCACCGCGGGTGCCCTCCGACTGAAAGGTTGCCCCTGCAGATCACGCGGACGCCGCCTCGACATCGTCGAACGTCACATAAATCGTGTCGTTCTCGACCTCGACGTCATAGACCTTGACGGGGATCCATGCCGGCACGCCGGTCACCTCGCCCGTCAGGAAGCTGAAACGGGAACTGTGCGCGGGGCACTCGACGCTGTCTCCGCAGATCCAGCCCTCGCTCAGAGACTCATCCTCATGGGTGCACCGATCATCGATCGCGCGGAATCCGTGATTCTCGATGTGCGCGACGCAGAGCGTGCGATGGCCAACTTCGACCTTGCGCATCTCGCCGGGCGGAAGGTCACTGACTTTGAGGATTTCCACCTTGTTCATGCGCGCGCGCTCCAGTTGTCGAGAATGACGGGGAAGGAGATGTACGTGGGGATCTGGTCCCTTGGATCGTCGGAGGCCTTGAGCGGCAAGGTCTGTGCCTGAAGCTTGGGATCGCGCCTGATCCCTGCACGGAACAAACCCTGGACGAGCTTCAGATGGCTGCCGCTCTTGCCGTCGTTGCCGAGCACGGCACGCAAGCCGAGGCATTGATGGGCGCCGGTTGCAAAGGCGAGGCCATACCTGCTTATACCTTCGGGAATCTCGCGCCGCGGATTGAATTCATTGGCATCGTCGCCAAAGATCGCGCGATCTCGGCCGGCTCGCGCCACCCATGCCTGGACTTCGTCACCAGCCTTCAGCTGGACATCACCGGCATCGAGGTCGTCGACCGCCAAGCGGGTAAGGAACGGAACGAAGGGGGCACGCAGGCGCAAGGCCTCCTGCAGCGCGTTGCTGACGAATTCCATGTCTTCGATGCAGGCCCGATCGGCCGGATATTTTTCGAACCAGTCGAGCAGATACTCGACGGTAGAGAGCACCGCCTGAACACTGGTCCCGGTCGTCGCAACGAAGAAGAGGATAGCCTCCTTGATGCCGACATCCTCATCGGCGTAGGTTTCATGGGCCTGTGTCGCGATCATCTGCAGAAGATTGAGCGGCACGTCGTCTTCTGTCAGTTCGCCCGCCGCCAGTCTTTGCAGCTGCCGACGCGTGTGCTCCAGTGACGGTCGATAAAACTCCTCCACGAAGACCTTCTTCGCTTCGATCCCGGCAGTCGTGACACCTTCACGATCTTCGAAATGCGCCGCACTAAGGCCGCCGAAAATCGGCAGGGCGCACCCGCGAAGGCGGGCCATCCCTTCTTCGGACTCGACGCCTTCGATGCCGATGATCTTTGCCGCGAACTCCAGGAAAATGAGCTCGACCACCCCAGCCAGGTCGCAGCCGAACGCCCCTTCCTCGTTGCGCTTGACCGCGCGACCCATCCACCGATCGACCGACGGAAGAATGATATCCTCGCGAAAGCGCACGAGCTGTTCGGGCCGTACCAACGAATTGAGCAGGCGCCTTCTTTGACGATGGACGTCGCCATTGCTCATGGCGAGGTTGCCTTGCTGGAACTCGCGGACGTTGATTTCGGCAAGGGCGCTCGGGCAAACATAATTGTCGGCCGACACGTCGGCATTTTCCTCGACCGCCTTGGAGCGAAGGACTGTCTGCATGGTATCAAGCGTGTCGATCGTCACACGCGAAACCGGACACTTGGACTGCGGTGCCTGTGGCGCGGTGTCCATTTTCATACTCTCCCATTGGGGAAGCGCGGGGCTCTTGGCCGACGCATCCACCGCTTGAAACTTCATAGAGGAAACTAGGGCGAGCGCGCCGCCGTGTATGTCACCGATGCTGGGGACTAATCGGAGACGGCATCCGATCCCGCTACAGTGCGGACCAGCCACCATCGATCGGGAGGCACACTCCGGTCACGAATTCTGCTTCGTTGGAACTCAAGAACATCACGGCCTGGGCGATTTCACGGGGCCTGCCGAGCCGCTTCATAGGGTGCATCTCGGCAATGGCGTGCCGCGCAGCGTCCGCCTGCTCATGTTCCAGGCCCGACAAGCTCTGTGCCATCATACCTGTGGGAATGCCGCCAGGTGCAACCGCATTGATCCGAATGCCCGCGGTGGCGTATTCGATTGCCGCATTCTTCGTGAGTCCCACTACGGCCGCTTTGCTCGAGGCATAGGCGGTCTGCATCGGCATGCTGTGATGGCTGAGGAACGACGCGGTGTTCGTGATCGCTCCACCGCCTTGGGTCTGCATGAGTTTGATTTCGGCGCGCATGCAAAGCCACACGCCGGTGACGTTGATTCGCATCACCCGATCCCACTCTTCGAATGTCAGATCGGCGGCGAGCGTCGACGATTGGGTAATGCCGGCGTTATTGAAGGCACAGTCGATCCGGCCGGTGACAGCCTTTGCCGCTTCGACGGCAGCCAAAACAGAGTCCTCGTTTGCCACGTCGGCCTCAATCGCCTCGAAACGCGCGTCGATGGCACGGAGCATCTCGGCGGTCCGGACCAATCCATCTAGCGAGCGATCGATGCCTACCACCACGGCGCCAGCCTCTGCAAAGGCCAAGGCGCTTTCCTGACCGATACCGCTTCCTGCACCCGTGATGAGTACCGTTTTGCCGTCAAAACGCGCCGCCATGTTATCTCTCCTCAATTTGTTATGCTATTGGGCAAAGCTGGGCGGTCAGCGCACGCGCTCGAGCACGCTGGCGTAATTGGCGACTGCCGCGCCACCCATGTTGAAGACTCCAGCGAGTTCGGCGCCAGGAACCTGCATATCTCCGGGTGCTTCGCCGCATAGTTGCATCGCGCAAAGGGCATGCATCGACACGCCGGTGGCCCCAATCGGGTGCCCTTTGGCCTTAAGGCCCCCCGAGGCGTTCACCGGGAGGCGTCCGCCGATCTCCGTCCAGCCTTCCAGGGCAGCCCGCGCGCCTTGACCGCTGGGAACGAGGCCCATCGCCTCATATTCGATCAGTTCGGCGATGGTGAAGCAATCATGGGTCTCGACAAGCGAAAGATCATCGAGCGCGATATTCGCCTCGGCAAAGGCCCGTTGCCAGGCTTGCGTGCAACCCTCGAACCGGGTGATGTCGCGGCGCGACATAGGCAGGAAATCCTGCACATGTCCTCGGCCGCGAAAGCGCACCGCCCTCTGCGCCTCGGCAGCGATATCCGGTGCGGCCAAAACGATGGCGGCAGCACCATCTGAGACGAGGGAACAGTCAGTTCGCTTAAGCGGTCCTGCCACAAAGGGATTGCGTTCGCTCTCGGTGCGACAGAATTCATAGCCAAGATCTTTGCGCATCTGCGCCCAAGGATTACTGACGCCATTTCTGTGATTCTTGGCGGCGATCCTCGCCAAAGCGTCGCTCTGGTCGCCATATTTCTGAAAATAGGATTGCGCGATCTTGCCGAAGATACCGGCGAATCCACCCTCTGTGTCGCCCTCTTCTGCAAGATAGGATGCGCGAAGCAGATTTTCGGCGATCTGGGGAGATGAAGAGTCGGTCATTTTTTCGACGCCAACCACGAGGACTATGCTGGCACGTCGGGCTTCGATGGCATTGACGCCTTGGAAAACTGCGGCCGACCCGGAGGCACACGCATTCTCCGTTCGCACGGCCGGCTTGAATCGTAGCTGCGGATTGGCCTGGAGCACCAGCGCGGAAGTTAGATTTTGCTTTGAGAATCCGGCGTTGAAATGGCCAAGAACGATTGAATCCACGTCTTCGGCGCTGACGCCGGCATGGGCCAACGCTTCGTTTGCCGCCGCAACGACCAACGTTTCGACGGTTTCTTCAGGTTGCTTCCCGAACGGGGTATGGCCCCAGCCTATGATCGAGGCAGTCACATTGGCACTCCAAATGAAATTGACAAAATTCGCACGTATCAGCGCCCCAGCAGCTTTCGCTCGGCGAGCCAATCTTCGGTGATTGAAGTTGCGCGCTCTAGATGTTCGGGCTGCCCGACGTAATAATGAGTCGCTCCGTCGATCACGACATGCTGCTTGTCGCTCGTGGCGGCGGCCTCGTAGACCGACCTGCAATGATATTGGGGTACGGCGTCATCAGCGGTGTTCTCGATAAAGAGAAGGGGCGCGGAAATCCGGGCAGCGGTTGCGGCACCTTCCGCGTTGGTGTCATCGATCGACCATTGAGACAGCCAGGCACGCAGGGTAGAGAAGCGCGCTAGTCCCACCGGGCCGCTGTTCACAGTCTCCGGGACCCCAAGATAGCACCGGCCGATCGGCCGATCATTTGGATCGAGGGTCGCATCGAGGAAACGGGGATCAGCAAGCGTGCGATGCGTTACGAATCCTCGCTCCTTTTCCGCGCCGCCCACTGCCCGCAGCCGTTCGAGCGTGTCCTTCACCCAGCTCGTAATTCGGCGCATGCGCGCCAATTGTGCAGCACGATACTGATCGATGAATGCCGCGGAATAGGGCGGCTGCGCGGGGCCCGCATAGATATCAAGCGCCAGGTCCCGCACATCAGGATCGCGCTCGTCGATGACCGACGGATCGATGATGTCGAGCAGGAGTTTGGCCCGCGAGCTGTGCGCAGCCTGAAATACGACCGCGTCGGCGGGAATAAGGCCAGCTCTTGTCAGATCGAGGGGGTCGCCGGCGGGTGTGTGGGTGATCGTTGGCCCCTCGGCCTGCGACTGGTAGAACAGCGACAGCGATCCTCCGCCGCTCCAGCCCACCAGAACCACATGCTTATAGCCCCACACGGATTTGGCGTGGCGAATATAGGCGCCCAGATCGAGGAGGACGTTCTCCAGGATGCAGGCGGTGTCGTTGCGCGCGTAGCGGCTGCCGGCGCATAGGACGTGCGCGCCGCGACGGGCGGCCTCCCGTGGCACGGGCAGAAGCTGCAGGGTCGAAGCCGGGTGCATGTAGATTTGAAGGGTTTCGCTTGGAACCCTGGCGGGGCGGATGAGGACGCCCTCAAGGTTTACGGCGCCTTGGTTGCCCGCGAAACCATAGGTCTCCGTGAAGCTCTGCGTCTCATCGTAATGAATGTGAACCCATTCAAACGTTATGTCATCCGACATGCAAAAACCGTGCCTCCCCGCTTTGGCGACCCTTCGCCCTTGTGATTCCGTGCGTCGATTGCTAGACTGTAGCAGGAAGCCACGCGCGCTCGTGTCCCTGTTGCGCGGGACGAATTGGCAAAAATCGGCTTGGCTCCATGGAGAGACCATGCCTTTTTGGACCGCCTTGCCGGAATCGGCGCTTCACAAGCTCGCTGCCAATTTTCCAGCCCTGATTATGTCGATCGGACAGAAGCAGTTCGGCGTGCGGTTGCTGACGCTGCTCAATGATACGTGCGGGGCCGAGCATGCCACGGTTTTCCACCTGACGGCCGACAACCTCATCGAAGTGACGGCGGCAAGCATGGACGGTTCGGATACCGCCCATCGTCAGGTCGGCGTCTATCTCAAGGAAGGCCTCTGGCGCCGGGATCCTACGCTTAGGGAAGCCAAGCTCCGGCTGACCTCCGAGGATGAGGCATTCGTCCGTACCGACATCGCGCACCTCACCGACGACGTGTTGCGCGACATCGTGTATGGTCAGCCGGATATCAGCGATCGGCTCCTGATTTGCTCCCGCTGGGGCGATGATATCGTGGGGCTGAGTGTGTTGCGGTCCTCGCATGCAGGGCCGTTCACCACCTCCGACATCAACGGTGTCCAGTCGATCGCGGGAACGATCTTCGCCCTCCTGGCCAAGCACATCAGTATCACATGGGACGGCCCCAATGTTTCGGTGGCCCTCACGTCGCTCGAGGAAATCGAGTCGTGCATAGCAGCGTGTGCTTCGTCACTGCCGCGGCGGGAGGCAGAGGTCTGCAGCAGGATCATTTACGGGATGTCTTCCGTCGGAATTTCGCTCGAGCTCAGTATCAGCGAAGAAACCGTGATGACCTACCGGAAGCGGGTCTATCACCGGCTCGATATCGCCACACAGCGCGAATTGCTGCTCTGGTATCTGGACCTTTGGAGCCATTGGCAGGATCGCGCCACCCGCGAGCCCGCCCAACTGTCTTGGAAGCCGGAGAAGATAGCATCTGCTCGATAGCAAAATGCCTGCGCCCTATGGTCGGGCGCCGGCATAACTGCGGCGTGTGGGGTGTGAGCGTCGAAATCAGCGCTTGTGACGACGGGCGGCGATCAGTTCCGTCATCGCTTCGCTGACATCGCGTCCCGTCGCGACAGCACGCTTCTTGCCTTCGTTCCACATCGTCAGATCGGCATGGCCCTTGGCCGAATGACGATTCCACTCAGGATCGGTCGGGTAGGTGATCTCCAGACGGATGCCGTTGGGATCGCGGAAATAGATGCTGTAGATCAATCCGCCGTGGTCAGTAGGGCCGACGACGTCTATCCCCTTGTCTGTGAGCCATTGATGCCACTGATCGACCTCATCCCGCGTTTCCGCCTGCAGGGCAATATGATCGAATATGTCATAGGCGGGGTGAGATACGTCAGGACGCGGCGGAAGACCGGGCGCCTCGAAGAAGGCGATCGTCGATCCATCCTTCATCCGGAAGAAAATGTGAAAATACGGGAAAGGATCGCCGGTCGAGGGAATCGTGTCGTCAATTACGGTGCTGGCCAGTTCCATGCCCATCACGTTCATGTAGAAGTCGGCCGTTGCCTCGACGTCATGGGTCACCCAGGCTGCATGGTTAAGCATGAGCGGAGTGAGCCGTACCATCGAATCCGCAACCGCCGCGTCGGCAGTCGTAACCATGGGAAATCCTCTCTGAATGGAAATAGCGCCTTGGTACCAAACTGCTCCGCTAGCCGCTGTCCCCAATTTGCGGGACTAACACGCGAACCCCCCGTTGAGAACGATCGCAGGTATCGACTCGCCTGAGCCGTTCCGCAGCCTCCACTCTTCAATCTGATCCCAGTGGTGCAGCGTTTCGCCTATCTCATCTCTCCCCTCCAGAAGCGCCGCCTTACGGCCTTCGTCGATATCGAAGGTGAAAGCATGGCCCAACGCGCACTCTATCCGCTGGCGAACCAGGTCGATCTTTACGAAGGCGGTGGTGGAGCTACCGACCAAAACCTGAAGGAATTCATGGTCCTCGGGATCAAGGACGATCGGCAGGATACCGTTCTTGAAGCAGTTATTGTAAAAGATATCCGCGAAGCTTTTTGCGATGATCGCGCTGATGCCGAAATCGATCAGTGCCCAAGGCGCATGCTCCCGACTTGAGCCGCAGCCGAAATTGCTACCTGCAACCAAAATGCCGGCCTTTCGCCAAGGGTCCTGATTGAGAATAAATGCCGGATTTTCAGTGCCATCGCCATGATAGCGCATCCGCGCGAACAGCGCGCCTCCAAGGCCGGCTCGGCTGACCGTCTTGAGAAATTCGCCCGGCAGAATCTTGTCGGTATCGATGTTGTCCAGCGGCAAGGGCGCGGCGATCGCCTCGAGATCAGTGAATTTCCGCATCACGAATAGGTCCTGACATCCACGATAGCGCCGGCGACCGCCGCCGCCGCTGCCATAGCTGGCGACATAAGGTGCGTCCTTCCCCCAGGTCCCTGACGCCCCTCGAAATTGCGATTGGACGTCGAGGCGCAGCGCTGTCCAGGCGACAAGCGATCCGGGTTCATGCCCAGGCACATCGAACAGCCCGCTTCCCGCCATTCAAATCCGGCGTTGCGGAATATGTCGGCAAGGCCTTCCTCTTCCGCCTGACGCTTCACACGGCCTGATCCCGGCACAACCAGCGCGCGCACACCGTCAGCCACATGACGGCCGGCGGCAATCGTCGCGGCACTCCGCAAATCTTCGATCCGTCCGTTCGTGCAACTGCCGATGAAGACGACATCAATTGGCAGGCCCATGATCGCCTGCCCCTGCCGCAGACCCATATAATCGAGCATCGCCTGCGCCTGATCCTGGCGTTGGGAAGGCATGGCATCGACCAAGGGTATCGTCTCGTCGACACGGATCACCGCTTCCGGGCTGGTTCCCCATGTCACCATCGGAACCACCTCCCGCGCATCCACGAGAATTGTGCGATCGAATTTCGCTTCAGGATCTGAACGAAGGTCGCGCCAGGCTTCGATCGCACGTTCGAAAGCCGCGCCTGCCGGAACGCCGGGTCTGTCTTTCAGATATGCGAAAGTCTTGCTGTCGGGGGCAATCAAACCTGCCCGCGCGCCGGCCTCGATCGACATGTTGCACACCGTCATCCGTCCCGCCATGTCGAGATCCGCAATGGCTTGGCCGGCATATTCGATGACGTGGCCGTTTCCGCCGGCGGTTCCGAGCTTCCCGATGATATGAAGCACCAGATCCTTCGCCGTGACACCGGTCGGAAGGGTATTCTCGACATCTACGCGCAGGGTGCGCGCCGGCTTCTGACGCAGCGTCTGGGTGGCAAGGACATGCTCCACCTCTGACGTGCCAATGCCGAATGCCAGGGCACCAAAGGCGCCATGGGTAGAGGTGTGACTATCCCCGCAGACGATCGTCATTCCGGGAAGCGTCAGCCCGAGCTCTGGACCGATGACATGCACGATACCTTGCGACTCGCTGCGCAGAGGAACATAGGGAACCCCGAATTCGGCCACATTATGTTCGAGCGTTTCGACCTGGATTCTGCTGTCGGGATCGCTGATCGGCCAATCACGATTTTCCGTCGGCACATTATGATCCGCGACCGCGATCGTTAGCTCGGGATGCGGCAGCCGTCTGCCCGCGATGCGCAGCCCTTCGAACGCCTGCGGGCTGGTGACCTCATTCACCAGATGACGGTCGATCTGAAGAAGCCATGACCCATCATCGAGTTCGAGGATAGCGTGAGCATCCCAAATCTTCTCAAACAGCGTGCGTGGCTTGGCCATCATGCCGTCTCCTCCCGGCGCGCCTGCGCGCTCATCGCATCGCGAACCCGGCCTCCCACACAGGCGCCAGGCAGCGTCGCGGCGCTGCCCGCGGCCTCCAGCAGTCGGGAGAGATCAATCCCGGTCGCCACGCCCATCTTGCCGAAGGTCCAGACTAGATCTTCGGTTGCGACATTTCCGGTTGCTCCCGGGGCAAAGGGGCAACCGCCAAGCCCGCCAAAGGATGAGTCGATCACGGCCACACCGGCATTGAAGGCGGCGAGAGCGTTGGCGACGCCCAGGCCGTAGGTGTCATGACCATGAAAAGCCCATTGACGAATTTGCGGGAAGAGCCGCCTAGCACCCTGAAACAAGTCGCCCACCTTGTCGGGTGTGACACGCCCGGTAGTATCGCAGAGGCAGAATTCGGCCTCCGCTGAAACCGCAACGAGCGACCCGATAAGATCCAGGGTTGCAACCGGATCGACGGGGCCATCGAATGGACAATCGAAGGAGGTCGCGAGGTTCAGACGAATTCGCGTGCCCCCGGGAAGCAAGGCGACGATGGCTCGGAAATCCTCCACCGACTGTTGAGGCGTCCGAAGCACGTTGCTCTGATTATGTTTGGGGGAGACAGAAAGGACGAAGGCAAGATGCCGTGCGCCTGCCGCGAGCGCGCGCTCGGCCTGGCGCTGGCTCGGAACGAGGACCTGTACGTCCAGGCCCGGTTTTGTCGCGCAATACGCCAGCAGTTCTGGGGCATCCGCCATTTGCGGAACCGCCCGCGGGCTGACAAATGCCGTCGCCTCCATCCGCCGAACGCCGGCATCGTACAGCTTATCGACCAAGCCTGCCTTCTGCTCGGTGGGAATGAACTGGTCGATCGGCTGAAAGCCGTCCCTGGGTCCAACCTCTACGATCGATACAGACGCGGCGCTCATTTCAACACTCCAGCACGCTCGAGTTCGAGAAGGCGCGGCTCGTCATAGCCGAGCAATTCCCTTGCGACGGAACGGCTATCAGCGCCGATGTCCGGTCCCGTGTTGCGCACCTGCCCGGCACCGTCCGGGAAATGCGGCACGATACCCGGATGAAGGACAGTACCGAGCAGGGGATCGTCCACTTCCCGTACCATGCCGCGCGCACGATATTGAGGATCTCCCGCAATATCCTCGGCCGTGTACACCTTCGACGCGGGGATATCTGCATCGGCAAGCATCTTCGAGAGCGTTTCCGCAGGATGTCGACGGCTCCACTGCTCGATCAACCCGTCAAGCGCGCGCGCGTTTTGCACGCGCTGGGCGTTCCCCTGGAAGCGCGGGTCGTCGTGGAGATCAGTTCGATCCATGAGACCAAGCAATTTGGCGAAAAGCGGCTCGGAGTTGGCGGCTATGAGGATCCACTGCCCGTCGGCGGTCGGATAGGCGTTGGACGGGGCGGCCGTGGCGATCGCCCCTCCCGTCGGCTGTTTGACTTTGCCGAGCGCGCCGAACTCGGGAAGCATGCCTTCCATCAGGCTGAGGACACTCTCCGTTAGCGCGACATCTACCGTCTGGAAGCGCCAGTCGGAGCCAAATCTCTCCCGGCGCCAAAGGGCCGAGACGATTCCGAAGGCGGCGTATAGCCCCGCAAGCGAATCCCCGACGCTAACACCTACGCGGACTGGAGGAAGATCGTAGGTTCCCGGCGGGTGGTTGGTCAGATGTCGGATGCCGCCGATCGCCTCGCCAATCACGCCAAAGGCGGCCTGATTGCGTCCCGGTCCACTCTGGCCATAGCCCGAGACATGGGCGACGATCACGTCAGGCCGTCGCTCTCGCAGCACTTCCGGCGCCAGTCCCATCTTGGCGAGCTGGCCGGGGCGAAAATTCTCGACCACGACGTCGCAATGCTCGACGAGGTCGAGCAGGACATCCCGGCCCGCCTGCGCCTTGAGGTCGAGCGCGACGCTGCGTTTGTTGCGTCCGTGAACCGACCACCATAAGGAACGCCCATCCACCTGGGCGCCCCATTGCCGCACGGGATCGCCTTGAGGCGGCTCGATCTTGATAACCTCGGCGCCCAGATCCCCAAGCAAGCGTGTACAGAAAGGCGCGGCCACGAAATGGCCGATTTCCAACACGCGGATGCCCGACAGCACGCCGCCCGCGCCCTCCTGTCCGCGATTCATGCGTTCACCGCGCCTTTCGTGGCGCCGCTCAGCTGCTTGTAATTGCTGACCCGCTTCGGATCGATGCCGAGCGGTCGCCGATAAGAAGGATCGCGCTCATCCCGGCTCGGCTGCGGGGCAGTTTCTGCCACCTTGAACTCGAAAGGTTGCAGGCAGTCATAATTCGGGCCGCCCTCCGCCGTCTTCGAGCCTTCGATCGTATTGATGGAAGGCGCAACCCAGTCCACGATATATTCGCGCGCTACGATGCCCCATTTGCCCTCGCGCTTTTCCATGCGATCGATATAACGACCGCCGATGGCGCTGAACGGGGCACCGGTCTTGTTCATTCCGGAATAGGACAGGTAGGTTTCGCAGTGAGCGACGTCGCCGTCGATCCAGGCCAGGTGATTACCGATCATATGCTGGGTCGCACTATGGTTTTCCGAGTGCATCTTGCTTACCCATGTCCAAAACTCGTCCGGCGATCCCACAAACATGCTGTGATCGTCGATCGCGTCATTATGGTAGGCAGACAGCACCATCTCCTTATCGAGACGGTCGACGCCTCGGCAATAGCGGTTCACGACATCGAGTATTTCCTGCCGATCCATGAGATAGGTCAGCTTCTCGTGCATCTCTTCAAGCGTCATCATTGGCTGCTTCTCCGGTTCCAGTCTGCCGCACATTCGATGCGATCGAGCAGACGGTGTGTTTGGACGGCGTCGGCAAAGGTGGGAGCGGTCGAGGAGCCGGTGGCGAGATCCTCATGGACCGCGCGGTATGCGTGAGCGACGGCATCGGAATGTCTCGACGGATCAGTGCCGACGAGGCGGTATGCCGCCGGAACGGGCAGGGGGCCGAGAGGTTCGCCGCCCCGGCGCCCCTGTATCCGTACATGGCCATATTGAAGGTGACCGGTGTCGCCCTCTACGATCAGATCGCCTTCACGACCATTGATCTCCCAACGGAAGCCCCCCACTGGCGCATCCCCTCCGCGATACTGGAGCGCAACGACCGCACCACTGTCGAGGGTACCGCCGACGACCACCTGATCCGGAGCCGTCGCCTTGACTACGCCGTCGCCATCGATGAGATCGACCGAGCGATAGCCTGTCGCCAAACTCGCATGCAGACGGGAAAAGTCGCCGAGAACCCAGGTAAACAGATCGATCATATGACCGAACGGGATGCTCAGCATCGTCGCACCTGTGGTATCGTCGAGCACATAAGCCATGTTGGTCATGCTGGCACCGCCCCAGGGGAAGCCGCCCGAGCCGAGGACATTGGACGAAACGACCTCGCCGACATAGCCTTGGCCCGTCAGATCGCGCAGGTATCGAAGGGCCGGTGCGCTCCTTCCCTGTAAGCCGGCGAAAGCCGAAACACCACGCGAGTGGGCGCCGGCCGCCATCGCGTCGGCCTGCTCCACGCCTTTCCCAAGCGGCCATTCGCAATAGACGGCTTTGCCCCGCCCGAGAGCGTGTGCGACCAACTCCTCATGCTGGGGCACTTTGACGGTCACAACCACCAGTTCCACGTCAGCTCTGGCGACAAGTTCGGCAGGCTCCGCGGTGGCAAAGTCGATGCCATACGCCTCCCCCGCGGCCTTTGCGCTCTCCGGCGTCGATGCGGACAGCCCTTTTATGAGGAATCGATCCGGCATGGCTCGGAGCGCCTCGAGATGGGATGTCGCGGCCCAGCCCCCCTTGGCGCTCAATCCAATAATGCCGACGCCGAGCGGTGTACCTGTCGCTGGCATTAACCGGCGGTCCGCGGTCCGGGCGTGAACGTCACGTTGAGGCTTTCCAGTGCATGGATCTGAAAGTGTTCCATGAACTTTGGCGCCGGATGTTTGTCCGAAATCTGGATGTTCTGCAGGCGTTCCAGCAGCCGGGCTATCGCGACGCGCATTTCCATTCGCGCGAGCTGATTGCCGACGCAGAAATGAATGCCCCTGCCGAACGCGAGGTGATTGCGAACGCCCTTGCGATCAATGTCAATCTTTTCCGGGCACTCCCATTTGGCCTTGTCGTAATTCCCGGCAAGGTAGCTGACCTGAACCACGGATTCCTTGGGGATCGACACGCCCTGAAGTTCGGTGTCCTGCGTCGTATAGCGATATTGATGCGGGACGGGCGCATGCGCGCGCAGCATCTCCTCGATCACCGCCGGGATCATCGTGGGATCGCCGAGCAGGCGCGCCTTCAACGCCGGATCGGTCAGGATCATGTACATGGCACTTGTAATGCCGGTCGTCGTGGTCTCGTTGCCCGCGACAAGGATGAGCTGCGCGATCATCAGCAACTGGCCCATCGTCAGCTTTTCGCCATTGACCTCCGCATGGACGAGCCGGCTCAACATATTGTCATTGGGCGCGGCCTCATACTCGCGGGCGCGCGCCGCGAGATAGTTCTGCATATCGATCATCCGATCGGTAAGCATGAGTTCGCGATCAGGCGGGCAATTCGGATCATTGCGATCGACCCAGGCCGTCGACCAGAGCTTGAACTGCTCATAGTCTTCGCGCGCGACGCCGAGCTGATCGGAAATGATATACATCGGCAGGTGGACGGCGAACCCTGATCCGAGATCGCTTTCGCCTTGCTCGATGAAGCCGTCGATCAGTTCATCCACCAGCTTTAGCGCGTAAGGCTCCAGTTTCTTGACATAGCTCGGCGTAAAGACCTTATCGACCAGGGCGCGGTGCAAACCATGTTCCGGCGGATCGGCAAAGGCGAGCACATGTTCCTCGGGCCAGCCGCGTTCACGGTAGCGCTTCGCAACCTCTTCCGACACCGACGTCTGCCGGTTGATCATGATCGGCGTTTTGCTGGAAAAGATTTCCGGATGGCTGTTGACGTAGTGAATGTCGTCGTACCGGCTGACGATGTACATCCCGGTGCCGGGATCACGATAGACGGGGGCTTCTTCAAGCAGCCGATTGAGGAACGGGAAAGGGCAGCGCTGCACTTCGCCCGATGCGTAGGTTCCCAGATCGTCTTGTGTGATTTCCATAGTCCCGCTCCACTGCCCCCGGCTCCGACTCTCTTGCGAAGTCGCCCAAGGCGGCATTCAAAAGTTTGCTGGATTCGTCCTAGCAGACGAGCCGCCTGAGTCCTGTCACCGAGCACCGGGACAGCGGCGGCGATCAGGCCGTAAGTGCGCCCGCGCCGCTCAGTGCGACATGCTCATCCTGCTCGGGGAGCGCGCCGGATACGCCGATTGCGCCGACACAGTATCCCTCATGGTAAAGCGGTATGCCGCCACGAAAAGGATGCAGGCCGGCGATAGCGATCATGGATGGCGTAGCGCTGACAGCCTGCTCCAGCGACGCGGAAGACATGTTCAACTCGACGGCGGTGCGCGCTTTGCCCTCAGCCACGCGCAGCGAAATGAGGGGCGCTCCCTCAAGCCGATCCAGGCGCAACAGATGGCCGCCGTCATCCAGGATGCAGATCGTTACCGCGAGCCCATCCTTTTGCGCGGCGATGCGGGCTGCCGCCATGATGTGATCGATTTCGGTAAGGGTGAGGCACGGCCGCGAAATCATAAGTCTTCCTCACCCGGCGCCGTTGCGCTTGCATCCGAGGATTTCTCGGCCGTCTCGAGCGGCGCGGTCTGGTACATGTCTAGGATGACGGCGTCGATTTCCCTGTCCGTTCGGGAACGGGCCATGTCACACATATATTCAGCGTCGCTGCCTACCGGATAGCGGGTCTCGGGCCGTTCCACCTCCAGCGCGTGAACAATGACAGCGGCGACCGTATCGGGCGAAGTGAACTTCTGGGCTGCGAGCCCTTCATCCGCCCTGTACTTCATCTGCCGGTAAAGCCGCCCGTACAAGGCTTCCTCGTCCGCAGGCAGGTCGGCGATCACCTTTGCGAGCGATGCCTGGCTGCGTCGCATCATCTGAGTGTCGAGCGCGCCTGGTTGGACAAGAACCACCTCAACGCCCCAAGCGCCGGCCTCCTGGCGCATGACATCGACCAGACCCTCAAGCGCGAATTTCGAAGCGACATAGCTCGCCATCATCGGCGTAGCGACGACACCCGACCACGACCCTGTGAATATCATCCTACCTCTGGTCTGCCGAAGGGCCGGGAGGCAGGCCTGGTAGACTGCGAGGTTGGAGAGGCAGTTGATTTCCATCGTACGACGAAAGACGTCGGGCGCCGTCGTCTCGGCCGGAGCGAAAGGGGCCACGGCCGCGCATATGATGACCGCGTCCAGCGATCCTAGATTACGAATAAGCCGTTCAACGAGCGTCTTGAGATCCTCGGACCGAGCCAGATCGGCGACTTCAACCGCAACACAGTCTGGACAGGCCTTCGTGAAGGCAAAGAGGGCGTCAATGCTCGAAACCGTAGCGCCCACCCTGTACCCGGAAGTAAGCAACGTCCGGATCACAGAAAGGCCCATGCCGCCATTTCCGCCGATCACAAGAGCGGTAGGCTCCGTCATCGCGGAATGCCCGCGGCTGTCTTGGACGTCACAACGCTTCTCGAACGAGAGCGAGCGTGCGGTGATCTTCGACCGCAGTGGAGACCCTTAGCAGAGCGAGCGCCATCGTCTCCCAGCCGTAGCTTTCGGGCGGGCAGGTCAGCCAACCGATATATAATGTCCAGAGCGCCGCCCGGCGATGTTCGGTCCAGAGAACGTCTGACGTGGGCGGCGACCCGACACCAAACTCGATCAGCTTGTCACGGTAATAGTCGAGCAACGCACGCTCATGCTCGCGCCGCTCAGCGATCGATAGCGCCGTATTGATGATATAAGTGACATCGTGGAGCGCGAAACCTCTCACGCAGAGCTGCCAATCGTGCAGCCCCACGCTTGAATCCGGCATGCGATAGGTATTGCCTATATGAAGGTCGCCATGAAGCAAGGTCTGCGGCAGTCTTGCCTGATGCTGCTTGTTCGCGCACATCCCTGCGAACAGCTCACGTTCGGTCGTACCGAGTCGCTCCAGCAATTCTCGCTTGAATTTGTGCAGCTCGAGCTGGCTGCGAATGCCCTCTTCCGGAATCACGTTCCGCATGTGGTTCTCGACACCACCGCTCAAGTGGGTTTCCACCCACGCCAAGTCTCCAGCAAAGCGATCACTTTCCCAAAAGCTCGCATGAACCTTGGCGATCGCATCAAGAATGCGTTTCACATTCTCGACACCAACTTCTTCGAGATTGCTTGGGAACGTCGCACCACGGCGCGTGACATCCTCCATGATTAACAGATAGCGCTTCGCAACCGGATCGAAATGGCCACCTAGCGAGCGAGGCGCTTCAATGGAAAGACCCGGCCTTATCCGGTTATAGAAATTGACCTCATTCGCGAACAGGCCGTCGAGCTGGCAATACCAGGCATCGGTGCCTTTCTTGCGCGGATCGAACGATAGCTTCAGGATGACGTCGCGCGGCAAGTCCGCCGGAGATTGATCGGAATAGCTTAGCCGCGCAGTGGCGCGCGCCGAGGTCGATACGTCGCCATCGCCATATTCATGCGATTTGACGATCGTGACGGCGTCGATGGCAGCGCCAGGCACCACCTGCCTGACAATGTCCGTCAACAGCTCGGGGGCCAAATCATATGGAGATGAAGGGATTTGCATCCGGTATGTCCTCGATCTTATTCGAAAAGGGCAGCGAGCCCGTCGAGGCTACTCGCAAGCAGCGTCAATCGGCTCACTTCGAAGGCACGCGCCTCTACCTCCGGCAGCGGCGTATCATAAGTCAGCCTGCGCTCGACCAGGGTCGGCCCTTCGCTGTTGACTGGGTAGAGCTGCATGGCCCCGAAGACATTGTAAACGGGCAATGGCAAATCCCCGACGACATCATATTCCTGTACCCAGTTGCGATCGTCGGCGCCGGTGAGCACTTCATCGAAATAAGAGCCATCGCCATATGTAACCCGCCGCTTTACACCGATCGTCAGTCCGTCGCCGCCTTCGAGGGTTATTTCGGGGTGATGCTCAATCCACCGGGAATGTGTGCCGAAGTCACGGATCGCTTGCCAAATTTCGGCTACGGGTGCGTTTATAATCCGACGTGCGCGAACCGTTGGCATTGCTCCTGTCCTCTCGAAAATCGGGGTTTAATGGGCGGTCATCCCACCATCGACCGGTATGGCGGCTCCAGTGATGAAGGAAGCGTCGTCACTGGCGAGAAATGCCACGGCAGCCGCGATTTCATCGGGCTCGGCAAACCTCTTTAGCGCGTGCTTGTCGGCCCATGCCGCGGTCGTTCCCTCGTCCATGAACGATAGAGCCAATGGGGTGAGAACGCCGCCTGGGCAAAGTGCGTTCACGCGGACGTTGTGGCGGCCATATTCAAGCGCCGCCGAGCGGGTCATGCCGACGACGGCGGCCTTGGAGGCCGCATATATCGAGAGGGTTTCAAACCCGACCAGCGCTGCGGCAGACGCGATATTCACGATGGATCCACCACCGCGAGCGATCATCCCCGGCAGCACGAACTTCATCGCGTGCCAGGATGCGCGCAGATTGACAGCGATCACGCGATCGAAATCCTGCCTTGTCCCTTCCGCGAGTAAAGCAGGTTTACCATCTATTCCGGCGTTGTTGACCAAAATATCGAGCCGGCCCCAACGCCGCTCTACTTCCAGGACTGCCTCGCGAAGAATTACCTCTTCACTGACATCACCGATGAGGGCAAATGTGCCACCTCCGATCGCCTCGGCGACACCTTGGACGCTGTTGTCGAGGTCGATGCATGCGACGCGAGCCCCTTCGGAGACGAGGCGCCGAACGGTGGCCGCGCCAATTCCTTGCGCGCCGCCGGTGACCACGGCGACCTTGCCGACTAGCCTGGGCTGGATGGGCGATTTCCCGCTTGTCACAGGGTCCACCCGCCGTCCGCAGCATAGCTTCCCCCGGTCAGAAAACTCGCGGATTTTGACGCCAGGAACACGATGACATTGGCGATCTCGTCAGCCGTACCGGGCCGCGGGATCGGCAGGCCCGACGCGAATTGGAGGATCGGCGCAAAAGCGGCATCTCCGCCCTCGGGGCGAACCATGGGCGTATCCACAAGGCCCGGATGCACAGAATTCACCCTGATGTTGTCACGAGCAAGATCGAGCGCTGCGACCTTGGTCATCCCCGTCACCGCAAACTTGCTAGCAGTATAGGCGATCGCGCCGCGCTCGGCCTTTAGGCCGGCGACCGACGACACATTGACGATCGCGCCACTCCCCCGATTGATCATCGAAGGCGCTACCGCCTTCATGCCGAGAAAACAGGACAATTGATTGATTTCGATCACTCGCCGATAATCGGCCTCGTTCAGCTCCTGCAGAGGCGTGGGAGCCGGAGCCACGCCGGCGTTGTTCACCAGTATGGAAACGGGTCCAAAACTGTCTTCAGCGACGGAGACGACCGTTTTCCAATCGCACCCGTTGCTGACATCGTGCGCGACGAAACGTGCTGCCTCGCCAATTTCCTTCGCGACCTGGGTTCCTCGCGCCTGATCGATATCGGTCAAGATCACTTTGGCGTTGAGCGTAGCGAACATTTTTGCCGTCGCGGCTCCAATGCCGCTTGCCGCGCCGGTTACGATCGCGACGTCGCCGCGGAATGTTTCGGCGTTCATGCGATATCCTCTGCCGGGGAGGCCAAGCTCGGATCGACCTCCCTCATCTCAGATTAAAACCGATAGCTGAAGTTCGCCCCGAACGTCCGCGGCTCGCCAGTGAAGCGGACGGCACCGTCGCCCGACGAAGCGACGGAATTCCAGTAATATTTGTTGGTCAGGTTGCGACCATAGACGCTCACCCGCCATCCGTGGACAGATTCCAGGCCGAGCCTTGCATCCAACAAGGTGTAGGAAGGCATTACGAAGTCGGGATTTTCGCCAAGATCCGCATAGGTCTTGTCGCGGTACGTGACCGTACCTCCGACGAATGGCGTCAAATCACCCCCAGTCTCGAACCTATATTCTGCATCGAGGTTGGCCGACCAGGGCGGTGCGTAATTGAACTCCTTGCCCGAAAAGTCGACTGGGCGACCGGCAAAATCGAAACCAATATAATTCTTTACCTTGGTTTTGATGTACGTAGCGCCGCCGCTCAGACGCAGCCCCCCAAACTGAGCCGTAATATCGATGTCCGCGCCGTCAACGGTCGATTTGGGAATATTGACGAGGGTTGCGGTCACGAGCGCACCCTGCAGCACCGGCAAGAACGAGAAGAACTGCTTGTTCACATAGTCATAGTGAAAGGCAGAGGCGTTGAGTTGGACATGATTGTCGAACAGCGTCAGCTTCGCGCCGACCTCATAGGAGGTGAGCTTTTCCTGTTTCACCGGCTGGATGACGGAATTGAACAGGTTGACGATCACGGGGAACGTTCCTGCCTTGAACCCCCGGCTGACCGAGCCATAAAGCAGAAAGTCTTGGTTTACCTTATAGTTGATCGCGCCCCGCCAAGCTACGTTATGCTCTTTCTGCTGACCGTCCGCAAAGATCGGCAAGAAGGTTGGAGCGGGTCCACCGTCATCGATCGTTATACATCCTCCGGATACATAGGCGGCCGCCAAGGCTGGATTGATCGCGCCGACAATCGCCTGGGAGACACCGCGGATCCCGGGCGTCCCACCCTTGTCGAAGGTGCAACCGTTGATCGTCTGCTTCGTCTCGGTGTAGCGCGCTCCGGCGGTCAGCGTCACGCCCTTGATCACTTCATAGTCCACGCTGCCGAAGACGGCGGCAGCGCGCTGTGTCAGGTCATATTTCCACTCGGCCGGAGAGTTTGGGGGGAACCCGGTGTAGCCGGTGTAGGCATTGGCGACGCCCTCGGTGATGTCGTCCTTGCCATAGCTTGCACCCAGGACAAAGTTGAGCCCAATGTCCTTATAATTGCCAGCGAGGCGAATTTCCTGATTGATCGACTTGATATCAGCCTTCGCGGTCGCAGGCTGCATCGGAACGGCTGTGCCGTCCTGATCGTGCGGCGAGCGGAAGCGGGTCTTCAGATAGTTTGTGATCGAGGTGAACGTCAGCTGATCCGTAACGTCGTAATCGGCCCGGAGGACGCCCTGATACGTGTAGTTGTCGGCCCGGGTATCATATCCCGTGTCGAAGTCGGCATCCCGGGCGTTGGTCGGCAGATGATTGCGATACTGCAAAAACGGCTGCGCGGACGCTGCGGCCGGATTGACCGGCTGGATCAGGAATGCCTGCGCCTGCTGCTGCTCACTACGGTCCTTGGCCGCGTTCAGGTTGACCGAGATCTTGAGCCGGTCGGTGGGAGTCCAGTCGAGCAGCAGCCGGCCTGCAACCTTGTTCTGGTCGCCGTTCTTCTGATCGTTGAGATAATAGCCATGCTGCCATCCACCGAACTGGGTGGTTTGCACAGCGACGCGGGCACGCAGGGTATCGGACAGCGGGCCGCTTACGAACCCTTCCGCGTTGGTCTCGCCCCAGTGGTTCACGTCCACGCGGAAACCGGCGGAGAGATGCGACGTCGGCTTCGCGGCGATAACGTTGATGGAACCGCCCGTCGCGTTTTGGCCGAAGAGCGTGCCTTGGGGGCCCTTGAGAACTTCGACCCGCTCGACGTCGAGGAACAGGGCCTGACCCATCACGGGATAGGGTATAGCAGCTTCGTCGACGTAGGAACTCACGGTCGGCGGCGCTGATGCCTGGAACGAGTTGAAGTTCACGCCGCGCAGCGAGAATACCGGCGGCCCGAACACGCTGGTGGAAGCCGTAAACCCGGGAACGATCGCTCCCAGGTCGGTGGCGTCGACCACTCCTGCACTTTGTAGCTGCGTGCTGGAAGCAACCGAAACACTGACACCGACGTCGTTGAGCCTCTGTTCACGCTTCTGCGCGGTGACAATGATCTCACCGAGACCAGAGTCATCGGTTGCCGGCTGTTGCGCCTGAGTGGACGCATCATTCGCTTGCGCGTTCGCTTGCGTGCTCGCGAACATCGACGAGGCGGTCAAGCCAATGATCGCTGCTGACACATGAAGCCGGTGTTTCATTCCAGATCCTCCCCTAAACGCCCCTCTCTTGGGGTTCGCTACCCTTAATAGCCGCCGAGTATGGGAGCCGCTGTCACCTGAGGGGGTGACTGCCTCCAGGGCGGCTAACGCACTTGCGCTTTGCGAAGGGAGAGGCGCATCCTGCGCGCGCGTAGCGCTGTGCCAATTGGGCGAAAACAAGGTCCGGTCATGAGACAGGACCGCATCGTGGCATCAGATGGCAAGACGTGTGTCGCGCGACCATTAATAATGACTGGGGGAGAGAGAGCGTGTTTGAGTTCAAAATTGATGGTACACGTGGAATAGTCAAATTCAAAATGGAGAGTGTCTTCACGGTCGAAGCGGCTCTGGCCTTTAATGGCCAAACGCGTACCCATGTTGACGAGGCAAGGCGCCGGTTTAGCGATGTGAAAATCTTGGGGGATGTGCGAGATGCTCCAGTCCAGCCTCTGGATATTGCAGAACGTATAGACCCTCCCATCAAATACCTGGATCACGAGAGTGATCGATATGCAATCCTGCTCTCGTCGACCCTTCTAAAGTTTCAGGCAAATCGCATAATCGATGATGCTAGGGCGAAGGTGTTCCTGAACTACAGCGAAGCCGAAGATTGGCTCGTGCAAGGCTAGCCTTCTTCCTGACCGCGATAAAGCTGCGTAGGCGGCCCTTTGCTGCGCACGCTTCCCAATACCGGGGCCCGCGGTAATTTCTCGTTGCTCGCCTGCGGCAAGCGCGGCTCATGGGCTACCTACTTCTTCACGTCGCAAAATTCATTCGGTTGGTCGCAGCAGTTCGTATTAATCCGCCGCGAAAGTACGGACCGAGGTAAGGATCGACATCAATACCCACCACCTAAGTGGTTGAACAATCGAGGAAATTGGCGGAATGGAGACCGTCACCGTCGCAGGGTGCAGCGCGCTGCGCCTTGATGCTGCAGGCGCTGCGATTGATGCCGCCCTGATGGTTGAGGACGATAAGTAGGCGACCCGATGCTCTTGCCTCCGCGGAGTAGAGGCGCTCGACCGTGCCGGGGCGCACGATTTCTTCCTCGAGCTCAATCAGCAGGTCGTCGCTCTCGGTGTCAAAAGCGGGATCATTGTCGGCTCCTAGCTCGGCAAGCCGTGCTTCGCGCTTTGCGCTCAGCTCATCCATCAACGCCTGCTCCGCCTCGCTATAGGTGCGGTTCGCCACGTCGGTATAGAGGCGGTTCCAGCTATAGCTGTTATAGGGTGTCTCCATGGCGGCGATCACATCGCCCCAGCCCTCGGCCCTCGCCACATCGGCAAGCTGATCGAGCTTTTCATCGGCCAGTCGCTCGGCGAGTTCAGGATCGTCGGCATAGCCCTAGCCCTCTTGCGCGAAGAGATCGCCAGTGATTGTGCCACCGGCAGCGCGATACGCGTCCATACCGATGAACTTGAACAGGCGGTTTGCTGTCGTCAGCTTCTCTTCCGTCAGTGTCAATCGGCACCGGATATTCACCCTCGATAAGCGTCCAACATTGACCCCCTAATGGTGAGCGAGGATTGTCGGCATGGGGGGTGAGGCGGTGGCGGGCGTAGCCCGCAGCCGGCTCACCCCCATGCCGATGGCGTTTCATCGGGGCTTTCAGGCGGCTTCGCGGTTCTTGAAGCGCCAGCTCTCGTTGCCGGTCTCGATAATGTCGCAATGATGCGTGAGCCGGTCGAGCAGCGCGGTGGTCATCTTGGCGTCGCCGAACACCGAGGGCCATTCGCCGAACGCAAGGTTGGTGGTCACCATGATGGAGGTCTGTTCATAGAGCCGGCTGACGAGGTGGAACAGCAACTGCCCTCCCGACAGCGCGAACGGCAGATAGCCCAGTTCGTCGAGGATCACCAGATCGAGCCGGGACAGGTGGTCGGCAATGCGCCCCGCTTTTCCGGCGCGGGTTTCGGCTTCGAGCCGGTTCACCAGGTCGATGGTGTTATAATATCTGACCCTGGCGCCGGTGCGCACGCAGGAGCGACCGATCGCGATGGCAAGGTGGGTTTTCCCGGTCCCCGTTCCTCCGACAAGTACAGCATTGCGCTGGTTGGCCAGGAAGGCGCCGGTGGCCAGATCGCGCACCAGCCCCTCGTTGATCGGGGTTCCTGCAAAGTCAAACGCCGTAATTTCTTTGGCCAGCGGCAGCTTGGCGATCGTCATCTGATATTTGATTGAGCGCGCCTGTTTTTCGTCGATCTCGGCCTTCAGCAGATCACCGACCACACGACTTGGGCCATGCTGTCGCTTCACCGCATCGGCGATCACCTCGTCATAGGCGTGGCGCATGCCCGCAAGCTTGAGTGTCCCCATCATCTCCAAGATCTCATGACGTTCCATAGAACCTCCTCAGGCTATCGTAACGGGCGCAGTCGGCGACGGGCTCGTGATGGAGCCGGAGCGCCTCGGGCGTAGCGATAGTCAGCGGCGCCAATGGCTGACGCTGACGGGTCAGGATGTTGAGCACGACATCGCGGCTGACGGTGCCGCCGGCCAACGCCTCGGCGCAGGCGGCTTCGACCGCATCAAGTCCATCGCTGATGACCGCCGTCAGGATGCCGACCATCTGGCGATCGCCATCAGCATGGCCGCCAAGGCGGCGGCGCACCCGCTCGATTGCTGGAGGAAGCGACCAGTCCTTGAACGGCGCGCCGTTACGCAGTGCGCCGGGCTTTCTTGCCAGTACCGGGACGTAATGCCAGGGATCATAGATCGTCTGGTCACGACCGAACCGGCGGGCATGTTCGCCCACTATCTCGCCTTCCTGCCGGATAACGATGCGATCGGCATAGGCATGGATTTCCACCGGGCGCCCCGCTGCCGCCGCATGCACCGAGTATTTATTATAGTCGAACCGCACCAGCAGCGTCTTCGATACTGACGCAGGGAGGGCATGGAAGCCATCGAACGGCCCCCGATAGGCGATCAGGGCGGGACGATCCGCAGTCTCGAACACTTCCCAGACCGTCCGGTCCTTCAACTCGGGATGTGCAGCGTGCTTCGATCGCGCGACACAGCGATCCTCGAGCCATGCGTTCATCTCGGCGTAGCTCTTGAACCGCAACCGGGGCGTGAAGAAGCGTTCACGGACTAGCCCCACCTGATTCTCGGCGAAGCGGGTCGGGGAATGGCGCATTTGAGGGCTGGTCGCGGCGGAGGGGGATCGCCCGGCCTGCACGGAGCGAAGCGCAGGAAGGACGGGGAAACCGCCGCGTCCACCAAGCGGCGCTGCATAGCGGCGCCGACGGCCAGGCCCTTGCGCCAGGGGGCCGGAACAGGCCCCAACAAGGGACAGGTGCACGGCGGCGCAGCCGCCTCCGCTTGTGGATGCGCGATCAGGCCCTTATCATCGCGCCATGACGAGCAGCATCGACCTCATCTTCCCGCATTGGGCCGCCACCTGGAACAATCTAGCCCGGTCAAACGCGCTCGTCCGCTCGCGATGCCCAAGCTGCGGCATCCAATTGCGGGTCGATCCCTCGATCCAGGCCTTCAGGTTCGGTCCGAGCGCCTCCCCTGTCGACCAGCTCGATCGTTGCACTATGGTCGGATGCCATGGGCAGGTCTTCTTCACGGTCGCGCGAAGCTATGGCCGCCAGTGGCTGACCATGTTGTCGCGCGACGATCTCCGGGACACACTGACCTCCGCTGCACCTGCGGCCAACGCCGTCTCGCTCGGACTGGTCGGCGCAGGCCCCTCCCCTTCCTGAGAACTCGACAAAGGCACCGGCGCGCCCGTCGCTTGCGGCGGGCGCGCCGCCATTTTGCGCGACATAGCGCCCCTGCCCTGCTTCTGTGCAGCGAGACGGGCGGAGCCGCCTCGCTGCCCGGTCGTATCAATATTCGTCGGCGCGCAGGATGGTGAGGACGCGGGCCGTCTGCGCAGGATCGGCGGGATCGTTGGACCCCCATTCAAGCTTGGGATCGTAATAATCGATTTTCCAATAGCAGCGGGTTCCTTCCCATTCGAAGGAACCGAAATCGCGTTCGCCGTGCGGATCGTTGCCTTCTGAGAATTCATCATATTCCATGACCAGACGGAGCAGCGCGCGCTGGCGGCGATAGGCGGTCCATTGGGTGGCATCGCCAATCATGGCGCTAATCCCGGGAGTGATGACGATCTGGTTGTAGCCCTGCGCCTTATGAATGTTGTGGCGAACAGCGTCATTGAGCGCGGCGATGATCGATGTCTTGTCCGCCGGGTTCGTGCGTTCGTTGGTCATATCGTCTGTTCCCTTTCTGAAAATGGAGCCGAAGGCGATGGCGCGCCATCGGCTTCTGCCTGCTGGCGAAGCGGGTCGGGGAATGGCGCATTTGAGGGCTGGTCGGGGCGGAGGGGGATCACCCGTCCTGCACGGCGCGGTAGCGCAGGAAGGATGGGGAGACCGCCGCGACCACCAAGCGAAGCCGCGCAGCGGCGTAGACGGTCTGGCCCTTGCGCCAGGGGGCCGGAACAGGCCCCGCAATCAAATAAATGGTGCGTCCTGGCGCCTGCGCAAATCGATCGGACGGCATGGGTCGAGCGCGATGGCTGGTCCGATCGACGCTCACTTTATATGAAGAGGTGATCGCTTTCAGGCGCCTAACGAGCGGCCCAAATTTGTATGATCCTTGAGGAAATGGCCTTCTGACGTCGCTTTTCCGGGGCGCGCGATCGCGGAATGCCGGCAGGTCGATACCGACCATTATGGCCGCGCCGTCGCCAGTTGCTCTGTGGAGGGGCGGGATCTGTCGTGTGCTCAGGTTGACGGAGGCTTCGCTGTGAAGCGGTATGGGTTCTGGTTTGTTAGAAGCAGTGGGGGATCTGCAACCTCTGTTCTTGCGAAGCCGACCCTTACACGACGTTCAGTCGCGGATTGTCTATGCTCAAATCCGGACGGGCCGCCTTCTATTCGTGGCCCGCTACGGCCGAATGCTTCCTCGGCGATACCGGCCTGGACTAGCCGATCATCAACCGGGGTTCGGCGAGTTCGACGGCTAAGCTCGGCATCCAGATATTCTCGGTTCGGCAAGAGTACCGCCTCCCGACGCCTGCGCGACCAGATATTTAGCGCTTCAATACCTGCGGAGAAGGCCATGGCGGCATAGATATAGCCCTTTGGCACATGCACGCCGAAGCCGTCCGCGATGAGCACCGTACCAATCATCAGCAAAAATCCTAGCGCCAGTATCACCACCGTGGGATTGCGGTTGATGAAGTTGGCCAGCGGGTCCGCGGCAAGCAGCATCAACAGCACTGCAGTCACCACGGCGATAACCATGATCGGCAGATGTTCGGTCATGCCGACGGCAGTGAGGATCGAATCGACCGAGAACACGAGATCAAGGAGGAGGATCTGGGCGATCGCCGCGCCGAAACCCAAGGTGACACGAGCGGTGTCAAACACACCTTCGACCGGATGCGGATCGACGTTGTGATGGATCTCCTTTGTGGCCTTCCACACCAGAAACAGCCCGCCGGCGATCAGGATGAGATCGCGCGACGAAAATGCAGTTTCGAAGACCGGCTTACCATTTGCGCCGAGCGCGCCCGATACCCAGGTCAAATACGGGGCTGGTTAGCCCTACCAGCCCGGCTATTGCGGACAGCAAGGCGAGCCGCAAGAACAACGCCAGCCCTATGCCCAGCTTTCTGGACGCTGCCGCTGCGCTTCCGGTAGCTTGTTGGAAATCCTAGGGTGAATCATTGGTAATGAGATATCCCACTGTCGTCCGCCCCCGCGATTAGCTAGGATCATTAGCGAGAGCGCGGTATGTCAGACGGATGGAAGAGGGATGACAATACCTTTTGATGACTTCGCAGACGACTGCACTTGGGATCTGACGATAGGCTCTGACCTCCAGGTTAAGGCTACCGAGCGACCCGACTCTCTGGTGCTTGCGCGGTTCTTTGCAGGGTATGATCAGGCCTTTCTGTTACCTGATGAGCGCGAAGAACTGAATGGCTTTAAAACATGCTTGGCACTCAACCCAGAGTGTCGCCGACGGTTCGGCCGCTTCCATCGTGAACTGGTCCTGATCATCGAAAATGGACAATCGCACCTGCTCGGCGGCGCCAATTTTCTCGCTACCAAGATGACTGACGTGCCTGAAGGCCACCCGGAAGTGGCCGTAGCGCTTAACTATTTATTCGTTGAGGAAGCCGCGCGCGGTCAGGGCTTGTCACGCCGCTTGCTCAGTGCCGTTGCAATACTGGCGAACCGCTCGGTCGGACTACCAGACGAGGCCAGCTGGCCCGCAATATTCATCGAACAGAATGATCCACTGGCAATGTCGCTTGAGAACTACGCCGCTGACACCGCCCATTCTGGTATCGACCAAGTTGACCGGATGGCTTTATGGGCGCGACTTGGAGCGACGCTCATCGACTTCCCTTACGTTCAGCCTGCTTTGTCCGTTCAACAAGAACCGGATGAGAGCCTAGCCTATGCGGCCGTCAGCTTCCCCTTATGGGCAATTGACGCAGGCTATTTTCGCGGTCACCTTGAGAGCTTCTTCGGTATTTCAGTGCTGAAGGGCGGTAATCCGGCGTTTGATCCAGCGGCGGCGCCCCAGTTGGCATTGTTGGCCAAGATGGCGGAACAAGGTGCCACTGTCCCGCTGATCGCGATGGAATCTGCTCTCGAACGATTGCGTGGCATGCGTCAGCCGCCGCGGGGAATACCGATACGAGAATTCGCACGGAAAAGCTGATGGGCAAAGTGAGCGGCAAGCGAGAAATCAGATGGCGGCAACCAACCAGACAGGACGCGAGCCCGCCAAGGATCAAACCATCTACTGGACATTGTCCTTTTATATCGCAGTCGACACGTTAGCCAAACATACTACCAAGCTCTCAGAATCGTCTGAAATGTTCGTGAGCTGGCTTCGCCGAGGGCTACTACCCCATGAAGTCGGTCAGCCCGTCGTGAATTGCAAAAGCTGTATAGACGATGAAACGAAAGCACTTCGACAGGCGATCGATCCCCTGTTCAACGACGTCGCGGACCGGTCTCGATTGGGCAAGATCGATGATTTTCTTTTTGCAGGCCTCGAGGCGCGAGATGTTTCGCTCACCGTTCCGGACAGGATCGAGTGGATGACCGAAGGCAAGACCTTCATTGTTGAGCCCGTCAAGAATCTAACGCGTACCTTCAAATTTCGAAGCTTCTGGTACGTGCATGGAAACGGATCGCTTTCCTGGCATGCAGGCTTTGCACATTGTTATGCTGAGACGCTTAAACAGGAACTCAAGAGCGGCCCCCCCGTCAGCTTCTACATGATGTCGCTGCTCCAAAAACTTGCCTGGCCAAAAGAGTTTGATCCAGCGCTGGGCGGGAGTTGCGAGGCAGGTGATTGCACGACGGATCGCCTGGTTGGCGTTCTCGTGAACGACGAGCCCTTTTGGCGCTTCCTGCGCCATCGGTTTAATGACGATGCGGCGGCAAGGCTCCCAGAAATCTATCGTCCGTTCAACTGGACTGACGAACCGAAGAAACAAGGGACCAATGCGGTCGTATCTCAGACATGTGGCCAGGAACCAGCCGGTGTAATCGGTCAGTCCCATGATCTTTTTGACAGGCTCATCGAAACCGGAGACTCAATCGAGGTGCCGGGGCTCCGGTGCGCAGACAGCAGGTCATGTTTCTTCATTCACGACAAAGCGCTCTTCGAGCTCATCCAGCCGCGCCGTGGGGGCAAGCTGGTCGGCCGTAGCGCGCGAGTGCTCGACGACAATTTCATAGGCTATCCGTCGTTGATAGAGAATGTGCGGGGCGAAGATGGCAGGTATGTGCTGGATGACCAGTATTGGACCCGCATCCACCAGCCAGACGCCGGGTGCGAGATCACGACGGCACATCCGTTCCCGGCATCGCCGGGGCTGCGGTCAATCAGGCGCCGCATAACAGGGCTCCCGAACGCTGCCGACCGGTTGTGCTACCTGTTCCTCGCCGGGTTTAACCAGAACATCATGGATTTCATGAACCAGGAGGCCTCAGAAGTTCTCGACAGCCTGGATCCCATTTACCCAAAATCCGAGGAGCAGGAGGCGGAAGGTTTTTTTATTCGCTACGCCAATCCGCGTTCAATGATCACTTATGTGCCACGCTCCCGCACGCTTGAGGTTGGTAACGACTTCATCGGCACCTGTCCTTATGCGTTTCTCATTCATGTGCTTTCGATGCACAATGAGGCGCTCACACGGTCGCAAGAGAGGGCGACCTTTGAGGCCATAAGCGAAGTGATGAAATTGATACCGGCAGCCCCTGAACCGGAAACTACCGAGCAATGCGCGGCGACGTATCGCAAAACCGTGGTTTTGGCACCTATCGCCCCTGTGCTCGCGATTTGCCATGCCATGCAGCCGCTTTGCAAATCGATCGTACAGGCAGGGTGGCTGTGGCTGCAAGCGGTGGCCGACAGGTTACCCCGACAGGTGCCTTCAGAGGAAGTCAGGCCGCGGACTGAGCTTGAAAAAGCCGAACAGCTGATCAACGACACGCGCCTTGATGCCTTCAGGAGGTTCGACCAGCATCGATATGTGAACCCGTTTCGGTACGATACCGAACGCGACGTCTTTGAGGCGATGGAACAGTTGCGCGGCACGTCGCGCTTGAAACAAGCTTATCAGTCGGCGCTCGAAGCGCTCGATGAACAGACAAGAGATATTCAGCGTATCCGGAAGGAACAAGATGTAGATGAACGGGCATCGCGTGAGCGACGACTGTCTTATATTTTAAGCTTTTTTGGGTTCACGGGCATGACTGGACTGATCCTTTCCACAGATGATTTCCTGCGCAAAAACGCGTACGGAATTGGAGTGCTTGTTCCCCATCCCGACAGCATCTTGTTGGTGCTGCTCTATTGGATAGTGCCCGCTATCCTTATTTATCTTGTCCTCCGTCTATTCGGCCCAGTGCGACGATAGAGCTATAGTTGATGTGGGCGCTAGTTTTAGAAAACGCCCGGCACCCGTCATCTGATGTGTTCGCCGTATCCACGACCCTTCCCAGACGCCCAGCGGCCACTTTTCACTCATCAGGTGCGGACCGACCGCTCTTCGTTTCTGCTGCCATAATACGGGCTCGCGGATTACCGCTTCTTCTACACGACATTCATGCTAAGAGGTCCGCCTAGGCTTGTCTTATGACATTGCGGTCCGTTTGGGCCATGCTGGATTGCCCGGGCCGGGGTGGCCACCCCGGCCCGGGCGGAAGGGGACGGATCGTGAAAACGCCGGTCGTTGTGGGACCGGGCTAGAGTAGGATCGCCCCTTTCTTTTCCATCAGGCCCGAACGGATACCGGGGTTTTGGACCCGGATCACAAGCATGGGATAGCGGAAAAGATGAGCGACAATCTACCACAGACGATCGGCATCGACATCTCCAAAGCGAGCCTCGACTGCCATGTCCACCCTGTCGGCGCCGAGCGACAGTTCGCCAACACCGCCAAGGGCCACAAGGCGCTGATCGCCTGGCTGCGACAATGGCCGGTCGAGCGGATCGCCTATGAGGCAACCGCAACCTACCATCGAGCGCTGGAGGCGGCTCTGGCCGACTGGCCCTGCGTTAAGCTCAACCCAGAGCGCGCCCGGCGCTTCGCCCAGGCGACTGGCACTCTGGCCAAGACCGATCGCATCGATGCCATGTTGCTGGCCCGTATGGCGGCCACCTTGCAGCCGCCGGTCAGACCCGCTCGAAGCGCACAGCAGGCGCAGATGGCGGAGCTCATCAATGCCCGAGACGGCCTCGTGCGCGATCGCACCGCGCTCAAGAATCGCGAGAAGAACCTCACCATCGCCTTCCTCAAGCGCCAGTGCCGGCAGCGGCTCGAGCAGATCGATCGGCATATCGAGGCGCTCGATACCGAGATCGCCAACCTGATCGCCGCCGATGCCGCGCTCGCCCGCCGGCATGAGATCCTCACCAGCATCGCCGGCGTCGGAACGCTGACCGCCAACCAGCTCATCGCCACCATGCCCGAACTCGGCAGCCTCGAGAATAAGCAGGCCGCATCCCTCGCCGGTCTCGCCCCCGTCGCTCGACAGTCCGGACAATGGAAAGGCAAGAGCTTCATCCGTGGCGGACGCGCCAACGTGCGGCAGGCTCTCTATATGCCGGCCCTCATCGCCGGCCGGTACAATCCCGATCGCAAGGCAAAATATCAGCAGCTCGTTACTGCCGGGAAGCCCGCCAAGATCGCCATCACCGCCGTCATGCGAAAGCTCGTCGTCACCGCGAACGCCCTGCTCAAAGCCGATCGATGCTGGACGCAATCTCCAGCTTGATCATCACGGATACTCTAGCGGTTTTTCCCGTCGGCGGCTGGTGGAAGTAAACCAAGGATCGAGAACGCAATAACGGCAGTATGGCATATAGCCTGGTCGTCACGATCGACGGCGGCGATATCGAGCAAGACCTCTGGATAGAAATCAATCAGCAGATTGAAGCCCAAACCGAGGTCGCCATAGAGACGCGGTGATGCCGCCAGTATATCCTTTGTTCGGCAGAATTATGGTATCCACCCTGCGAAGTTTAGTGGCCGATGCCATGCTCGCCCATATTTGTAAAACGGATGTCGTCGGCTAACCCATCACCCTGGTCTTAGCCTCCACAACCGCGTCCATGGCATCATCCATCTTGGCTTCCGCATCATGCAAGCTTCCGGGAAAATGCTCACCCAGAAACCCGCGCATCAGCGAAAAGCGATGCTCTGGCCTGTTCTTCATCGCCATGACCCGATCAATTCCATGCTCCCGGCAAGCACTCGTTATTCCCTCCAATTCCTCTATCGAGCAGACTGCAAATGGGTATTGAGTCAGCAACATCAGATCGAGTCCCCGCTTCTTGAACTCCCCATCCACGAGACGGTCGAGATGATTGTAGAAGAAGGGGCCAAAAAAGAACCATTCATGGAAGGTCACCAGCAAGGGATGGATTGGCTTGCCGTCCGGGGACCAATGCGGATATCCACCTGCCAGCGCTTCGCGCAGCGTCGCATAAAGTTGCCCGATGCCCTCCGCGATCCGCTTGATCGCGTCGACGAAGGGAGGGTCGACGCAGAGTTCGGTCTGCGATGCTATGTCGAGGCGGCCAACCTTACACTCGATAAATAGGCAGGCGCTTTTGTCAGACGCGATCCAATCTACGCTCCGGCGTTGAGGTCGTCCCCAGCGCGCTTCTTTGATGAGAGCGAAGCGATCTCCACCGATCTTCGTCATGGCCAAGCCTACATATGCCTCGAAAGCCGCCCCAATCGCATTGCCGAATTGCGTATCGGCTTTCATGAGGTCAAACGATATCCCGTCCGTCAGCCGGGCAATCAACAAAGCCGGTGCTGGGCACAAAAGAGAATGGACGTTACCGGCGTGGACCAGCGGATAGGCCCGCAAAGGATTGAAGCTGTAGGCCCAGTTGACGTCATACTGTGATCGTTCTGCGGTTTGGGCTCGAAGCTCTACCGAAGACAAGGCTATGCGCTCGATGAGGGCGTCGACCGACGCCTGCAGGGACGGCTCGGCCCCACGCATGAAAAGAAAAGCGGGAGTTGGCCGGTGCAGCATCTCCTCAGTCAAAAGAAGCACAATCTGCAAAAGCTCATCCGCGCTCAATCCAAGGACATTCTTGACCATGGGTTCGACGAGCCGATGGCCGTAAAGGGCGCGATATCGGCCGAGCTTGGTGTTGGACAGCCGATTTTGCCAAGGAAACTGCTTGAACGCGATCCGCGAAAGCTGGAGCATGATATCGTCGCTGCGTGAAACATGCCTGCCCCATAGACGATCGTCGAGCTGATGGATCATTCGCATGGCCTCGAATGCCAAAGGGCCGGTCGAAAAAGACTTACCGCCCCTGTGCTCTGCATTGAGCACCAGCTCACGCGCCAGCAATTCGACAAGATGGGGAAACAAGCCCGCGTCTATCGGACTCTTGCCAAGTCGTAGCCGGTCATTTTTGAGCTGTTCTGGAAGTGCATGTTCAAACTGGATGAATTGCAGATAATGATAGACGCAACCAAGCCCCGACCAGAGGTCAAAGCCCCGCAGGAAATTTCTGAGTGGTTTGTAATCTTGATACATGAGCAAAAACTTGGCGGCCTCAGCCGGCAGGATCAAGACATGATTGAGACACCGCAACTTGCGGCGAACGCTGCGCCGGGGCGCGCCAAGCGCCCCCCAGCAAAGCAGCAACACAAGAATGCCACCGACTTTACAGCGCGCGGGATGGCGAGCCCGCCAACTTCAATCTCTGCGATTGAAGCCCCGCGCCATCAGTCTGCGACTTCAGGCGCTATTTCGATTCCCAGGAACGTCAATGTTTCGCGGATCAGCGGCTCGAAACTTGCCAAGGTTACCCGACAGTCCTCATCGCTCTGCTGACAAATCCGTTGCGCCGTCGTGATCTTGTGATCCGGTTTGAAGTCATGACGCACAAGATAGGCCCAATCTAGGTGAAGCTGCTCCTCGAATGTTGTCTCACCGAGAAGAATTCGATTCACCAGATCTGGATGGCACACCTTCCCGGGATCACGCTTTGCGAGGCGGTTCTTGGCACCTGCGTCCGTCCACACCGCAACCGGATACAGCGTCTCCAAGGAAGCATGGACGTTGAAATGGGCAGCCTTGGCAGCACGAAGGTTCGCAGGCACAGGGTAAACGAAGCACTTCGCGGATTTCACATTGTCCGGCTGCGCGTTGAAATCCGCCTTCTCCTGGCTAGCGTCACCGTCGACGATGCCAACCGCCTTCGGCCTTTCTGGGTGGTGCTTGTGCTGCGAACGCCAGCCGAGCAGCATGTCGATCACGTAGGTGTGACCGGCCCCGTCCCGCTTCGTCTCGAAACGAACCTGGCCGACCGCAGTCGGGAAGTAAAGTTGCAGCGCCCTAGCAAGAATAAGCCTATCGCTCTCCCCTTCCACGAAGATGCGCGGACAGTTCTCCTGCGCCAACTGCGCGGCGACAGCGTTCGCTTCCTCCTGCTGGCGGACTTGCGCGACCATTTCCGAAATGCGGGGTGCAAGCATGGCCAGAGTGCCAAGGCTCTCATCGATGCCCTTTACGTCCGTCTTTGCGAGGGTGCCCTCAGCGTCGGTTGTTCGGGTCACGAAGTTCAGAGCGATCTCGTCCTCCCGCTGACCGAGATCATAAAATGCCGGAGAATGGGTTGTGAGGAGAATCTGCGCCGTTCCCGAACGCGCTAAGGCGTGCAGTTCATCCGCGAGTTGCACCGCGCTCCCGATCTCCAGATTATTCTCAGGCTCCTCATATGCCCATATGCTGCTGATCGGTTGCCCGCCACGCTTCTGCAGCGCGGCCTTCTTCTCCGCCATGAACCGAAGGATCAATGGGATGTGCCGGGCCTTGATACCGTCACCGCGGTTGTTCAGCGACACCGACTTCTCGCCACTAAGGAAGTCGAGTCTCTCGAAAATGTGATACAGGTCCCGCGGAAGTGCCAGACGGGTGTCGAAACCCAAGGACGCCGATATGCTGGCGGTTAGTTCGTTCAGATGGTCGCCTATCGACTGCTCGAAGGCGGTGCTGGATTCATGGAATGTGCGTGCCGCCACCTCGGAGATGATCCCGTAGATCCGTCCTCGCAGGTCGTCGAAATATTCGGAATCCTTGATAGCCGGGACATATTCGAACTCGATCTTGCGCAGAAGCGCATGGACGTTCGACTTCTCCGGGATCTTCACATCCTCGCGGATCTCCTGACCGCGCTTGCCCTTGGTGATGCGCTGGCCGTGGTAGTCATATTCCTCGCTCCACAATCCGTCTTCGCGCCAGCGCTTCGTCCAGATGATCACGTGTCCATTGGTCGCGTGATACGTCTCCGGCAGCGCGATCTCTACGCTGACAACAACTTCCCTCGCCTTTCGGACCCGAACCGGCGCAAAGAAGTTGTAGTCCTCGCTGAAGGCAAACTCGACACCAGGGTTCGTCTCGCCGTTGAAAAAGAGATTGAGCGCACGCAGGATATTGGACTTCCCGCAGTCGTTCCGTCCGACGAAAATTGCGAGCTGGGAAAGATCAGCGTCGATCGACTTAATTGAACGGAAATTCTCGATGTGGATCGATTTGATCGTTGCCGCCACTATATCCCCCTGGGCCCCGTCTCCCCAGACGAAGCGATAACAAGCTATGGCGTGTCATTCCGCCAACGTCATGGAATTAGGGCAAAAGACGCGCTTCGCCAAGCGAGGCTGCACAGCGCGGCGAATTTTATGTGAAATTCGCAATGAAATCCGCAAATCCGCGAGGATGGGTGTCGCCCCCCCGAATTCGGCGAAATGCCCGTCCGCTGGCATCTCGGTGTAGTGGGCAACGTTTTAGGCCTTCTTCGCAATCAAGCGGGGCGTCGGGAAGAAGCTGGATTCGGGGCGGTCGCGTGCCCCATAGACGCTGCAACCCGTGTGCTGGTGGGAAACCATTCGATTTTATCAAATGAAATAACAGCAACTTCCGGCAGTGCTGCTCGGTTCGTGGAATAACCGATTTTGGATGCAAGGCGGATATGGCTCCTCACCACTGGAATGTCCGGTTTCCTCACTTCGGTCCTCCGAAGCGGACCGAGCACAAGGTCCCAATGCCAGTCGCAAACCGGGCCCTGGTGGCATGCTGGCGTGCAATCGTTTTCACAGGGGAGTTTCCGGCATGACGCGTCGCATGTAAGTGTCGAAGAGCGGCACGGTAAATGCCGTGTCGCCATGTGCGGGGCTGTATAACATTCCTTTGGCGATCAAGCTGTTCCGGGTCGGTGCGACGCTGGATACCTTCACTCCCATGGCATCTGCCACATCACCCGAGCGATGCGGACCTGGGCCAAGGCTCGCCATTGCACGAAGGTAGCGCTTTTCTCCAGGCGTTAGCCTGTCGAAGCGCACGCGGAAGAAACTGGCGTCCAGTTCAGCGAGGGCACCCTTGGTGGCAGCCGCGATGTCCTGGGCGGTAATGGGCGATGGGTCCGCGACATCCCAGCCATGTTTCCCCCATTCCTGGAGGAAGTAGGGATAGCCTTTGGTTTGCGCGATGATCTCATCGAGAGCGTCATCGTCGATCGACTCCTCTTCGCGCTCGATCGGCAAGCGAATAGCCTCGCGAGCCGCCTCATCGTCGAGTGGCCCAACGGCGACAAATTCGAACAGGCGCTCAGCATAGGATTTTGCCCGACCCATTTGTCCCAACAGCTGCGGCAGGCCGGCTGCCAGCATCGTTACGGGAAGCTGTTTTTGATTGGCACGATGCAGCGCGCTGATCAGGGCGGCCAGTTGCTCCTCCGGCACATATTGTAGCTCATCGATCACCAGAATGACGGCGCTCTTTCGTTCCTTGGCCGCTTCGCCCACGGCCACGATCAGGTCTGCCAGATCCGCCTCAAGGTCGCCGCTGTCGGCGAGGCCCGGCTCGGGTTCGAAATCCAACGCCACCTCCAGGTCATCATATTTGACCTTGAGCTTGGCAAAGCCAGCAAGCGCCTGAAGCGCCCGCTTCACCCCCGCTGACGCCTGTTTCAGTCGGTCGAGGCGCAACAGGGCGGCCCGAAGCGCAGGCACGAGAATACCGGGGAGCGATCGATTTTCTGGCGCCTCGATGGCGACAATCGTCATGCCTTCTGATTCGGCTGCGTCCCGCATAGTCGAGAGCAGCACGGTCTTCCCGACGCCCCGCAAACCATACAAAATGCTTGGTCGCGCCGACCGGCCCATGCGGATGCGATCGAGCGCAACCGCGTTGCGCTCCAGCAGCGCACCGCGCCCAGCAAGCTCAGGAGGGGAGTTCCAGCGCCAGGCGCAAAGGGGTTCCTTCGAGCATCCATAGCGATGTTATGTCAGGTTAGGGAATTTCTGTAAACTTCCCTAACATCGCTTGATCTGGAACGCGGAAACCGCTTCCCTATGTGCCGAACGAGAGTGGCGGGAATGCTGGGCTGAGCCTCCACATGGCGCCAGAGCGAACCTCCCTGCTCTATTCCACCGAGTTCTCAGCCGTCCCGTTACCCAGAGCATCAGCGATCATCGCTGCCAGGGTTTCCTCGGCACGCCGACGCACGCTGGCATCTTTCGATTCCAGATCATGGCGCAACCATTGTGGTGCACGCTCGATAACGCGCAGAATCAACGCGGTCATATTCTCATCCATCGCTGGCGGCATATGCCGCCTGATGACCGGCCACGCAATGCAGCAATCCTGAGCTGTGTTCCGCTATCGCTTTCAGTCGGGCGAGTGAGGGGCGTCTCCTCTCCGATGAGTTGTCACGCTTATGTTCCTCAGCGTGCTGTACGCGTCGCAACGCATCCTTCAGCACCCGATCGGGCACAGTTTCGATCGTCGTTCGATCTTTCAGGAACGTTCTGAGATCTTTCGCCAGGACCTCGCAGGCGTGTCTAGTCTGGGTCTCTCTTTCGCGGACCTGCGCGGCGCGGCCTTATGCACGCACTTGGGAAATAAGCGGCCAATCCACCGTGCGACGGCGGTGGACGGCATTTTCTATACGTCGCGCTTTGAAAACAAACCATGCGTCGCTCTCTTCGAACGCGCGCAAGATGCGTTTGAATAGACGGCAGTTCGGGGGCCCCCATCCCGCCCGAGCAAGCCGCCCCGCTTTGCCACCATTTCGGCAAAACATGTGTGGAGCCTTAGCATGTCAGTTGGGGCTCGATTGACCGATTGCACGCCTACCCTCTCGAACTTGCTCCGGAAAGAAGCGATTAGGTATTTGCGCGCGATTGTTGGGTCAGTTTGACTTTCGATCCGTTTTTATGGCATGGAACACCAACCGGGTCTACGTGGCTGGATCCGATGGGAGGTTCTCGAGCATGTCATATACGGTAAACACGCTTCGGACGATGACCCGCTCGTGTGAGATGATGCGCGACAGAGTAAAGTCGGTCGTGTTTAAGCCCACGGATCGCAAGGTTCTGGACCTCACGTTTGGGCCTACCGCGGCAGCGGAGCTGGTTGGACGCACGCCCGAAGCGCTGGCAAAGGCGGAGAAGGAGGGAAGGCTCGCCCCGCCAAAGCAGCTTGGCAACGGACGTCGTTACTACACGCTTGAGGACCTGACCAAGATCCGTGAAGCGCTACACATCCATCCCGGCAAAGCGATAGATGAAGACGCTGTCGTGGTCGCTGTCCAAAACTTCAAAGGGGGCGTGGGCAAGAGCACGATCACCAAGCATTTCGCGGACTATCTAGCGCTGCATGGATACAGCGTCCTCGTTATCGACTGTGACCCGCAGGCGTCAACGACCACAATGTTCGACATTCAACCGGAGACACTCTTCGATGAGGAGAAGACCCTCGGCAACTTTTTGTCACCGCGAAGCACCTTTGATGATTTCCGCGAAGCAATTCACGAGACCGCATGGCCGACGATTAAGATAGTCCCATCTAGTCTGGGACTCCAAGATGCAGAGTGGGACTTGACCGCTACGTTGCGTGAAGGCGGTCAGGCTGTCCGAGAGGGCCTGCAACGGCTGCGCATTGGCATCCAAAGCGTTACTAAAGACTTCGACGTTATCTTGCTCGACCCGCCCCCAGCTATGGGCTTCCTGGGCTTGAACGTGATGGCGGCTGCAACTGGCCTCCTAGTGCCTGTTCCCGCACGGCAGCTCGATTACCTATCGACGATCCATTTTATGGATACAATTGCAGACAATATCGAAATTCTTGAAGAGAATGACACACCTGTCGATTACGGCTTTATTCGAGTGGTGTGCTCGACCTACACACCGAGTAAGCCTGGTGAGGCCGACATGTGGAAGATGATGCAAGCGACCTACGCGAACTTCCTCCTGAGCCAGCCCATTTTGGCATCCGAGGAGATCAAGAACGCGACGCAGGCGTTCCGCTCGATCTATGAAAGCAAGCCTTCCGCTGCGCATGCCACCTATCAGCGGTGCCGTGACAATCTCGATGCGGTATTCCACGAGGTCCTTCAGCAAATCCGAGAGCAGTGGCCTTCGCAAAGCATTTCGAAGCACGCCAATGATACCGTAGCGAGCGTCGCAGCGTGAGTCGGCGGTCTCTCATCGGTGAAGCGCTTGCGACGCCGGGGCCCGAGCTCGCACCTGAGGTCGAAACAACGCAAACCGGAGGGGCGCGCACGTTCACTGCGCGCCGGCTTGAGGGCTTTACAGAAGCTGCTCGAATGGTGAAGCGCCCGACAATCCGGCTGAAACCATCGGAATGCTCGATTTGGCCGGGCAATGCGCGCGACTATGCGCTGCTCACCGAAGACCGCGTTCGCAGCCTCATCGATTCAATTCAGGCGGAGAACGGCAACCGGATCCCCGTAGTCGTTCGTCGGACGAAGAAGGCCGCGCTCGAATATGAGTTGGTCATCGGGACGCGGCGACACTGGGCGATTTCCTGGCTGAATGCCAACCACTATCCCGATATCGAGCTAGTCGCGATCATCGAAGATCTCGATGATGAGGCCGCTTTCAGGCTCGCCGATATCGAAAATCGCGAGCGCGAGGACATCTCCGATCTCGAGCGGGGCTCGAACTACAAGGCAGCAGTCGAAGCTTACTACGACGGCGTTCAGGCCCGCCTCGCTGACCGGGTGAAGCTCTCTAAGTCGATGCTGTCTCGTTACATTGGGCTCACGGAAATTCCGCAATCAATCATCAGCGCATTCCATTCGCCGATGGACCTACAGGTTCGCCATGGCGATAAGCTCCTTCCCGCGCTCCGCAATCCGGCATTGCGTGAAAAGATGATAGCTGCTGCACAGGAAATTGCCGCCGAACAGAGCTTTCGGCAATCCGGGGATGAGGAGCCGATAAGTGGCGCCGATGTAGTGGCTCGCCTCATTAAGGCGACGACGAGCCGGGCTGGCCGAGTGCAGAAGACCGCGATCGAGGCGAACGGCTCGGCGATTGGTCAGGTTGACCGCGATCGAGCCCGGGGACTCACAATTACAATTAACCCCACAGATCTCTCTGCGGACGACATTCTTGAGGCACTAAGGCCGCTGATCGAACGGGCCAAGATTTTAAAGAGACCGGCCGGTAATGTCGGTTAAAGCCACCTGGGAAAGCAGCGATTTCGCCACTCTGAGAATTGGCTATTTATCGTTTGTTTTCAATCAGTTGTCTAGTTCCTCCCGCGCGTGGGACGAGGCATGACGGACCAAACCAGCGGGTCAACCGCGACGGTCGTAGGCGGCCGCCGTGTCCAATTTGAGATGTTTTTTACGCTGCCCGATTTCAGCGATATTTCGTTGCGAGATTATCAGGAGACA